>JADZDN010000399.1 GCA_020851015.1 Alphaproteobacteria bacterium | reverse complement strand
CACCCGGCTCGCCTTCGCTCTCCACCCTCTCCCGCCTGCGGCGGGCGAGGTTTAAAGGCCCCTCGCCCAGCGAAGCTGGGAGAGGGAGGGGCCCGGCGCGGCCGCGCCGGGAGGGTGAGGGCCGGCGCACCCGCGCCGGGTGGCCAGCGCGATGAACGATACGTCGACATCCGACGCCCTGGTCGTCTTCACCCCCTCCGGCAAGCGCGGGCGCTTTCCCGTCGGCACGCCGGTGCTCACGGCCGCGCGGCGGCTGGGCGTGGACATCGACTCGGTGTGCGGCGGGCGGTCGATCTGCGGGCGCTGCCAGGTGACGGTCAGCGAGGGCGCGTTCGCCAAGTTCGCCCTCACCTCGCGCGTCGACCACCTGAGCCCCGTCGCGGCCGAGGAACGGGCCTATGCCGCCAAGAAGAACCTCGCCGAGAGCCGCCGCCTGTCCTGCTGCGCGAAGCTGCTGGGCGACGCGGTCATCGACGTGCCGCCGGACAGCCAGGTGCATCGCCAGATCGTCCGCAAGCGCGCCGAGGCGCGCAAGGTGCTGGTCGATCCCGTGGTCACGCTGCACTACATCGAGGTCGCCGAGCCGGACATGCACGATCCTTCAGGCGACCTGCGCCGCGTCGAGCAGGCGCTGGAGGCGCAGTGGGATTTGCGCGGGCTGGACTGCGACCTTCACGTGCTGCACGCGCTGCAGAAGGCGCTGCGCCAGGGCAAGTGGAAGATCACCGTCGCGGTGCGCGAGGCAGTGCCCGGCGCGCGCGGCGGCACGATCGTCGCGGTCTGGCCGGAGTTCCACGACCAGATCTATGGCCTCGCGGTCGACATCGGCTCGACCACCATCGCCGCGCATCTGTGCGACCTGCACACCGGCAATGTCGTCGCGGCCTCGGGCGTGATGAACCCGCAGATCCGGTTCGGCGAGGACCTGATGAGCCGGGTCAGCTACGTGATGATGAACCCGGGCGGCGACGCCGAGATGACCCAGGTCGTGCGCGAGGCGGTGGACGGCCTAGCCATCGAGGTGGCGAAGGCGGCCGGCATCGAGCCCGCGGACATTGTCGAGATGACCGTGGTCGGCAACCCGATCATGCACCACCTGTTCCTGGGCATCGACCCGACCGAATTGGGCGGCGCGCCCTTCGCGCTGGCGGTCGATCGATCCGTTACCATGCGCGCGGGCGAGCTGGGCCTGCATCTGCATCCGGGCGCGCGGGTCTACGTGCTGCCCTGCATCGCCGGCCATGTCGGCGCGGATACGGCCGGCGTGATCCTGTCGGAATCGCCGCAGACCAGCGACGAGCTGATGCTGATGGTCGACGTCGGCACCAATGCCGAGATCGTGCTGGGCAACAAGAACCGGCTGCTGGCCGCCTCCAGCCCCACCGGCCCCGCCTTCGAAGGCGCCCAGGTCTCCTCGGGCCAGCGCGCCGCGCCGGGCGCGATCGAGCGCCTGCGCATCGACCGCGAAACGCTGGAGCCGAAATACAAGGTGATCGGCTGCGATTTGTGGTCGGACGATCCAGGCTTCGCGGCGGCGACCGAGACTACGGGCGTCACCGGCATCTGCGGCTCGGGCATCATCGAGGCGATCGCCGAACTGTATCTCAGCGGCATCCTGACCCAGGACGGGGTGATCGATGGCGGAATGGCCGCGCGTTCGCGCCGCATCCAGTCCGACGGCCGCACTTTTTCCTACTTGATCCTCGACGGCGAGCCGGCGATCCGCGTCACGCAGAACGACGTGCGCGCGATCCAGCTCGCCAAGGCCGCGCTCTATGCCGGCGCAAAGCTGCTGATGGACCGCTACGGCGTCGAGCAGGTCGACCGCATCGTGCTGGCCGGCGCCTTCGGCAGCCATATCGACACGGCCTATGCCATGGTGCTGGGCATGATCCCGGACTGCCCGCTGCGCAAGGTCTCGGCCGCCGGCAATGCCGCCGGCACCGGCGCGCGCATCGCGCTCGTCAACCGCGGCGCGCGGGCGGAGATCGAGGCGGTCGTGCGCCGCGTCGAGAAGGTCGAGACCGCGGTCGAGCCGCGCTTCCAGGAGCATTTCGTCGAGGCGATGGCGATCCCGCACAAGACGGCGCCCTACCCCAACCTGGCGGCGGCGATGAAACTGCCGGAGCCCAAGCAAGCTGCGGCCAGCGATCCCTCGGGCGGCGAGCGACGCCGGCGCCGCAGGGGATAGCAGCGCTATTTCCGCGCCGGCGGCTTCGCCGCATCGTTTCTCGCGCTGCCGATCGTCAGGGCCTTGTTGCCGCCGATTGCCGATGGCGCGCCGTTTGCGTCGCCAACGCCCGCGTGCGCGACCCCCGGATAGCCGGAGGCCGGATTGCCGTTCGCCGCCGGAACGTAGACGCCGGTGCCATAGGCGTTGGAGCCATCGCCGGGATTGAGGTTGTTGGTGCAGGCGCCATTGCACCTACCGCCCCCGATTCCGTCGGAGCCGGCCGGCATGTTCGCGGCCGCAAGGCGATTGATCGAGGCGACGCCACCGAGCGAGTTGAGCGCGGTGGGCCGCAAGTTGTTCTGGCACGCCACCGTGCAGCCGCGCGGCCGTTCGTCCGCAGCGGCGGCGGCCAGCGGCGCCAGCAGACAGGAAATGATAGCGAGATACCTGAGCGACATGACGACCTCCTTCATGGCGATGGTCACTGCCTTGTCGAAGAGTCTAGTATGGAACGACCACCTTTGGCTGTGATGATGGTTACAACCATGACCATGAGTTGTGGCGTCTTTCGAAGGCACTGCGCGAATACGAAGCGGCGGCACCGTGACCAAGGTCTCGGATGCCGCCGCTCCTGGACGAAGGAAGCTTGGGGGTTACTTCCTCGCCGTTGCCGTGAAGTTCAGGCTCTTTGGCGCGCCGGTGCCGCCGACCGCATTGTTGGCATTGTTAGTGAAGTTCAGACCCTTGGCGGCGCCCGGGTTGGAAAAATTGAGGCCCTTGGTGTCACCGCTGTTGGTGAAATTCAGGCCCTGCGCGTCGCCCGGCTTGACAGACCCGTCGGCCTCGCCGCGCGCCGCCTCGCGCACCTTCTGCACTGCCGGCAGCAGCAGGGCATTGCCCTGGTCGCCGCCCTTGCTATTCGAGAACAGGTTGTTGGTCGACCCTATGCCCTTCAACGATGCCAGGCCGCCCGCCTTGCGGCCGGCCGCATCGCCCGGGTGCTCGGCGCCTTGATCGGCCGGGTTCAGCACCGCGATGATCGCACCATCCGAACCTTGCTTGTCGTTCACAACAATGCCGGCGGTCGCCTCGGTCGCGAAACCACCCGCAAAACCAGCCAGCCCAAGCAGGCTGGCGAGGGTGAAGGTTTTGATCTTGTTCATGGTATTCTCCTGTGCCGTCGTGGCCGGCGCGACGCCCGCGCCGTTCGTGACGGTCTAGTTACGCGTGAACTGCTTCACAGGCTGTGACCGCCGGCATACCGCCGCTGTGCGGCCGCACACACCGCGGCTGGACCGCCCAGGCGCTTGTCGGGGGCGGCGACCCGTGGCATAGATTTGTCGTTAACCGAGGAACGCGACGTGCACCTGCGTTTGGCTTCAGCCGTGCTGGCGATGGTACTGGGATGGGCGGGAACTTCCATTGCCCAGACGGCCACGCCTGCCCAGCAGGCCCAGGCCGGCGCCACGCGCGCGATCATCGGCGAGTGGTCCCTGCTCTGCGGCGCCCCCCAGCGGGTGGCGTTCGCCGAGGATCCCTCGGGCCGGTTGATGCGGTTCTACCTGCGCGAAGGCACCTACCGGGCCGACGAGGAAACCGTCACCGGCTATTCCGAGGACGCAGGCTTCATCCGGCTCAAGTTCGGGACGGGCGAAGAGATCGTCTACAAGCGTTCGCCCGAAGGCATCCGCGAGTGGGAGCGACGTATCCCCGGCCGGGATCCGATTACCGTCGAAGGTAAGACCCAGATCCCGGTCGTTAAGACATTTCTCGATACGCCGATCTTCCAGCGCTGCAAATAGCAGCCCCACTCTATCTCTAGGAGCCAGACATGAACGCCACTGCCAATCGGGTGCGGTTGGGCATCCTGGGCGCCTCGGGCTATACCGGCGCCGAACTGCTGCGGCTGCTCGCCCGGCATCCCGGCACCTCGATCGACGCGCTGACGGCCGAAAAGAACGCCGGCGGCACGGTGGGCGAACTGTTCCCCCACCTCGCCGGCCTCGACCTGCCCAAGCTCGTCAAGATCGCCGACACCGACTGGGACCGGCTCGACGCCGTGTTCTGCTGCCTGCCGCATGCCACCACGCAGGAGGTCATCTCCAAGCTGCCGCGACGGCTGAAGGTGGTCGACCTGTCGGCCGATTTCCGCCTGTCGGACACGGCAGCCTATGCCAAGTGGTACGGCCACGAGCACAAGGCGCCCGAGCTGCAGAAGGAAGCGGTCTACGGCGTCACCGAATTGTCGCGCGAAGCCGTCAAGGAATCGCGCCTGTGCGCCAATCCGGGCTGCTATCCCACCGGCGCGCAGCTTCCGCTGGTGCCGCTGGTGGAGGGTGGGCTGATCGACGCCGACGACATCGTGATCGACGCCAAGTCGGGCGTCAGCGGCGCCGGGCGCGAGGCCAAGCAGGGCAGCCTCTACGGCGAGGTGGCCGAGGGCATCCACGCCTATGGCATCGCCAGCCACCGCCATGCGCCGGAGATCGAGCAGGGCCTCAGCCGCGCCGCCGGCCGGCCGATCATCGTCAATTTCACGCCCCACCTGATGCCGATGAACCGCGGCATCCTGTCCAGCATCTACGTGAAGCTGGCGAACGGCGCCACCGCCGACGCGCTGCGCGACACGCTGGCCAGGCGCTTCGCCGGCGAGCCGTTCGTGCGCGTCCTGCCCAAGGGCCAGTCCCCGGCCACGCGCCATGTGCGCGGGTCGAACCTGTGCCTGATCGGCGTATTCGCCGACCGGGTGCCGGGCCGCGCGATCCTGATCTCGGCGATCGACAACCTGGTCAAGGGGGCATCCGGCCAGGCGCTGCAGAACTTCAACCTGATGCACGGCTTTCCGGAGACGACGGCGCTCGAGCAGCAGCCGATGTTCCCGTAAGCGGAGCGCGAGCCCGGACCGCTCCCGGTCCGGACTCGTCGCCGATGTGACGCGGTTCACTTCGCATCGCGGGACCGCGACATGGCATGCCATCCTTGTTCGCGAACCATGCGAAGGAGAGGAATATGGACCTGCGCAATGCGATCGGCGCGGCCGTGGCCGCCGTCGCCCTGTGCCTGCCGCTGGCGATCCCGCGACCGGCCGGCGGTGGTCGTCGGCAACCCCTTCCCCGTCCCGGTCGAGGCGACGGCCCAGGCGGTCTCGCAGGGCTTGCGCAACGGCCGCGCCGGCCCCGGCATGTCGGGTCAGCAAGCCGCGCTGGCCCCGCAGCGCGTGATCTGGCAGCTCGACGGCGGCACGCGCACCGGCGCGCAGATCTGCGACCGGCGCAATCCGCTGCCGCTCGGCGGCACCGGCACGGCCGGCGTGAACGTCGTCGTCACCTATTGCCGCGGCGATTCCGCGATGACCCAGGTGCATGGCAGCATCGACGGCGTCAGCGATCCGCAGCACCCCGAGTTCATCAACTTCATCCGCCAGATGACGGTGAACCTGTTCCCGCCGTTCAACCCGGACTTCCTGGGCGACAACGACCGCCGCGGCAGCCGCGGTCGCTAGGCCGGAGCCGGCCCGCGCGTCGTCATCTTGATGGCGCCAGGGCCGCCTTCCGGGCGCAGTGTCTGCAACCATCGGAGCCTTGACCAGCCGCGCGCTGCCGCTCAATCTACCCGGCGAGACGGGTGAGACGGGCGCGGCGACAAGAACCGCGACCGTCGTCTTTGGCAATCTGGTTTGAACCTGGGAGGACACTGAAT
>JADZDN010000398.1 GCA_020851015.1 Alphaproteobacteria bacterium | reverse complement strand
GGGCGTTCATCATGCTGATCATCAAGTCGATCCCCGAACGGATCATGAAGAAGCTGAACATCTAGCGGAGTCAAGCCATGCTGATCGAACATCGCGGCGTCAACCCGACGCTCGGCAAGGACGTCTACGTGGCGCCCAACGCCGTGATCAGTGGCGACGTGACGATCGGCGAGGGCAGCGCCGTGATGTTCGGCGCGGTGCTGACCGCCGAGGGTGGCCCGATCCGTATCGGCCGCAACTGCGTGATCATGGAAACCGCCGTGCTGCGGGGCGCGCCGAGCGCGCCGCTGACGCTGGGCGACAACGTTCTGGTGGGCCCGCGCGCCTATCTGACGGGCTGCACGGTCGGCGCCAACGCGTTCCTTGCCACCGGCGCCACGGTCTTCAACCAGGCGGTCGTCGGCGAACGCGCCGAGGTGCGCATCAACGCGGTGGTGCATTTGAAGACCCGCCTGCCGGCCGACGCCACGGTTCCGATCGGCTGGATCGCGGTGGGCGATCCGGCGGAGATCCTGCCGCCCGACGCGCATGACCGGATCTGGGCCATCCAGAAGCCGCTGGGCTTCCCCAAGGCGGTGTTCGGCGTGGACCGGCCGCCGGAAGGCGAATCGCTGATGCCCACGATCATGCCGCGCTATACCCGCGCGCTGCGCCGCCACGCGGGCGACCGCATCCTCGGCTAGCTTGTCGCCTTCCTGCCGGGCTGGCAGACTGGCGAGCGTCTTGGGGAGGAAAGCTCGATGAAGCTGCGATGGAGGCTGGCCGTCTGCGCGGCGAGCCTGCTGTGCGCCACGCACGCAATGGCCGAAACGCGCGTGACGTTGAAGTCCGCGCAGAACAGCACGTCCTATTACGCGATGACGGTCCAGCTGGGCGAAATCATCAGGCAGGACTCGAATGGCGAGATCCTGCCGACGATCGAGGAGAGCCAGGGCTCGGTGCAGAACGTCAAGGAAGGCGCCAAGCGTCCGGGCAATTTCGTCTTCACGACGCCGCCGAACCTGCTGGCCGACGCCAAGGCCGGCAAGAAGCCCTTCGAGGGCGAAACCGGCTACGACGCGATCCGCACCTTGTTCCCCATGCCGTTCGTCACCGTGCACCTGGTGGTGCGCACCGATGCTGGCGTCAGCGACGTCACCGAGCTCACGGGCAAGGATTTCGTGATGGGCGGCAAGGGAACCTTCTGCGAGGGACGCACCAACACGATCCTGGGCCTTCTGGGCGTGGCCGACAAGGTCAACAAGATCGACGTCGAGTTGAAGGCCGCGGGCGACGCGATGAAGAACCGCAAGATCGCCGGATTCGCCACCTGCAGCTCGCATCCCATCCCCAGCGTGCAGGAGATGGCCGTGGGCGGCGGCGTGAATGTCCTGTCCTTCACCCCCGAGCAACGCAAGACGATCCTGGCCGCCGATCCCCAATCCGGCCCGGTCACCATCGCCGCCGGACTCTACAAGGGCGTCGACAAGCCGGTCGAGACGGTCGGCATGCCCGTGGGCGCCTACGCGACCTCGCGCATGGACGACGCAACCGCCTATGCCATCGTCAAGGCTTTCTGGAAATTCCGCGCCGAGCTGGCCGGCAAGTTTCCGTGGTGGGCGGGCGTCGCGCCCGAGCAGGTCCAGCTCTTGGGCGAGAAGCTGCATCCCGGGGCGGCGAGGTACTACAAGGAAGCGGGCGTGCCCATTCCGGCCTCGATGCAGTAGGCCGCGGGGGCCGGCAAAAGCCTGATGTCCGAGATCGACCGCGACGACGCCGGGGCGTTCGGCGCCGGAATTCTCGGCGAGCGCTGGCGCGACCGCGCGCTGCTCGGCTGCGCCGCCCTGTCGGTCGGCGTGCATCTGTGGTTCGTATTCTCCGGCCTGATCCCCAGCCTGGTCGCGCGGCCGCTGCACCTGGCGCTGGGTCTTCCCTTCGTCTTCCTGTTCGCGCCCGCGCGGAGTGCCGCGGACCGGCTGTTCGCCGGCATCTGCGCGCTGGCGGGCGGCGGCGCCTGTCTCTACGTCGTCGTCAACCGCCCGGCGCTGATCGACCAGTACGGCGCGCTGAAAGGGTTCGACCAGTACCTGCTGGCGGCCGTGCTCATCCTGGTCGTGCTGGAGATGGCGCGGCGCGCGGTGCAGCCCGCGCTGCCGACCTTCGCGGCGCTCACGCTGCTCTACGGATTTTTCGGCGACTGGATTCCCGGCCAGTTCGGCCATCCGGGCGTGCCGGTCGAATACATGCTGGGCACGCTGGTCATCGCCGAGGGGGGCTTGTGGGGCAGCCTGACCGGCATCTCGGTCGACCTGATCGTACCGTTCCTGATCCTGGGTTCGTTCGTGTCGGCGGGCGAGGCCGGCAACGGGTTCATGGCCCTGTCGACGCAGCTGGCGGGCCGGTTCCGCGCCGGCGCCGCCAAGGTGGCGGTGATGGCCTCGGCCATGTACGGCACGATCTCGGGCTCGGCCTCCGCCAACGTTGCTTCGACCGGCGTCATCACCGTTCCGGCCATGGTCCGCCTCGGCTATCCCCGCCCCTTCGCCGCGGCGATCGAGGCGGTGGCGTCGACCGGCGGCCAGATCATGCCGCCGGTGATGGGCGCGGGCGTCTTCCTGATGGCCGAGTTCCTGCGCACGACCTACGCCGACCTCATGGTCGCGGCGCTGCTGCCCGCGCTGCTCTATTTCTACACGGCCTGGGTCGGGGCGCATCACTTCGCATTGCGCCATGACCTGCGCGGACTCGCCGCGTCCGAGCTGCCGGGCTGGGCCAGGGTGGCGCGCACCGCGCCGTTCTTCCTGCTGCCCTTCGGCATCCTGGTGGCGATGCTGATGGTGGGCGAGTATGCGGCGCCCTACTCCGCCGTGTTCGCCACCGCGGTGACGGTGGTCCTGCTGAGCGTCAATTCCGCCGGCACGATCTCGTCCGCGACCTGGTGGCGGCGGTTCCAGACCGGGCTGGTCGACGCCGCCAACCAGACCGCCTTCATCGCCGCGGTGATCGTCTGCTCCGGCGTCATCGTCGGCGTGTTCGCGATGACCGGCGTGGGGGTGAAGATCACCTCGGCCATCATCAGCCTGTCGGGCGGCCATCTCTGGCCGGCGCTGGTGATGACGGCGCTCGCCTGCCTGGTGCTGGGCGCCGAATTGCCCACCACCGCCGCCTACCTGATCTGCATCGCCGTCGCCGGTCCCGCGTTGCAGAAGCTCGGCCTGCCCGAGCTGCACGCCCATCTCTTCGTGTTCTGGTACGCGCTGCTCTGCACGCTGACGCCGCCGGTGGCGGGCAACGTGTTCATCGCCGCCAACATCGCGAAGACGCCGTGGATGCCGGTAGCGTGGCTCTCGATGCGCCTGGGCATGGGGCTGTTCGTCATCCCGCTCGGCTTCGTCGCCAACCCGACCCTGCTGCACCTGGCCGGACAGCCTTGGCTCGCCTGCCTGGCCGGCCTCAAGCTTGCGGCGGGCATCTGGCTCATGAGCCATGGCGTGATCCGCGAGACCGCCGCCACCTGGCGCTCCTGGACCGCCTTCGCGGCCGGGACGGCGGTGGTGTTCGCGTTCGGAATCTAGCGGCGCCCTACTCCACGAATCGCTGCGCGCGGCGGAGTGCCGGGAACAGGTGCATCCACGAGAGCGCGACCAGAATCGTGCCGACCCCGCCGACGATGCCCGCGGGCACCGCGCCGATCAGGCCCGCCACCATGCCTGCCTCGAACTCGCCGAGCTGGTTCGAGGTGCCGATGAACAGCGCGTTGACCGAGTTGACGCGCCCGCGCATCTCGTCAGGTGTCAGGAGCTGGACCAGCGAGTTGCGCACCACCACGCTGACGTTGTCGGCCGCGCCCATCGCTATCAGCGCCACGCAGGACAGGACTACGCTGGTCGAGGCCGAGAAGATCACCGTCGCGATCCCGAAGGCGATCACCGCGGCGAACATCTTGCGGCCCACGCCGGGCTGGAGGTCGACCCGCGCCAGCACCAGCGACATCATGACCGCGCCCACCGCCGGCATCGAGCGCAGCATGCCCAGGCCCCACGGCCCGACATGCAACACATCCTGCGCGAAGATCGGCAGCAGCGCCGTCACGCCGCCCAGCAGCACCGCGAACATGTCGAGCGAGATGGCGCCAAGGATGATCTTGCGGCTCCAGATGAAGGCGGCGCCGGAGAAGATCGAGGTCAGCGTCACCGGCTGGCGCGGCGACAACCGACGTTCCAGGCGGATCAGGCTCATGGCAAGCAGGGCCGCGAAGTAGCACGCCGATCCCAGGCCCAGGGCAACTTCCGGGCCGATGGCGTAGAGCAGCCCCGCCAGCGACGGCGCCACGATGGTCGCGCTCTGCATCGCCGAGGCCGAGACCGCGGTCGCCCGCGGCAAAATCGATGGCGGCACCACCGCGGGCAGCATCGACGTGAGCGTCGGCGATTCGAACGCGCGCGCCCCGCCCAGCACCACCACCGCCATGAAGATGCCCTGCACCGTCAGGAAGCCGAAGACGATGCCGGCGGCCAGCGTCGCGAGCGTCAAGCACTCGACCGCCTGGCAGGCCATCACGATACGGCGCCGGTCGAAGCGGTCGGCGACGCTGCCCACGACGAACGTCAGCACCAGCATGGGCAGGAACTGGAACAGCCCGACCAGGCCCAGCGCGTAGGCGCTGCCGGTGTCGGCATAGACCTTCCAGCCGACGACGACGCCGGCGATCTGGAAGCCGCTGGAGGTCAGGACGCGCGCCGTCCAGAAGAAGCGGAACGCCGGATGGTCGCGCAGCCGGTCGGGCGCGGCGCTCATCGGCGAGGCCAAGCGCTCACGCGCGCCGCATCAATTGCGGTGCGCGTATTTCTCGGCGACGTACTTGTCGAGGATCGCCTTGAACTCGTTGGCGATGTTGGCGCCGCGCAGGGTCATGACCTTCTGCCCGTCGATGAACACCGGCGCGGCCGGCTGCTCGCCGGTGCCGGGCAGCGAGATGCCGATGTTGGCGTGCTTGCTCTCGCCCGGGCCGTTGACGATGCAGCCCATGACGGCGAGCTGCATGGTCTCCACGCCGACATATCTGGTGCGCCAAGCCGGCATCTGCGCGCGCACATAGCCCTGGATGTCCTGGGCCAGTTCCTGGAACACCGTGGAAGTGGTGCGCCCGCAGCCCGGGCAGGCCGCGACCAGCGGCGTGAAATTGCGCAGGCCCATCGTCTGCAGGATCTCTTGCGCGACGATCACCTCCTTGGTGCGGTCGCCGCCCGGTTCGGGCGTCAGCGAGACGCGGATCGTGTCGCCGATACCCCGCTGCAGCAGGATGCCGAGCGCGGCCGAGGACGCGACGATGCCCTTCGAGCCCATGCCGGCCTCGGTCCGTCCGAGATGCAGCGGATAGTCGCAGCGCACGGCGAGTTCGCGATAGATGGCGAGCAGGTCCTGCACCCCGCTCACCTTGCCGGAAAGCACGATCGCATCGCCCGGCAGGCCGAG
>JADZDN010000397.1 GCA_020851015.1 Alphaproteobacteria bacterium | reverse complement strand
ATCCGCCGGGCCTGGCCCAGCGCTGGATCGCGTCCACCCATCGCGGCATCGAGGAGCGCCAGGATTTCGCGCTCGGCATCGTGCCGCGCGACGCCAGCCAGCCGATCGGCGCCATCCTGCTGCGCCAGAGCCAGCAGGAGCCGGCGGTGCCCGACGCGCCCGCGCCGCCGGCGGGCGCCACCTCGGCCGAGATCGGCTACTGGATCGGCCGCGACTTCTGGCGCCACGGCTACGCCGCCGAGGCGGTGCGGCGGATGGTGCGCTTCGCCTTCGACGAGCTGGGGCTGGACCGCGTGTGGGGCGCGGTGCTGACCGACAACGCGCCGTCGCGGCGCGTGCTCGAGCGCTCGGGGTTCAAGCTCCGGGGAGAATCGGACTACGACTTCCCCGCGCGCGGCGGCATGCGGCGCGTGTTCGTCTACGCGATCGAGCGCAAGGCCCTGTCGAACCGGCCCGCGCGCAACGTGCTGGTGAGCGCGGTGGCCCTTGTGGACGCGGACGGCCGCGTGCTGCTGGCCCGTCGGCCCGCGGGCAAGCCGATGGCGGGCCTCTGGGAATTTCCCGGCGGCAAGGTCAAGGAAGGCGAGACCTGCGAGCGTGCGTTGATCCGCGAGCTCAAGGAGGAGCTGGGCATCGACGTGACGGCGAGCTGCCTGGCGCCTTTCACCTTCGCCTCGCACCGCTATCTCGACTTCCACCTGCTGATGCCGCTGTTCGTCTGCCGGGTGTGGAAGGGCAACCCGAAGCCGCGCGAGGGCCAGGAGCTCGCGTGGTGCGAGCCCGCGCGCATGGCGGAATTCCCGATGCCGCCGGCCGACCGGCCGCTGGTGGCGATGCTGAGGGATTTCCTGTAGCGGCGCGCCCGTCGCGGCGCAGATGGCGACAGGCTCATCCTTCGACAGGCTCATCCTTCGACAGGCTCAGGATGAGGAGTCCTTTTGGTTTTCCTCGTCCTGAGCTTGTCGAAGGACGACGGCGCGCGCCTACGGCTTCTTCAGTTCGGTGATGAACTGCACCAGGTCCTCGATGTCCTGCCGCGTCAGGCGGAACTGCGGCATCGGCGGGTGCGGGTTGAACAGGAAGGCGCGGATCGCGTCGGGCGTCTTCTGCTGCGCGATGACGGGGAAGGACGGCACGTCGGCCATCGCCGCCTTGTTCTCGTCGCCCAGCAAGTGGCATCCGGCGCACCAGGTCTCGGCCGTGCGCCGGCCCGCCGCGCCATCGCCCGCCGCGAGGACCGGCGATGCGGTCGCGACGATCAGCACCGCCGCGATTCGCAGGGAGAAGGAGGCTGTCTTGTGCATCGGTCGGTCCTTTCGCTTCTAGCGGTCAGAAAGCCAGTTCCTTGCCGTCCTCGGCCGTTTCGTAGCCCAGCGTGGCGCCGCGCGCCAGCATGTCGTCGCTCATGTGCGTCAGCACGACGCGCTTCGCGCGGATGCGCGGCAGATGCTGCTCCAGCGTGGCGAGGTCGAGGTGCAACTTGACCCGCTTGTCGCGGAAATAGGCCTCGGCGACGAACAGGTCCGCGTCCCGCGCGGCGTCGACCAGTGCCTCGGTCCATTCCGTGTCGCCGGTATAGGCCACGGTCCTGCCTTCGGCCTCCACGCGCAATGCGAAGAACGGGCCGCCGGGATTGCCATGATGAGCCGGAAAGGGCGTGACCGCCATGCCGGCGATGGCGGCCGGCTCGCGCGGCGCCAGTTCGCGGAGCGTCAGGGCAAAGCGCGGCCTGGTCTCGCTCGATCCCGGGAACGCCGTCTCCATCACGCGGACGTACCAGTCCTTCAGGCCTGCCGGCCCGGCGATCGTCAGCGGCTGGATCCGCTTGGTGAAGAACTGCGCGTCGAGCATGAAGAACGGTATCCCGCCGAAATGATCGGCATGGAAATGCGTCACCAAGATGGCCTGGATATCGTTGGCGGCGATGGCCAGGCGCTTCATCGCGATCAGCGACGAGGCGCCGCAGTCGATCAAGGCGTTGGTGCGCTCGCCGGTCAGGTGGAAGCAGGTGTTGAACCGGCCGCCGCTGCCGAAAGCGTCGCCGCAGCCGACAAAGCGCAGGCGCATCATGCGACTCCCGAATATCGCGCAGTCTGGGCCGGGCCCCCGCCGCGATGCTTGACCCAGATCAACGCGGCCGCGCCTTGTCGCCGGCCGGCCGCTCGGCGGTGTCCAGCGCGCCCGCCAGGCGGTGCCGCGCGCTGCCCGGCTTCAGGGCCTTGGGCTGCCGGGGATGCGGCGCCCACCCGGTCAGGTAGATGACCTGAAAGCGCGCCGGCACGCGGCCATCGGGGCCGCCGTGCCGATCGGCATAGATCGTCGCCGCGCGCATCAAGGTCGACCGGCGCAACGGCCGACGCGGGCGGGCGTGGGTGGCGTTGGCCTCGCCCATGCGCGCCAGATCGCGCATCAGCGCCAGCGCGTTGGGATAGGTGACCGTGATCGTGTCGGCATCGGCGACCGGCAGCGCCAGGCCCGCGCGCTGCAGCAGCGCGGCGCCGTCGCGCAATTCGGTGAACGGCGACACGCGCGGGCCGGCGCCGCCCGATGTGTCGATCTCCGCCTCCAGCAGCGCCTGGCGCAATTCGCCGAGGGTGCCGAGGCCGAACAGCGCCGCCAGGAACAGCCCGTCCGGCTTCAGCGCGCGGCGCGCCTGGGTCAGCGCGCCCGGCAGGTCGTTGGCCCAGTGCAGCGACAGGCACGACAGGACCAGATCGAAGCTGGCATCGGCGAAGGGCAGGGATTCCTCGTCGGCCACGACGACGGCGCCGTGGCCCACGGCGCCGCGTGCCAGGCGCTCCGACAACTCCGCCTGCACCAGCCGCTCCACGCCGCCGCGCCCGGCCAGCACCCGGCCCAATATGCCCGCCCGACTGCCGAGATCGAGCGCCAACGGGAAACGCCTGGTCGTGTCCTGCAGCCGGTCGGCCAGGCGGTCGGCCACCTCGCGGAACAGGAAATCGTGCTCGGCGAACTGCCCGGACCAGCGGTCGCGCCGCGCGCGCACCAGCCGGCGGTCGAAGACGCGCATGCCCTCGGGCAATTCGGGTTCCGTCATGCCCGGACATTAGGCCGGCTCCGGCGGTTTGCGAAGGGCGCAACGCCACGCCATGATCGCCGCCATCGATCGGGGGCGGGATTGGGCGGAACGCGGCCGGGACTTCATTGCGCGGCGATCGCGATCGTGGCCGCGGTCGCGGCGGCGCTGGTCTGGAGCGTCGGCTTCAAGGGGTTCATGCCGCTCGACCAGTCGATCGTGTGGGACGGCGGCTGGCGCCTGTTGGGCGGCCAGGTGCCGTACCGGGACTTCCTGCTGCCCGCCGGGCTGGTGCCGTCGGCGATCCAGGTGGCGATCTTCGCCGCCGCGGGCGTGTCGTGGGCCAGCTATGTCGTCCATGCGGCCCTGGCGAACGCGGCTTTCGCCGTCCTGGTCTACGCGACCTTGGACCGGGTCTTTGGCCGGCCCGGTCCGCCGTTCTTTTATGCGCTGCTGTCGGGCGCCGCGCTCTATCCGCCGATGGGCACGCCCTATCCCGACCAGCACGCGGTGATATTCGGCGCGCTGCTGTTCATGATCCTGCTGTGGGACGCCGGCGCGCGCCGGCCGTCGCCGCTGTGCTGGTTCCTGCTGCCGGTCGTGGCCGCGCTCGCCTATCTCTCGAAGCCGATGCCGTCGGTCTGGATGATCGTCTGCGCCGGCATCATGGTGGTCCGCATCGCGACGCGACTGTTCCACGCGCCGCGCACTTGCCCGGTCGCCCTGGCGCTTGGCGTCCTGGCAGTGCTGCTGCCGGGCATGGCCGCGCTTGGCGCGACGGGTGTCGCCGACGCCTGGCTGTCGCTCGTGACCCTTCCCGGCGAGACCGGGCAGGCGCGGCTTTCCTGGGGCTGGATCGCGCCCCGCCTGCATGACGTCGCCAAGCCCGGCCTGGTCGCCGTCGTCATCGTCCTGGTGTTCTGCTGGCGTGGCCTGATGAAATCCATCGATCGCTTGGCCATTGTCTGTTGGGCCGCGCGTGCGTCGGCGACATCGCTCGTGCTGGGCGCGGTCCTCTATGCCTGGCTGACCGACAACAGCCCGTGGTTCGGCTTCGGTGCGCTGCCGCTGGCGGCAGGCCTAGCGCATTTCCTGGTCGAGCAGCGCTTTCATAGCATGGGGCGCCTGCGCTACCGGCTCGCCTGGGCGGTCGGCGCCATGATGGCGATCCAGGTCGGGGTGCTGCACCTCGACACCAGCATGACCCGCGCGGCCAACGAACTGCGCCGCGCGGACTGGCGCGCCGCCGGCGACGCGCGCGTCGTCGATCCGCGCCTGGCAGGGCTGCGCTGGGTATTGCCGCCGATGGTGGCCCGCGACCTTGCGGCCGAGGATCGCGCCCAGTCCTATCGCGACCTGTTGAACGTGCTGCGCGGACGCGACGGCAATTTCGTGCTGATCGGCGACGCGACGATCCTCTCCGCGCTGGCGGGCAAGCCCTCGGCGTTTCCCGCGCTGTGGTTCCACCCCGGCCTGGCCTATCCGGGCAAGGACGACCCCGCCCGAACGCGGTTCGACGCGATGATCGCGGACCATCTGGCGCGCGACGATGTCCGGCGCGTGGTGATCGACGGCGACCATACCTGGACCGGCGCGCGCGCCACCGACTTCGCGCCGCTCGCCGCGTGCCTGCGCGACGCGACGGAGATCACCCCGGTCGGCCGTTTCCGCGTGGTCGAGCTGCCGCCCGGCTGCGGGGCGCGCTAGGGTGCGATGATGGCGGGGACCACGCTCAAGTCATCGGCGCAGCGGATCGGCCGGCGCGTGCTCGACGTGCTGCTGCCGCCGCGCTGCCTGGGCTGCGGCGTGGTGGTGGAGGAACCGGGCGCGCTCTGCCCGTCCTGCTGGGAGAAGGCGGCGTTCATCGGGCCGCCGCATTGCGCGCGCTGCGGCCTGCCGTTCGAGCTGGCGCCGCCCGATGCCGCGGCGTTGGAGTGCGCGGCCTGCGTCGCCGATCCGCCGCGCTTCGACCGCGCGCGGGCGGCGATGCGCTACGACGAGGGCGCGCGCGGACTGGTGCTGCGCTTCAAGCATGCCGACGCGACCCATGGCGCGCCCGGCTACGCGCGCTGGATGGCGCGGGCAGGGGCCGAGCTGCTGGCGGAGTGCGAGCTGATCGCGCCGGTGCCCCTGCATCGCTGGCGCCTGTTGTGGCGGCGCTACAACCAGTCGGCGCTGCTGGCGCTGGCGCTCGGCCGCATCGCCGCCCGGCCGGTGGTGCCCGACCTGCTGGTGCGCCGGCGTCACACGCCCTCGCAAGGCCGGCTCGACCGCGCGCATCGCCACGCCAACGTCGCTGGCGCCTTCGCGCTGCGTCCCGGCCGGGCCGCCGCGATCGCCGGGCGGCGCGTGCTGCTGGTGGACGACGTGATGACGACCGGGGCCACCGTCGCGGAATGCGCCAAGGTGCTACGCCGGGCCGGCGCCGCCGCGGTCGACGTGCTGACGCTCGCCCGGGTGGTGCGCCCGCAGTGACAAGCCGCGCGGCCTGCGCCAAGATGACGGCGGACGAAGGCTTTCGAGAGACGGAACCACGATGGCCAGGGTTGAGATCTACTCCTCGATGTTCTGCGGCTACTGCGCGCACGCCAAGGCGCTGCTGGCGCGCAAGGGCGTTACGTTCGAGGAGGTCGACGTGATGGAGCATCCCGAACGCCGCGCCGAGATGCGCAACCGCGCGGGCGGCCGCAACACCGTGCCGCAGATCTTCATCGACGGCGTGCATGTCGGCGGCAGCGACGACCTGGCGGCGCTCGACGCCGCCGGCAAGCTCGATCCGATGCTCGGCCTAGGCTCCGCCGCGCCGTAGCGCCATGCCGCGCCGGAAGGCGCGCATGTGGAACAGCGCCTGGTCCGGCTGCTGCGCCCGTCCGGCGCCGACCGGGCAGGCGCGGCGCGCGCGGCAGGCCCGCTCCATGCAATCCGCGCCTTCCGGCGCATCCAGATGGTCGGCGCAACGCGCGGCATCGTAGCCCTTCGCATCGAAGGCCTGCACCGGACAGGCTTCCAGGCACGGCTTGCCGGCGCAGCTCGCGCAGGGACTTGCTGCCGCCGCGCGCGCCGGCAGGTCCAGCCGCTCGGCAAAGGCCAGGGCCGCGCGGTAGGCGTGCCACAGCCCGTATTCCGGATGAATCAGGAGGCCGAGCGGCGAGGAGGACACCGGCTCGGCGCGCATCGCCCAGCGCTGGAAGGGAAGATGCGGCGGCCCGCCGAACGGATACAGGGCAATGGCGCCGCATTCGCGCGCCAGCGGATCGATCGCGCCGCGCGTCCAGGCGTTCATCGGGTCGGGGCCGGGATCGGCCGACCGCGCGGCCGCGAACGCCGCCCACATCGGATCGCCGCCCGCCTGGCCGACATTGCCGATCATGACGGCCGTCGCGGCGGCGCGCCCGTCGGCGAGCGCCGGCACCCCGTCCTCCGGCGCGGGATGGAACCCGCCGCGCACCACCAGCCCGAAAGCTGCGAGGCGGTCGGCGAGAAGCCGCAGGATGGCGCTCACTGTGCCGCCTGCGGCAAGCCGGGTGTCGCCAATTCCACGGGCGTGGCGACCTGCGGCAGATCGACGCGGAACTCGGCGCCGCCGCCCTCGCGCTCCGCCACGCTCGCGCGACCGCCATGGGCCAGGGCGATCTCGGCAACGATCGCCAGGCCCAGCCCGCTGCCCGATCCGCGCGGATCGCGTCCGCGCCAGAACGGCTCGAACACGCGCGCGCGGTCCTGCGGCCCCAGGCCCGGCCCGCGATCGGCGACGGCGATGCGCGCGCCCGTGCGCAGTACGATGTCGACCGGTTGACCCGGCGGCCCGAACCGCAGGGCGTTGTCGATCAGGTTCATGACGGCGTCGCGCAGCGCGGCGCTGTTGCCGCGCACCAGCACCGGCGCCGCCGGCGCTTCCAGCGCCAGGCTGCGGCGGCTGGCGATCGCCAGCGGCGCCATGTCGGCCACGACCGAAGCAGCCAGCTGCCCGAGGTCGACCGTCTCGGTGATCTCGATTTGGTTGGCTTCCAGGCGCGAGATCGCCAGGAGCTGCGACACGACGCGCGCGATGCGGTCGCAGTCCTGCTTCAGGCTCTCGACCTCCGGGCCCGGCGCCATGCCGTCCAGCCGCGCGCGCAGGATCGCCATCGGCGTGCGGAGCTGGTGGGCCGCGTTGGCGGTAAAGCGCCGCTGCAGCGCGAAGCCCTCGTCCAGCCGCTCGAGCGCCGCGTTGAAGGCCTGCACCAGCGGCAGCACCTCGCTGGGCACCTTGCGCGCTTCCAGCCGCAATCCCGTCGTTCGCGGCGTAATGGCGCCGGCTTGGTCCGACAGGCGCGCCACCGGCCGCAGCGTGTGGCGGATCGTCACGGCGGCGACGATCAGCGTGGTGAAGAACAGCGGAACGCCCACCGGCAGGACCTCGTCGACCAGCTCGTCGACCGCCCAGGCAAGGAATGGCCAGGTGTGGCGCTCCTGCGCCGCGACGGCGATGCGGATGCGGCCGGCCGGGGTCGTGCGCTCGACCAGGAAACCGCTGAGGGCGGATTTGGGCTTGTTGGGCGTGCCGTTGAGCGCAAAAGCCATGCGCGTCGGTCCATCGGCCGCCAGCGACGGCAACAGCGGGGCGATCGGCGTCGCCGATCCCGCCAGCACGCGCCCCCGCGTGACGTCGATTACGACGTGCGCGACGCCTTTCTGCGCCAGCTTCTTGCGCAGGGCCGGGGCAGGCTCGAGCACCGGCTGGCCGTCCGGCGCGACGCGCAGGCTATCCGCCAGCGCGTCCACCATCTCGCCCAGGTCGCCGTGGATCTCGATGGTGGCCTGCTCCCACGCGAGCGTCAGGAACAGCGCGCAGGACCCGGCAAAAGCGAGGGCGAAGACGATCAGCAGGCGGGAAAGCAGGCGGCGGGCGAGGGATGGCGCGTATGCGACCGTCATGCGCCCGGCTCGGCGGCGGCGGCGATCATGTAGCCGACGCCGCGCACCGCGTGAATGGTGGCGCGCGCGCCCGCATCGGCCAGGCGCCGGCGCAGCCGCGAGATGTTGGCGTCCATCGCGTTCGAGCCGATCTCCGCGCCCAGCGAGTAGACGCTCTGCTCCAGCAGCGCACGGGCCACCACGCGCCCGGCGCGCCGCATCAGCGCCTCCAGGATCGCCAGCTCCTTGCGCGGCACCACGACACCGCGGCCATCGACCGTGACCGCGCCGGCGACTGGATCGAGCTCGATGTTGCCGAGCGTCAGCCGCAGCGCCAGCGCCTCCGGCGGGCGGCGCAGCACGGCGCGCATCCGCGCCACCAGCTCCTCGGTCGCGAACGGCTTCACCAGGTAGTCGTCGGCGCCCAGGTTCAGCCCCTGCACGCGGTCGTCCACGCCGTCGCGCGCGGTGACGGCGATCACCGGCACGCTGTTGCGCCGCCGCCGCAGCTCCTTCAACAGGGTGATTCCGTCGCCGTCCGGCAACGACAGGTCCAGCAGAACCGCATCGAAGGTAGTGGCCGCCAGGGCGCCATCGGCCTCCTCGATGGTCGCCGCCGTATCGACCGCGAAGCCCTGCGCCGTCAGGTTCCGGCTGACGAGCTGGCTCAGGGTCGGGTCGTCTTCGACGAGCAGGATGTGCATCGGGGAAGAATACCGGTCCGCGGCTAGAATCGGAAGCCGACCTGCACGCCGCCACCGCCCGGTATGCCGAGGGGGGACAGGCTGACGCCGGACTGCTCGCGGAACGGGCTGAAATGGGTCACCAGCTTGCCGACAGCATAGCCGACGCCGGCGCCCACCACGACGTCGCTGGTCCAGTGCGCGTTGTCGTTCAGGCGCGACCAGGCGACCAGCCCGGCCAGCCCATAGGCCAGCGGCGCAACCCAGATTTCGTCATACTGCTCGGAAATGACCGAGGCGGTGCTGAAGGCGTTGACGGTGTGGCCGGAGAAAAAGGACTTGCCGCCGCTGCGCCAGTTCGAATGGTCGTCCGTCGTGTCGGGCCGCTCGCGCCCGGTCGCGCGCTTGGCACCTTCGGCCAGCAATTCCGACAACGCGAAGCTCTGCAGCACCAACAGCGAGGTCTCGCGGATGCGGTAGTCGTTGCCTCCGTTCATCGATGCGATGCCGTAACCCACGACGTAGCCGCCCAGCGACCCGGCAATGATCGTCTTGCTGTCGCCCAGCCGGTAGCCGATGGCCGCCAGGTCGTCGGACGCCGTGCTGCGATGGTCGTGGAAGAACTTGTGCAGGCGCTCGTCGGCCAGGTAGGCGCCGCCGGCGGCAACCAGGAACGCGCCGGTCTTGATCCAGTCCGCGGTGTCGAAGCGCAACGGCGCGGTGACGAAGCGCGGGATATTCCAGAAATAGTTCAGCCAGTAGTCGCCGTTGAGAATCGGCTCGCCCTGCGCGCGTTGATTGCCGGATGGCGCCGCGCCGGCAGGCTGGGCCGCGGCAGTCTGCACCTCCGGCGCAACGGCAGCGGGCTGCTGCACGGGCACGGCGACGGGTTGCGCTAAAGGCGAAGCATTGCCGAACGCCACCAGGGGGAATGCCGGGCGGCTCTCCAGCGCGGGATACCAGGCGCCGGCGCCGGCGTTGGCGCTGCCCCAGGTCAGAATGGGATCGACGGCGGCCTGGCCGGCGTCCCAGGTCTGGGCGCGCGCCGGTGCCGCGACCAGCACGGCGCAGGCGAGGGCAGGCAGCAGCAGTCGGCTCATGGGCGGCCGGCAACCCAGTTCCAGGGTGTGTAATCCCGCGCTCCCCAAGCACGCGCCGGCGAGACAAGACTACGCGAGATCAGATCGTGGCGATCCAATCTGACGCGAACATTACGAACTAAATTATGTTAAATCAATTGATTATGGGGTGATATAAATGTTTCGGGCGAAAGGAGCCAAACAAACCGGCCTGGGCGTGCCGTTGGCCCTAACCTGCTGAAATCCCTGAAGCAGTCGGCCCGACGCCGGGAATGGCATCGGGGCCGGCGCGACCGGGTCGGCTAGGGATGCTAGTAACGGTAATGGTCCGACTTGAACGGCCCTTCCTTCTTGATGTTGACATAGGCCGACTGCTTGTCCGTCAAATGGGTCAGCTTGACCCCGATCTTGCCGAGGTGGAGCGCGGCGACCATCTCGTCCAGCGCCTTGGGCAGGCGGTAGACTTTCTTCTCGTAGATCTTGCCGCGGGTCCACAGCTCGATCTGCGCCAGGACTTGGTTGCTGAAGGACGCGCTCATCACGAAGCTGGGGTGGCCGGTGGCGCAGCCCAGGTTGACCAGCCGGCCTTCGGCCAGGAGCAGGATGCGCTTGCCGTCGGGGAACTCGACCTCGTCCACCTGCGGCTTGACGTTGTGCCATTTCAGGTTCTTCAGCGCGCCGACCTGGATCTCGCTGTCGAAGTGGCCGATATTGCAGACGATGGCGCGGTCCTTCATCGCGCGCATGTGCTCGACGGTGATGACGTCGACGTTGCCGGTGGCGGTGACGAAGATGTCGGCGCGCGGCGCGGCGTCGTCCATCGTCGTGACCTCGTAGCCCTCCATCGCCGCCTGCAGCGCGCAGATCGGGTCGATCTCGGACACGATCACCCGCGCGCCGGCGTTGCGCAGGCTGGCGGCCGAGCCCTTGCCGACGTCGCCGAAGCCCGCGACCATCGCCACCTTGCCCGCCATCATCACGTCGGTGGCGCGGCGGATGCCGTCGACCAGCGACTCGCGGCAGCCGTAGATGTTGTCGAACTTCGACTTGGTGACCGAGTCGTTGACGTTGATCGCCGGGAAGCCGAGACGCCCTTCGCGATGCATCTGGTAGAGCCGCTTGACGCCGGTGGTCGTCTCCTCGGTGACGCCGCGGATGTCCTTCTTGGTGCGCGCGTAGAACGTCGGGTCGCTGGCCAGGCGCTCGCGGATCGCGGCGAACAGCGCTTCCTCCTCCTCGTTCGCAGGATGCGAGATGCACGAAGGGTCCTTCCCGGCCACCTCGCCCAGGTGCACGAGCAGCGTCGCGTCGCCGCCGTCGTCGAGGATCATGTTCGGCCCCTTCCCGCCCGGCCACTCGAAGATGCGGTGCGTGAACGCCCAGTAGTCGGCGAGCGATTCGCCCTTGTAGGCGAACACGGGCGTGCCCCTCGCCGCGATCGCGGCGGCGGCGTGGTCCTGCGTCGAATAGATGTTGCACGATGCCCAGCGCACGTCGGCGCCGAGCGCCTGCAGCGTCTCGATCAGCACCGCGGTCTGGATCGTCATGTGCAGGCT
>JADZDN010000396.1 GCA_020851015.1 Alphaproteobacteria bacterium | reverse complement strand
TCAAGCGCTATGGCGCGGTGACGGCGGTCAACGACGTGTCGTTCACGATCGCGCCGGGCACGCTGGTCACGCTGCTGGGACCCTCGGGCTGCGGCAAGACCACGACCCTGCGCCTGATCGCCGGGCTGGAGATGGCGAGCGAGGGCCAGATCCTGATCGGCGGGCGCGACGTGACGCGGCTGTCGGCCGCCGAGCGCGACGTGTCGATGGTGTTCCAGTCCTATGCGCTGTTCCCGCACATGAGCGTGCTGGACAACGTGGCCTATGGTCCGTCGGTCAGCGGCGCGCCCAAGGCCAAGGCGCACGCGATGGCGCGCGAGAAGATGGCGCTGGTGGGCCTGAAGGACTACGACGACCGCCTGCCGTCCGAGCTGTCGGGCGGCCAGCAGCAGCGCGTGGCCGTCGCCCGCGCCCTGGTGCTGGAGCCGCAGGTTCTGCTGTTCGACGAGCCGCTGTCGAACCTCGACGCCAAGTTGCGCCGGCGGGTGCGCGAGGACATTCGCGACCTGCAGCGCGCGCTGAACCTAACCGTCGCCTACGTGACGCATGACCAGCAGGAGGCACTGGCCGTCTCGGACCGCGTGATCGTCATGGCCAACGCCGTGGTGGCGCAGTCCGGCCCGCCGCGCGAGCTGTACGAGGAGCCGGCCAGCCTGTTCGTGGCGGACTTCATCGGCGACGCCAACATCGTGCCGGCGACTCTCGGTCAGCCCGACGGCGAGATGGCGGCGGTCAGGATCGGCACGATCGAGAAGCGCCTGCGCCATCGCGGCGCCAAGCCCGGCGCGATAAAGGTGGCCATACGGCCGGAGTCGCTCAGCCTCTCGACCGCCAAGCCCAACGCATCGGCGCTGGACGGCAAGCTCGCGAAGGCCGCCTATCTCGGCACGCACATGGAATACACGGTCAAGACCGAGGTCGGCGAGCTGTTCATCGTCGACCGCGCGGTCGAGCGGCCCTATGCCGCCGGCGCCGAGCTGTTCGTCAGCCTGGCCGACCACGGCGTGACCGTCATTCCGGCGTAACGTCGTGGCGGGTTGACCCGCCGCCCCGGTTCGTGGTCGGTATGCCCTCCCGGGTCGAGGGAGGCGCCGATGTACCTGCCGACGCAGTTCAAGGAAGAGCGGACCGACGTGCTGCACGCCGCGATCCGCCAGGCGCGGCTGGGCACGCTGGTGACGCTCGGCCCCCAAGGGCTGGAGGCGAGCCACGTGCCGATGCTGGTCGATCCCGAACCCGCGCCCTACGGCACGTTGCGCGGGCACATCGCCAAGGCCAACGGGCAATGGCGCGCGCCGGCCAAGGACGTGCAGGCCCTGGCGATGTTCCTGGGCCCGCACGCCTATGTGACGCCGTCCTGGTACGCGACCAAGAAGGAGACCGGCAAGGTCGTGCCGACCTGGAACTATGTGGCGATCCACGCTTATGGCCCGGTCGAGTTCTTCGACGACCCTGACCGGCTGATGGCGGTCGTCACCGGCCTGACCGACACGCACGAGAAGCCGCGCGCCGAGCCCTGGGCGGTCAGCGACGCGCCGGCCGACTTCCTGCGCGCGCAGCTCAAGGGCATCGTCGGCTTCGCGCTGCCGATCGCGCGGCTGGAAGGCAAGTGGAAGATGAGCCAGAACCGCACGGCGCAGGACCGCGACGGCGTCATCGAGGGGCTGGCGCGCGAGGGCGGCCCCGTGGAAGCGGCGGTGTCCGGCATCGTCGCCGCGGCATTGCGCGACTGACCGCGTTCGTGGCCGCCGCGATCAACAGCATCGGCGTGCTGGGCGCCGGCGCCTGGGGCACGGCGCTGGCGCAGGTCGTGGCCCGCGCCGGCCACCGCGCCGTGCTGTGGGCGCGCGAGCCCGAGGTGGCCGAGGCCATCGCCCGCACGCGCGCGAATCCGGCCTTCCTGCCCGGCGTGACGCTGGACGAGACCCTCGGCGCGACGATCGTGATGGCCGAGCTGACGACGGTCGACGCGATCCTGCTGGCGGTGCCGGCCCAGCACCTGCGCGCGGCGACGACGGCACTGAATGCGGCGCTGGGTCCGGCGCGGCCGCCCGTGGTGATTTGCGCCAAGGGCATCGAGAACGGCACCGGCGCGCTGATGACCGAGGTCGCGGCCGAGACCCTGCCCGGCTGCCCGCAGGCCGTGCTGAGCGGACCGACCTTCGCCGCCGAGGTCGCGCGCGGCCTGCCCACCGCCGTCACCCTGGCCTGCACGGACGCCGCGCTCGGTGCGGGGCTGGTGCAGGCGCTCGGCGGGCCGGCGCTGCGGCCCTACCTGTCGGACGATCCGGTCGGCGCCGAGGTCGGCGGCGCGGTCAAGAACGTGCTGGCGATCGCCTGCGGCATCGTGATGGGGCGGAAGCTGGGCGACAACGCGCGCGCGGCCCTGATCACGCGCGGGCTCGCCGAGATCGTGCGACTGGCCGCGGCGCTGGGCGGGCGCGCCGAGACCTGCATGGGCCTGTCGGGGCTGGGCGACCTGACGCTCACCTGCACCGGCACGCAGTCCCGCAACCTGTCGCTCGGCATCGCGCTGGGCGAGGGCAAGAGCCTGGCCGAGGCCCAGGCCGGCCGCCAGTCGATCGCCGAAGGCGTCGCCAGCGCCGCGGCGGTGATGGCGCGCGCGCTGCGCCAGGGCGTGGAGATGCCGATCGTGGCGGCGGTCGATTCCGTGCTGAACCGCATGGGCAACATCGACCAGGAGATCCGCGGCCTGCTGGCGCGGCCGTTCCGGGAAGAGTAGTTAGGAAACCGAGCACAACCGGAGACACGACGATGGCCTATTGGCTGGTGAAGACCGAGCCCGACGCCTGGTCCTGGGACCGGCAGGTGAAAGGCGGGCGCACCAACTGGGACGGCGTGCGCAACCACCAGGCCGCCAACAACCTGAAGGCGATGAAGAAGGGCGACCTGGCCTTCTTCTACCACTCGGGCGAGCAGCGCCAGGTCGTCGGCGTGGTGCGGGTCGCGGGCGAGCATCGCCCCGATCCCAAGGACGCGACGGGCAAGTTCGTCATGGTGGAGATGGAAACGGTCGCGCCGGTGAAGACCCCCGTCACCTTGGCGCAGATCAAGGCCGAGCCCAGGCTTGCCGACATGGTGCTGGTCAAGAACTCGCGCCTGTCGGTGCAGCCGGTGAACGCGGCGCAATGGAAGCTCGTCTGCCAGATGGGCGGCATCAAGGCGTGAGCGCGATCGTCGCGCTCGACGCCATCGCCGACGGCGACGCGCGCGGGGTCACGCTCGAATGCGAGGGGCGCAAGCACGAGTTGATCGTGGTGCGGCGCGGCCAGCGCGTGGACTGCTATCTCAATTCCTGCCCGCATCTCGGCACCCCCTTGGAGACGTTCCCCGACCGCTTCCTCGACCGCACCAGGCGGCGCCTCTTGTGCTCGACCCATGGCGCGCAGTTCCTGATCGACACCGGCTATTGCGTGTTCGGGCCCTGCATGGGCAAGTCGCTGGCCCGCGTGCCCGTCGCGGTCGCCGACGGCATGATCGCGCTTGCCGGCCAGATTCCGTCGCCGCCGGAGCCGCAGCGGTGAGGGCTGTGAAGACATCCTTCGACAGGCTCAGGATGAGGAGAAGAAAGAACGTCCTCATGGTGAGCCTGTCGAACCATGAGGATTGCGCGCCCGCATGAAAATCACCTCGATCACCATCACCAAGCACCGCCTGAAGATGGACCCGCCGTTCCGCGCGAGCTGGGACAGCCGGCCGCGGGTGAAGTTCGACGCCTTCATCGTGCGGGTCGCGACCGATCAGGGCATCACCGGCATCGCCGGCACCGACACGATGCTGGCCGGCTTTCCCGGGCACGAGGACCTGTTCGTCGGCTGGGACCCGCTGGCGCTGGAGCGGCACAACCGCATCCTGTCGAACATCCAGTTCCACTACGGGCGCTGCTGGCCGATCGATATCGCGCTGTGGGATATCGCCGGCAAGGCCGCCGGCCTGCCGATCTGGAAGCTGCTGGGCGGCAGCTCGGGCAAGATCCCGGCCTATCTCTCCTCGGGCACGCTGCGCGACGCCGGCGAGATGGCGGCGCTGGGCGAGCGCGCGGTCGCGCAGGGCTACAAGGCGATGAAGATCCGCTTCCACCGCCCGGACTGGCGCGACGACGTGAAGTCCGTCGCCGCCGTGCGCAAGCGCGTGGGCGACAGGCTGGTGCTGATGGTGGACTGCAACCAGGGCTGGCGCATGCCCTCGGACGCCGACGAGCCCTGGACGCTGAAGGACGCGCTCGAGGTGGCCAAGCCGCTCGAGGACCTCGACGTCTACTGGATGGAGGAGCCGCTGCATCGCGGCGACTACGCGGGCATGGCCGAGTTGCGCCGCCGGACCCGCCTGCGCATCGCCGGCGGCGAGATGACGCGCGAGCTGCACGAGATCCGCACGCTGATCGACCGCCAGTGCCTGGACGTGCTGCAGCCCGACATCGTGCTGACCGGCGGCATCACGGGCATGCGCGGCATCGCGCGCCAGGCGATCGACCACAACGTCGCCTTCACGCCGCACACCTGGTCGAACGGCATGGGCGTGCTGGCCAACGTGCATTTCGCCGCCGGCTGCTGCCAGGCCGCCTATGTCGAATACCCGTTCGACCCGCCGGAATGGGGGCTGGACCGCCGTGACTTCATGATGGCGGAAAAGCTGGAATGCGACCGCCAGGGCAATATCGTGCTGCCCGACCGCCCCGGCCTGGGCGCGGTGCTGGACGAGAAGATGCTGGAGCAGACGCGGATCGAGTAGCCGCGCATTCACACCCTTCCCCGGCGCTCGATCCTCGCTGGAACAATACGACGCGCAGGCGCGGGTGCAGATATCGCGTTTCTCATCCTTCGAGACGCTCGCTGCGCTCGCTCCTCAGGATGACGCGTATGTCGGGGTGAGCAAAGAAGAAACGCGTCATCCTGAGGAGGCCGCGACAGCGGCCGTCTCGAAGGATGACGCGATTCTTCCCTGTCTACCCATCCAACGCGTCATCCTGAGGAGGCCGCAACAGCGGCCGTCTCGAAGGATGACGTGATTCTTCCCTGTCTACCCATCCAACGCGTCATCCTGAGGAGGCCGCAACAGCGGCCGTCTCGAAGGATGAAGAACGCCGCTACCCGCGCCGCCGCCGCCGCCGTCCCTCGCCTTCGCCGGCGCTCGCGAGCTCGGCGGTCTTGGTGGATGCGCTCAGCGCTCCCAGCCGCGTTTCGACGGTCGCGAGGTCGGGCGGGGTTCCCGGCGCGTAGTCCTTCAGCGCGTCGATGATCGCCTTCAGGTGCTCGGGCTGCGAACCGCAGCACGCGCCGATGATGCGCGCGCCGGCGTCGCGCGCCAGGCGCGCATATTCCGCCATCAGCTCGGGCGTGCCGGAGAAGTGGATCTTGCCGTCGCGGTATTCCGGGATGCCGCAATTGCCCTTTGCCACGATCACGTCGACGCCGGCATGGCTGGCCCGCGCGAGGCCCAGGATCGACGCCACCAGCTCGGCCGGCCCGGTGCCGCAGTTCGAGCCGAAGGCGAGCGGACGCGGCGTCAGGTCGTGGAACAGGCGCGCCGCCTCGGCGGGCGTCACGCCCATCATGGTGCGCCCGTTGGTGTCGAAGGTCATCGTGGTGATGATCGGAAGCCCGGTCGTGGCCGCGCCGGCCGCCGCGGCCTCGGTCTCGTTGGCCGCCGACATGGTCTCGATCCACAGCACGTCGCAGCCGCCTTCCTTGAGGCCCTGCGCCTGCTCGGCGAAGCAGTCGCGCGCCTCCTCGAAGCCGAGCGCGCCCAGCGGCATCAGGAGCTCGCCGGTCGGCCCGATCGACCCCGCGACCACGATCTCGCGCCCGCTGGCATCGGCGACCCCGCGCGCGATCCGGGCGCCGGCCGCGTTCAGCTCAAGCACCCGGTGCTCGAACTTGTGCAGCTTCAGCCGGTGGCGGTTGCCGCCGAAGGTGTTGGTCAGCAGGATGTCGCAGCCGATCGCGGCGCAGCCGCGATGGCCCTCGGCAACCCGGTCGGGATGCTCGACGTTCCACAGCTCCGGCGCATCGCCGGTGGCCAGGCCGCGCAGGAACAGATTGGTGCCCATCGCGCCGTCGGCGATCAGGTAGGGCCGGTCGGCCAGCAGGCGCTGAAGGCGGTCGTCCATCGCGAACTCCGGAATTGGGCGGCGGAATTTGGGGCAGCGGCCCTGCCCTGTCAACGCCGCCGGTTGCGTCCGGCGAGGCGCACGCGCATAGTCCCGCCCCTCCCGGAGGTCATATGGTTCGAGCCCGCACGATACTCGGCATGTGCCTGATCTGCTTCGCTGTTTCGGCTTGCTTCCAGTCCGGCGGCGGCGAGTGGTTCAAGCCTGGCGTGGCCGGCGACCTGACCGCCCGCGACCTGGCGCAGTGCCAGCGCGACGCGCGGCTGGTGGTCGGCGAGGAAGGCAAGATCGACCAGGACATCATCGCCAGCCGCGGCGCCGACTGGCAGGCGAGCGGCTCCTATGCGGCCAATACCAGCCAGATGGCCCAGAGCAGCGACAAGCGCCGCGTCGAGATGGTCGGCCGCTGCATGCGCAACAAGGGCTACACCCAGCCGAAGTGACAAGGCGGGCGGTCAATCTTCCGCAAATCAGTCCCAATCCACCCGCGCCGGCCGGTCGAATTTCCCCTGTGGCGCCGGCAGGACCAAGCGACTATACTTTTTGCCCTTCGGCCGCCCGCCGAGGCAGGTAGGGGTATTGCAATGCGTCGTTGGCAGGTATTTGCCCTGGCGGGGCTGGCATGCCTGAGCGGGGCATGTCCCGCGTTGTCGCAACAGCAGGCCGGCGTCGCCGCCGCCGTCCGCGGCCAGGTCGAAATCGCCGAGCGCAGCGGCGCGGTCGGCCGGCTGGTCAAATCGGGCGAGCCGATCTTCCTGGGCAATGCGATCAAGAGCGGCGCCGACGCGGGCATGCAAATCCTGCTGCTGGACGAAACCACCTTCACCATCGGGCCGAACAGCGAACTCACCATCGACGAGTTCGTGTTCGATCCCAAGACCAGCGTCGGCAAGGTGTCGGCCTCGGTCGCCAAGGGCGTGTTCCGCTTCGTCACCGGCAAGGTCGCGCGCGACCAGCCGGCCAACATGCAGGTCAAGCTGCCGGCCGGCACCATCGGCATCCGCGGCACCATCGCGATGGGCCGCGTCGACCAGATCATGCAGGATGGCGCCCCCACCGACCGCCAGCAGGTCGTCCTGGTCGGCCCCGGCCAGAACACGGAGTCCAACCGGATCGGCGGCCTGGACCTTTCGGCCAACGGCGGAACGACCAGCATCACCCAGCCGGGCTTCGGCAGCACGCTGCTCGGCCGCGGGCAGTGGGGACCGGCGGTGCGCTTCGACCAGGCGTTGATCGCGGAAATCGCGGGGGCACTGCGCCGCGCGGTCGCGCCGGGCAAGCAGGGCGAAGGCGAACAAGGCGGCGGCGGCGCCGGCAACGCGGGGCAAAGCACGACGGACGCGCTCGGCCCGGTCGCAACACTGGAGCAGGTGTCGACGCAAATCCTGCTGTCCGACCTGTTCGTCGCCGCGGCCAGCCAGCCGATCGGCAGCGAGATCGTGGGCGGCGCGGTGCCGAACGGCATCTCCACCTTCGAGCAGCTGCGCGCCGTGCCCGGCGGCCAGTTCACCTTCGCGCAGGGCGGCGTGCCGGTGTTCAGCGACGGCGTCAATGTCGGCAGCTATTCGATCACGCTGGACATCGATTTCGGCCGGCGCTCGGTCGGCGGCGGCGGATCGCGCGTCGATGTGGCATCGTCCTTCGCCAGCGGCACCGCGATGCTGCCCGAAATCTTCTACGCCAACAGCACCGGGCCGGCGGTTCTCCTCTATTCCGGCCTGCAGGGAATTACCGGCACCGGCTGCGGCGACAGCTCGGCCTGCAACACGTCCGTGCTTGCCGCCCCCGTCAACAGCGGCGGCCTGGCGGCGACGCAGCTGCTGCACGTCCTGTCCGTGTTCGACGACGGCGGCAACGGCCTGCTGGCAGGTACCGGCCTGGCCGACCGCAAGGCGGGCACGACACCGAACCCGTTCCAGGTCGCCGACGGGCCGACCAGCTTCGACCAGCTGCGCAGCCTGAACACGGGCATGTACTACTGGACCCAGTCGAACGTGCCGATGTCGGGCGGCAGCTTCTCCACCTACAACATCTTCCTCAACGTCAATTTCGGCACGCGCCAGGTGGGTGGCGGCAATTCGCGGATGGAACTCGACAACGGCGGCAACGGCACCCTGGCGCTGGGGACGATCAACTATGCGGCGCTGGCGGGCGCGGCCGCATTCAACTTCTCCGGCTCGATCGCCAACGGTGCGTGCTCGCCGAACTGCACCGCCACGGTGAACGCAAACCCGAACAATGCCGGCGGCGTCACCGCCCAGACCCTCAGCCACAACGTCTTCGTCAGCAACGGCTCGTCCGTTCCCGGGACATCCGGCTCCGGCACTACCGGGCCCCGCTTGCCCGGCTCGGCGCCGCTGCCGCCCTGATCGCGGCAGCCGCGCGGCCCGCCGGGGCCGTTAACGGCTATTTAATTGATTTTGCCGCAAATTGCGCCGACTGCCTGCAGCCGGGGGGCCGGGCATGATCCGTAGCGGCCGCCCTGCAGCACAATGCAGGCAGCGGAGCCCGCATGGTGATGAGCGCCCTTTCCCGCATGAACGCCCTCGGCTTCGCCGCCGTGCTGGGCTGTATCGCCTTCAGCCTCAGCGGCTGCTTCGGATTGGTGCCGATCGCCATGTCGACGGCCGGATTCTACAGCGCCAGCACCACCGGCAAGTTCCCGGCCGACCACCTGGTCTCGCTGGCCACGGGCGAGGACTGCGCGGCCGTCCATATCGAGGCCAAGCAGCCCTATTGCATCGACCGGCGCGGCCAGATCGCCGGGCTGGCGGTCGAGAAGCGATGCTACAACACGATCGGCCAGGTGCAGTGCTACATCGGTCCGGATCCCTACGGCTCGCGCCCCGACCCGGTGCAGGATCCGGTCGACCAATAGGCGTCGCCAGGCCAGCCGGCCCCATGGACAGCGGGCCGGACATTTGGAAGACTATCCGCGGATCGAGCCGCAACAGAGGAGCGTGGCGCGCCGGATGGGCGACATGCTTAGCCTCGCCGACCACCGTCGGCGGCCGTCCCGGGTGGGGTTCAGCCGGGGCGAGCTGCAGCAGATACTGAACCTCTACAGCAGGCGCGTCGCCAGCGGCGAATGGCGCGACTACGCCATCGATCACCTGGACCACATGGCCGCCTTCTCCGTCTTCCGCCACGCCTTCGACCGGCCGTTGTTCACCATCGCCAAGCGCCGCGGCGGCGGCTCGGTCGATTTCCTGCTCTATGGCAGCGGGCGCAAGCTGAAGCACAGCCGCAGCATCGACGACGTGCTGGCGGCGCTCGAAGCCCGGCCGCGCCCGGTGGCCTAGCGCGGCCTGGTCATCGGGCGCGATGAGTTTTCTCGACCGCATCGCCGCGTGCAACAACGCGGACCTGGGGCGCTTCGTGCCGTTCCGGGCTGGCGGCGAACTCGTCGGCCATATTCACCGCGACCGTATCGCGGAACTCGAGCCCTTTTCCGCGGTGTTCGTCGCCGACGCGAGCGGCGTCGCGCTGGCGCCCGCGCTCGATACGCCGGAGAAGCGCACGCAGGCGGTCGATGCCGCCCTGCGCGCGCTGGCGCAGCGCGGCATCGTCAAGGGCTGGCGCGACGAGCGCTATCCGGTCCACCCGCTGGAAGGCGGGCCGGAGCTGCTGGCGATGGAGCGGGCCGCCGTGCCGCATTTCGGCGTCAGGGCCCGGGGCGTGCACATGAACGGATTCGTGCGCCGCGGCGCCGATCTGCACCTGTGGGTGGCCCGCCGCGCCCGCGACAAGCCAACCTATCCCGGCATGCTCGACAACACCGTGGCGGGCGGCCAGCCGATCGGCATCGGGCTGAAGGAGAACATGATCAAGGAATGCCGCGAGGAAGCCGGCATCCCGCGCGAAATCGCCGAACGCGCCCGGCCCGTCGGCATCGTGTCCTACGTATTCGAGGAGGACGCGACCTTGAAGCCCGACGTGCAGTACTGCTTCGACCTCGAGATGCCCGCGGACTTCACGCCCCGCAACACCGACGGCGAGATCGGCGAGTTCATGCTGTGGCCGATCGAGCGCGTCGCGGAGACCGTGCGCGACACCACCGCCTTCAAGTTCAACTGCAACCTGGTGATCATCGATTTCCTGGTGCGCCACGGCCTGATCGCGCCGGAGCACCCGGACTACCTGGCGATCTGCCGGGGTTTGCGGCAATAGGCTGGCGGCTTTCACGCCTTCGGTCCCCCGCGGCCATCCCGTCGCCGACGCCGTAAACGAACCGCCGGCAGCCAAGGAAGACCGATATCGTGTAGACCGCCATTCCGGCGAGCTGGACGAGATAGGGGTCGATGTGAAACTGCCGCGAGCCGACAAGCACGGCGACGAGATTGCCGGTATAGGCGGCGGCCACCACCAACACATATTTCGGCAAGACGCTGCCTTTATCCCGCCGGTCGCCGAAGGTCCAGAAATGATTGAGGGTGAAGCTCACGACAAGGCCGATGGCAAATCCGGCCGCGTTCGCGATCGCCGGATCGCACCTGAACACATAGAGCACCGCGTAGATCGCGGACAGACCGATGGCGGTGTTGACCAGGCCGACGGCCGCGAAGCGGAAGGATTGCCAAGCCAGGCCGCTCATGCCGGCCGGCGCGCGGTCAGCCGGTATTGCGCGCCCAGGCAGAGCCAGCCGAGGCTTGGCTCCAGGAAGCGCAGCCCCGCGAGGGCGGCGGGAAAGAACAGGCGATAGTCGATGCGCGCATGCCGCCAACCGGCGGCCTCGGCGCGCTGGCGCAGCGTGCCGGCCCGGATGAGGCGCGCATTGACGTCAAGCGGACAGGTGTTGACCGCCCGCACCGTCAGCGGGTTGAGCGGGTTATGCTCGAAGATCGCCAGCAGGCCGCCCGGTCGGGTCACGCGGCGCAGTTCCGCCAGCCAATGCGGATGATCCTCGTGCGGTATGTGATGGAAGACGCAGGCGGAGAACGCCACGTCCTGGCTGGCGTCCGGCAGCGGGATCGTGCGGCCGATCTGGACATGGCGCTCGGGTCCCGGGAACCGTTCCTTTGACACGGCGATGCTGCGCGCGGAGACATCGGCGCAGGTCGACGCGACGCCGGGGAAGTATCTGCGGAAGTACGGCAGAGAATTGCCGATCCCGCTGCCGAAATCCAGGATCGCGGCGGGCGGTACGTGCGCGAGCAGCGCGGCCAGGTCGGCGATCTTGTACTCGGCGAAATAAGCAGGCTCCTCGCCGGTGATCGCGACGTTGGCCTTGTGCTGCTCGTGATAGGCGTCGGCAAGGCGGTCGAACTCTGCCTGGCGATCGTCCGGTCGCACGACGCTAGACCTTCTTCTCGATGATGTAGCGGGGACGGCGCTTGGTCTCGAGATAGGTCTTGGAGATGTACTCGCCGATGATGCCTAGGCTCAGCATCTGGATGCCGCCGAGGAAGTAGATCGGCACCACCGTCGACGCCCAGCCGGGAACCGTGCCGCCGAAGAACAGCGTCACCGCCAGCGCCCAGCAGCCGGTCAGGAAGCTGAACAGCGAGATGACCAGCCCGAAGACGGTGATCCAGCGCAACGGGCTGGGCGAGAAGGACGACAGGCCCTCCCAGGCCAGGGCCAGCATCTTCCGCAGCGGGTATTTCGATTCGCCGGCGACGCGTTCGCCGCGCGCGTAGTGCACGCTGGCCGTCTTGAACCCGAGCCGCGGCACGATTCCGCGCAGGAACAGGTTGACCTCGCCGTACTGCTCCAAGGCGACGATGGCCGTCCGCGTCATCAGGCGATAGTCGGCATGGTTGAATACGAGATCGACTCCGAAAAGGCGCATCAGGCGATAATAGGCCTCGGCCGTGATGCGTTTGAATGGCGTGTCGCTGCCGCGGTCGTTGCGGACGCCATACACGATTTGCGCCCCTTCCCGGCATTTGCCCAGCATAGGGCCGATGGCGTCCAGATCATCCTGCAGGTCGGCATCCACGCTGACCAGCACGTCGCCGGGCACCGAGAGAAGCCCGGCGATCAGCGCGTTCTGGTGGCCGCTGTTGCGCGACAGCTTGATCCCGTGAATCGAGGGGTCCGCCGCCGCGGCGCGTTCAATCAAGCTCCAGGTCCCATCGGCGGATCCGTCATCGACGAAGGTGATCGTGCTGGCTGCGCCGATGGCGCCTTCGCCGACCAGTCGGGCCTTCAACGCGACCAGGCGCGCGATGGTCGCGGGCAGCGCGTCCTGCTCGTTGAAGCAGGGCACGATCACCGCCAATTGCACCGCCGCCGTGCCCATGATTGTCGCCTGACCCGATGCCCCCGGCTTGATGCGCTCGATATGGCGTGTCCGCAGCCGCCGGAATCGTCGGCGGCGCCGCACCCGCCCGGTGGCGGTTCGCCCAGCCGGATATTCCGGCGCTATGGTTGCCAATAGATTAACGATCGCGGGCCGCGGCGTCGTTCCTGGCCGTCCGCTGCCCTGCGGCGCCCCTCAAGACAGCGCCAGCCGCCAATAGGCGACGTCCTGCGAATAGCCCTTGAGCCGCGCGCGCTCCTCGCTGGCGCCCAGCTGCGCGATCAGCACCCGCACCTCGGGATCGCCGACGACCGTCGCGGACAGCACGATGTCGCCGCCCCGCGACTGGCCCTGCAGGCGCGCGGCCATGTTGACCGTGCCGCCGAAGTAGTCGATGCGGTCGTTGAGCGTGACGGCGATGCACGGACCGCAATGCACGCCCATCTTGATGACGATGCCGTCGTCCTCGCCGCCGGCGCCGCTGCGATGGGCGTGGTTGAAGCCGGCGACCCGGCGCTGCACGGCCAGCGCGGCCGCAACCGCGTCGGCGGGCTTGACGAAGCTCGCCATCACGGCGTCGCCGATGGTCTTGACGATGGCGCCGTCATGCGCGCGCACCGTCTCGGCCAGGAAGGCGAAATGCTCGCGCACGAGGTGAAAGGCGCGCGCGTCGCCGATGCGCTGGTACAGCCCGGTCGAGCCCTTGAGGTCGGTGAACATCAGCGCCACCTGGCCGATCGCGACATCGTCGCCCGGCCGCAGCACGGCATCCGAGAACAGGTCGCGGAATGCCTGCATCGACGTCACGCGGTCGGCGGTCAGCGCGTCCCTGACCCACGCGCGGTCCTCGACGATGAAGGTGCGTTCGCGCGCGCTGCGGTTGACGAGGTCGATGCGTCCCGCCGCGCTCGCCGGCCCGGCCGCGATCGCCCGGTCATCCAGCACAAGCGCGGGAAAGCCGCCGCCCGGCCAGTCGATTTCGCTCTCCGGCCCGGGCTCGAGCGTGCGCAGCCGATAGGGGCCGGGGGGCAGGTTCGCCTCGATCGCGCGGCTGGCGCCGGCCGGCACCGTCACGTGGACCTTGATGTGCGGCGTGCTCATCGGCCCGAACAGGCAATACTCGCCGCTCGCGACCGGACGGATCGTCGGCGACGGGGCGAAGCTGGCCTCGACGTTGCGCGTGAAGTCGCGGTCGTAGTCGATGTTGCAGGTCGGGCAATGGGCGCCGCGCGGCAACTGGTCGAGGCCGGCGCAGCGCGACTTGGCGACGCGGCAGCGCGGGCAGAGCAGGTCCCAGCGCAATTGCAGCAGGCCCGCGCGCACCGCCTGCAGGCACAATTCGATCGCGTGGCGCTCGGGCACTTTCCAGCGCCGCGCCAGGGCGAGCGGGCGCACGGTCCACAGGTCGACCTCGGTCGCCTCCAGCACGTAGTCGGCCAGGCGCTTCGCCAGCCCGTGGCCGTTGGGTGTGGCTTCGATCTCGGCGGCGATGCGCGCGGCGCGCTCGCGCGCGCCTTCGGGCAAGGGCGGCGGCGGCACCTGGAACGGATGGTCGATCCGGCCCTTGGCGAACGCGTTCGCCTCGCGCGCCAGGCGGCCGAAATTGCGCTCGGTGCCGGGGAAGAATGCCGTGGCAAGGATCAGGCGGCCGACGATGTTGGCGGGCTCGGCCCGCAGCGCGTAGACGCCCCGGCTCCCCTGCCCTTCGGCGGCGATGCGGAAGGTCGCGCAGATTTCGCTCAGCGGCCCTTTAAGGAAGCTGCGGCGGTGCTCGAACCAGCGCGCATGGACCCAGTTGACCGGATGCTCGCGCCAGACCAGCTCGAACGGACCCTGCTTGCCCTTGCCGACATACTCGACCGACCCGTCGGGGCGCGGCGTCTCGACGATGGCGTGCTTGGGCAGGCCGGCGGCCTCGTTGAAGCGCGCGGTGTCCGCCATCGCCGTCCACACGGCCTCCGGCGGTGCATCGAACGACCACGTCCAACTGCGCTCGGCCATGCTCCAGGCGTTCCTCGCCCCGTGCTGGTCGCGGCGCGATGCTACCACAAGAACGACGGCACCACCGCCGCCGGGCGGATGCCGCTGTCGGCAATGAGCTGCGTCAGCCGGCCGAGATCGGGATGCGCGCCCGGCGCCGCGCCAAGCTCCTCGCCATGAATGCCGCCGGCCACGAACAGCCCGTCGATGCCGGCGCCCTGGGCGCCCGCGAGGTCGGTGCGGAAGGAATCGCCGACGGCCAGGATGCGCCTGCGGTCGGCGACGCCCAGCATGTCGAAGCAGGCGTCGTAGATCGGCCGATGCGGCTTGCCGTGCCAGCGCACCTCGCCGCCGATCGCCTCGTAGCGCTGCGCCAGCGACCCGGCGCATATCTGCAGCCGCCCGTAATGCACCACGACAAGGTCGGGATTGGCGCAGATCATCGGCAGGCCCCGGGCGCGGGCGCTCTCCAACATCGCTGCGTAAGCCTCGACCTTGTCGTCGCCGCTGTCGGCGCCGGTGCAAAGGATGAAATCCGCATGCTCGATGTCCGTCACCACCGTCATATCCTGGCCTTCCAGCATGCTCCGGTTGTGCGCGCCGCCTTGGTGGAAGCAGGCCCGGCCCAATCGCGCGTACCATGGATCGCCGCGCGAACGCAGGTGTCGCCAGGCGTCCTCGCCCGAGGTCATCACCCCGTCGAGCAGCTTGCGCGGGATGCCGATTTCCTCCATGCGCTGGACCGCCGCATCGACCCGGCGCGGCGCGTTCGACAGCACCACCAGGCGCTTGCCCGCCTGCTTCAGCCGCTCGAGGCAGTCGACCACGCCTGGATAGGGATGCTGGCCGTTATGCAGCACGCCCCACATGTCGAGGATGAATCCGTCGTAGCGTCCGGCAAGCGCGCCGACGCCGGAGACAAAGGCCGGCGGCCGCATCCCCGGGTCAGCCCTTTTCCTTCGCGATCCGCGGCTCGCCGAACAGGAAGCCCTGGCCAAAGTCGATCTGGAAATCCAGCAGCTCGATCAGGTCGCTTTCCGACTCCACCTTCTCGACGATCAGGTCGATGCCGGCGCGGTCGAGCTGGTCCTTCAGCACCCGCGGATCGACCGACGGGCTGTCCAGGCGGATCTCGTTGAGCAGGGTCGAGGCGGGAATCTTGACGAAGCGCACGCCGCGCCGCGCCATGGCGTCGGTATCGAGCTTCAGCGTGTCCACCTGGTCGATCGAGAACCGGACGCCGAGCTGCAGGAACCGGGTCAGCGCCTGGGCGGTCGCCGCGTCGTGCGCCATGAAGTCCTTGAGCGGGAATTCCAGCACCAGCTTGGGCGCCAGGTCGGCGTGCTCCTCGATGTAGGTCACGAACTCGCTGAGGAAGATCGAATCCGACAGCGTGTGCGGCGAGATGTTGCAGACGAACCCGACATCCATCTTGCCGCGCTGGGTCTTGCGCAGCAGCTGCACGCTGCGGAACAGCAGCAGGTTGTCGATCGCGGCCATCAGCCCGGCGCGTTCGGCGATCTCCATGTACTCCTGGGGTTGGATCAGCGTGCCTTCCGCCGTGCGGATGCGCGAGAAGCATTCGTAGAAGCGGTGCTTGCGCTGCGGCAGGCTG
>JADZDN010000395.1 GCA_020851015.1 Alphaproteobacteria bacterium | reverse complement strand
TGGGCCCGCAGAACCAGGCGCTCGACCAGCTCCAGGAAGCCGCGCGGTCGATGATGGACCAGATGATGCAGCAGTTCGGCATGCAGCCCGGCCAGGGCGACGACAACATGCCGCCGCAGAGCATGGGGCCGATGCAGCCCCGGCCCAACCAGAACCGCGATCCGTTCGGCCGCCCGATGAACAATTTCGGCGGCATCGACACCGGCGATGTCGAGATCCCCGCCCAATCCGACATGCAGCGCGCGCGCGAGATCCTGGACGAGCTGCGCAAGCGCCGCGGCCAGGCCGACCGCCCGGCGATAGAGCGCGACTATATCGACCGGTTGCTGAAACGGTTCTGAGCCCCTCGCCCGGCGAAGCCGGGAGAGGGTGGGGCCCGTCGGCGCGAGCCGACGGGAGGGTGAGGGCGTTCGAACGTTCCGCGCCGGCCCTCGCCCGCCTTCGCTGCGCTCAGGCACCCTCTCCCGCGCTGCGCGCGGGCGAGGGGTGGCGCTACGACTTCTCCGGCTCCGTCGCGGCGAAGGTGCCGGCCTGGCCGGCGTCGATGATGCCGCGGCGGATCACGCGGGTGCGGCGGAACCAGGCCTCGAGCTTGTCGCCCTCGCCCCAGCGGATCGCGCGCTGCAGCGCCGCCAGGTCCTCGCTCAACCGCCCGAGCATCTCCAGCACCGACTCGCGGTTGTTGAGGAAGATATCGCGCCACATGATCGGATCCGACGCGGCGATGCGCGTGAAGTCGCGGAAGCCGCCGGCCGAGAACTTCACGATCTCGGCGCGGTCGATCATCGTGCCGGCGTCGGCCGCCTCGCGCTTCAGGTGCTCCTCGAGATCGGTGACCGTGCCGACGATGGTGTAGGCGATGAGGTGCGGCAGGTGCGAGGTGATGGCCAGCACGCGGTCGTGGTGCTTGGGATCCATGATCTCGACCTTGCTGCCCATCGCCTGCCACAGCCGCGTCAGGCGGTCGACCGCCGCCTGGTCGGTGCCGGGAGGCGGGGTGAGGATGCACCAGCGCCGCTCGAACAGCTCGGCGAAGCCGGAGTCGGGGCCGGAATGCTCGGTGCCGGCGACCGGGTGGCCGGGCACGAAATGCACGCCCTCGGGCACGTGCGGACCCACGTCGCGGATCACCGCCTGCTTGACGGAGCCCACGTCGCTGATCGTGGCGCCCTTCTTCAAGTGCGGCGCCATCGCGGCGGCCAGCTCGGCGTTGGCGCCGAGCGGCGCGCAGAGGATGACCAGATCGGCGTCGCGCACCGCCTCGGGCAGGCTCTCGCAGACCTGGTCGCAGATCGCGAGCCCGCGCGCCGCCGCGCGCGTCTCCGGCCGGCGCGACCAGCACGCGACCTGGCGCGCCAGGCCGTCGCGCTTGACCGCGCGCGCGATCGACGAGCCGATCAGGCCGATGCCGACCAGCGCGAGGCGGTCGTAAAGCGGCGCGGCGCTCATGCCGGCCTGCCCGCGAGGAAGTCGGCCAGCGCGTCGGCGACCGCGCGGGTCTCCGCTTCCGTGCCGACCGTGATGCGCAGGCAGTCCGGCAGGCCGTAGCCCGCGACCTTGCGCGGGATGATGCCGCGCCGCGCCATGTAGGCCTCGGCCGCGTTGGCGTCGCGATCCTTCGCCGCGGCGAAGCGCACGAGCAGGAAGTTGCCGACCGACGGCACCACGCCCAGGCCGAGCGCCGTCAGCTTGCCGGCCAGCCACTCGCGCCAGATGTCGTTGTGCGTGCGCGTGGCATCGGTGAAGGCGACATCATCGAGCGCGGCCAGCCCCGCCGCCTGGGCGGCGGCGTTGACGTTGAACGGCCCGCGGACGCGGTTCAGCACGTCGGCCACGCCCGCCGGGCAATAGGCCCAGCCGAGCCGGAGGCCGGCGAGGCCGTGGATCTTCGAGAAGGTGCGCGTCATCACCACGTTGTCGTAGCGGTCGACCAGCTCGCCGCCGGCGGAGAAGTCGTTGCGCACGACGAACTCGGCATAGGCGGCGTCGATCACGAGCAGCGTGCCCTTGGGCAGGCCCTCGGCCAGGCGCGCCACTTCCTCGCGCGACAGGTAGGTGCCGGTCGGGTTGTTGGGATTGGCCAGGAAGACGATCCTGGTCTTCGCCGTCACCCGCTTCAGCATGGCGTCGACATCCGCGCGGAAGTCCTTTTCCGGCGCCGTCACCGGCACCGCGCCGTTGGCCCTGGCCGCGATCGGGTACATCAGGAAGCCGTACTGGCTGTACAGCACCTCGTCGCCCGGCCCGGCATAGGCGTGCACCAGCAGGCCGATCAGCTCGTCCGATCCGTTGCCGCAGACGATCCGCGCGGCGTCGAGTCCGTAGTGCTTGGCCAGGGCCGCGCGCAGCGCGGTCGAACCGCCCTCGGGATAGCGGTGCAGCTTCTCGGCATGCGCCTTGAACGCGGCGATGGCGCGCGGGCTCGCGCCCAGCGGGTTCTCGTTCGCCGACAGCACCGCGCGCAGCTCGACGCCGGATACGCTGTGCGCGCCCGGGACGTAGGGCGCGATATCCATGATTCCGGGGCGCGGCGTGGGAGCCATCGGCGTCCTCTCTCGACGGTCAGGTAAGCGCGGTCGGCACCGCATAAGCGCCGATCACGACGGTGCGCGCGATGGCGCCGCCTTCGATCACCGACGGCGCGGCCTCGCCCAGCGCCTTCAGCACGGCGTCGTCGTCGCCGACGAACCGGCCGACCTCGACCAGGCTGAGACGCGCATCGGCATCGCCCTGCAGCGCCGCCGAGACATGCAGTCCCGGCGCGAGCCCGGCCTGGCGCAGCACGTCGACCAGCCGCGCGCGGCTGATCTGCGCGGTCGTCTCGATCACCAGCAGCGAGCGGTCCTCGCCGCTCGCCTCGGGCTTCAGGCGCGCGATGGCCAGCGCCTCGGGACGCTCGCCGCGGGCGTTGCCGGCGGCGACAAAGGGCAGGCGCGCGATGACGTGCGGCTGGCCTTTGCCGCCGGCGGCGGCGGTCAGCGCGGGCCACCAAGGGTCGACGTCGTCCTCGCGCGGCATCGGCAGCACGCCGATCAGCGCGTCGCCCTCCGCCACCGCGCGCACGACCTGCGAGGCCGAGGCAAGCTCCTGCATCGCACCGGTGCTGCCGTAGTGATCGCGCGCCAGGTCCCACAGGCCGGGCTGGTCGGGGCGCGCCGCCACGGCGATGGCGAAGCTCTCCTGCAGCCGCAGCGTGGCGGCCACCATCTCGCGCCAGATGCGCGCCACCACGCCGGCCGGCAACGGGCCCTGGTGGCGCGCCAGCAGGCGGCGCAGCAGCTGCGCCTCGCGCGCGGGCCGGAAACTGGGGCCGTCGCCCTTGGCCCGGCGCACGCGATCGGCCAGCTCGGCGCGGCGCATGATGAGGTCATGCATCGAATCGTCGATCCGGTCGATTTCGCGGCGGAGATCGTCCAGGCTCTGGCCGGGGGCGTTCATCGGGCCCTGAACCATAGGGTTGCAAAGGGGGCCTAGGTTTAGTCGGTGGCGCCGACAAAGGCAAAGAAAACATTGACATCACCGCGCCTTATCACCCTAGCTATGCGCCGGAATCAACGGCCAGGATTGCCGAGACGCCGATGTCCGCCGTGCTGAAAATGCCCGACGCCGCCCGCGGCAACCTGCCGGGGCACCGGGTGTTGCTGGGCACCGAGCGCAAGCTGCTCTTGGATTGCGGCGTCGAGTTCGGGCCCTACACGCTCGCCTACCAGACCTATGGCGCGCTCAACGCCGAGCGCAGCAACGCCATCCTGGTCTGCCACGCGCTGACCGGCGACCAGTTCGTCGCCGAGGAGCATCCGGTTACCGGCAAGGCCGGCTGGTGGGCGACCATGGTCGGGCCCGGCCTGCCGCTGGACACCGAGCGCTACTTCATCATCTGCGCCAACGTGCTGGGTGGCTGCATGGGCTCGTCCGGACCGATGGAGATCAATCCCGAGACCGGCAAGCCCCATGGACTCGGCTTCCCGGTCATCACCATCGGCGACATCGTGCGCTCGCAGAAGATGCTGATCGACCACCTGGGCATCGACAAGCTGTTTTGCGTGATCGGCGGTTCGATGGGCGGCATGCAGGTGTTGCAGTGGGCGGCCTCGTACCCGGACAACGTCTTCTGCGCCGTGCCGATCGCCTCGTCCGCGCGCCACTCCGCCCAGAACATCGCCTTCCACGAGGTGGGCCGACAGGCGATCGTGGCCGATCCCGACTGGTGCGCCGGCAACTACCTGGAGGAAGGCAAGCGCCCGCATCGCGGCCTTGCCGTGGCGCGCATGGCGGCGCACATCACCTACCTGTCGGAGCCGGCGCTGCACCGCAAGTTCGGGCGTGCGCTGCAGGATCGCACCAAGGTGACCTACGGCTTCGACGCCGACTTCCAGGTCGAATCCTACCTGCGCTACCAGGGTTCGACCTTCGTCGACCGCTTCGACGCCAACTCCTACCTCTACATCACGCGCGCGATGGACTATTTCGACCTCGCCGCCGAGCATGGCGGCGTGCTGTCGCGCGCGTTCGCCGGCACCAGGGTGCGGTTCTGCCTGGTCTCCTTCACCAGCGACTGGCTGTTCCCGACGCCCGAGAGCCGCGCCATCGTGCACGCGCTGAACGCGGCGATGGCGAATGTCAGCTTCGTCGAGATCCAGACCGACAAGGGCCATGACGCCTTCCTGCTCGACGAGCCCGAGCTCGACAAGGTGCTGAAGGGCTTCCTCGACGGCAGCGCCGAGCATGCCGGGCTGAACCGGGGCTAGGGGCCATGCCGCTCGACCAGCCCACGGCGGCCCGCGCCGCCCAGCACGCGCCGATGCGCGTCGACCTGCAGGTGATCGCCGACATGATCGAGCCGCGCTCGCGCGTGCTCGACATCGGCTGCGGCGACGGCGCGCTCTTGGACTACCTTGGCCAGTTCAAGCAGGTCGACGGCCGCGGCATCGAGCTCAGCCAGGCCGGCGTCAACGCCGGCGTCGCGCACGGCCTGTCGGTGATCCAGGGCGACGCCGACACCGACCTCAAGGACTTCCCGTCCGACGCCTTCGACTACGCGATCCTCAGCCAGACGCTGCAGGCCACGCGCGACCCGCGCCAGGTGCTGCAGGAGCTGGTCCGCATCGGCCGGCGCGCCATCGTGTCGTTCCCGAACTTCGGCTGCTGGAAGGTGCGCGTGCACCTGTTCCGCTTCGGCCGCATGCCGGTGACCGCCGCGCTGCCGGAGAAATGGTACAACACGCCGAACATCCATCTCTGCACGATCCTCGACTTCGTCGAGCTGTGCGACGCGATAGGCATCCGCATCGAACGCGGGATGGTCTTCACCAAGGCCAGCGCCGGGCGCCCGATCCGCTCGAAGCGCATCGCCAACCTGGTGGGTGAGCAGGGATTGTTCGTGCTGCAGCGGCGGTAGGGCCACCTAGGACTCAGGTGGCACATGACCTATCTGACGCCCGATGGCCGGACGATCCGCGAGGTCTATGTCGATGAGTCTAGCCAGACCAAACACCGCTACCTCATTCTGGGAGCGTTGACGCTACCGATCGCGAAATCAACGGCTTTTCTTGAAAGCGTCGCCACCAATCGGCTGCCCGAATTGCCGCAAGGTGAGATGGCGTGGGTAAAGGTATCGACGACTAAGCTGCCCGCATATCTTCGCGTGGTAGACACCTTCTTCGATTTGGGCGAAGCGCAGTTCCATATTGTTGTAGTCGACACTAGCAAGCTGGACCACCGCTATTTCAACGAGGGCAGCCGCGAAGTGGGGTTCAATAAGGAGGTCTATCAACTCGTTCGAAAATGCGGGCGTCTCTATCGTTCCGATGTCTTTCACGTCTATCTGGACGAGCGCAATTCGCCGCAGCCAGCGGAGAAGCTACGCACGATTTTGAACTTTGGGGCATCAAAATCGGGCGACAAGCGAGCATGGCCATTTCGGCGCGTACAATTTCGCGATTCATCAAAGTCCCCAATCCTGCAGGTGGCTGACATCCTTACCGGCGCCATCGCATTTCATCTAAACGGGCATGCCACAAGCGCCGGCGCCTCGAATGCGAAGCTCACCTTGTCTCGGCATATTCTTGGGCGTGCACGCATCCAGAATCCGGCCCTCGACACATCAGTGTCGGGCAAATTCACGATCTGGCATCGTCAGCTAAGGAAGCGTCCTGCAGCCCTAGACCGCTAGGCGGTCACCGGCTTGGCCGGGTCCTCTGCCGAGGCAGAGGCTTCAGGCTGCAGGAGTGGAATAAATATAGGGACGTCCGGGCGGTTTGTGAATCCCTGTCCGACGGTGGGGTATTTATTGTGAATTTTCAGACTCTTAGATGGTGGCTATTTCGGCCCATCCAAACGTCGTGCCGTGCCGCGCCCCACGCCGCGCGCGGCGGGTTCGGGCAGGGCGACCAGGATGCGCCGGCGCACCGGGCGCTCGACGCTGGCGGCGTAGATCTGCTTGTTGGCCTCGATCAGCACGGCGCCCGCGATGCTCGGGAACCAGCGCTGGCCCAGATCCTCCAGCCACTGCCAGGACGACAGCATCATGCGCGAGCGCAGCGGCGGCAGCATCAGCGCGCCCGCCGTCTGCAGCGGCACGAACATGTTGTCCTTGAGCAGGCGGGTGAGCTGGCCGGTGCTGTAGGGATGGCCGTGGCCGAACGGCGTGCGGTCGAAGCGCGCCCAGATGCCGCGGCGGTTCGGCGCCACCACCATCAGCCGCCCATTGCCCGACAGCACGCGCCAGATCTCGCGCAGCATGGGCCGCACCTGCTCGCTGTGCTCCAAGGCGTGGACCAGCAGCACCCGGTCGACCGACTGGTCGGGCAGCGGCAGGTCCACGTCGTCGGACAGCGCCACCAGGTTGGGCGCGTCGCCGGGCCAATGCATGACGCCCTGGCTCGCCGGCATCAGGGCGATGCCGCGCTGGGCTTCGCCCAGGAACTGGCCGAGGAACGGGGTTGCGTAGCCCAGGCCCAGCACGGTCTCGCCGGCCAGGTTCGGCCACATCTGGCGGATGCGCCGGCGCAGCGCCTGGCGCGCCATCTGGCCGAGGCCGGAGGCATAGAAGCCGTGCAGGTCGACGACGTCGCTGCTCATGCGGCACAAATTATCCCATGTCCCGGTTAATTCAAGGTTTCCCGATAGCTGACGGCCTGCCGTCCCCGGTGCTACTGTCCCGTCCATGCTGGAAATCGTTCAGATCCCCGTGCTGAAGGACAACTACGTCTACCTGGTGCGCGAGCCCCGCTCGGGCGCCGTCGGCGTGGTCGACCCCGCCGTCGCCGACGCGGTGGAGGCCGAGCTGGATCGCCGCGGCTGGCGGCTGACCCATGTCATCAACACGCATCACCACGGCGACCATGTCGGCGGCAACCTGCGGCTGAAGGAGCGCTACGGCGCCACCATCGTCGGCCCGCGCGCCGACCGCCAGCGCATCCCCGGCATCGACGTCGAGGTCGGCGAGGGCGACGACTACCTGTTCGGCCAGGAGAAGGCGCGGGTGTTCGACGTGCCCGGCCATACGCGCGGGCACATCGCCTACTGGTTCAAGGACAGCCATGCGCTGTTCTGCGGCGATACCATCTTCTCGCTGGGCTGCGGCCGGCTGTTCGAGGGCACGCCGCAGCAGATGTGGACCTCGCTCGGCAAGCTGCGCGCGCTGCCCGACGACACGCGGGTCTACTGCGCGCACGAATACACCGAGTCGAACGCGCGGTTCGCGGTCACGGTCGATCCCGGCAATCCCGACCTCGCCCGGCGCGTCGCCGAGGTCAAGCGTCTGCGCGCCGAGGGCAAGCCGACCGTGCCGTCGACCATCGGCGAGGAGCGGCGCGCCAACCCCTTCCTGCGCGCCGACCAGCCGGGCGTGGCCGCCGGCGTCGCGCTCGATCTCCGCGACCCCGTGGGCGTGTTCGCCGAAGTGCGCCGGCGCAAGGACGCGTTCTGATCTCGCCGAACCCCATCCTTCGACAGGCGCAGGATGAGGTCCGCATGGCGAGCCTGTCGAACCATCAGGACCCGACGAAGACATGAAGCTGCGCTACTGGCCGACCTCGCCCTTCGTGCGCAAGGTCATGGTCGTCGCGATCGAGACCGGACTCTTGCCCAAGATGACGCCCGAGCCGACCAATGTCTGGTCGGCCGACACCGATATCGGCCGGGACAACCCGCTGGGCAAGGTACCGGCGCTGATGACCGACGACGGCCAGGTGCTGTTCGATTCGCCGGTGATCTGCGAGTATCTCGACTCGCTGCATGGCGGCGCGAAGCTGTTTCCGCCCGCCGGCCCGGCGCGGTGGCAGGCGCTACGCCAGCAGGCGATCGCCGACGGCATACTGGATGCCGCGATCCTCGCCCGGCTGGAAGCGAACCGGCCGCAGGAGCGCGTGTCGCAGGACTGGATCATCAGGCAGAAGCGCGCCGTCGCGCGCGCCATGGACACGCTGGAAGCCGAGGCCGGCGCGCTTGGCGTCGCGATCACGATCGGCCATATCGCCGTGGGCTGCGCCTGCGGCTATCTCGACCTGCGCTTCGCCGCGGACCGTTGGCGCCAGACCCGGCCGAAGCTCGCGGCGTGGTATGAGACCATGGCAAGCCGCCGGTCGTTCCTGGACACGGTGCCGAAGGACCCAGCATAGCAAACCCTCGCCCCGCGCGAAAACAACCCTCGCCCCGCGAAAGCGGGGAGAGGGTGGTGAGCGCAGCGAACCGGGTGAGGGGTCGTCACGATGCGAGGGCATGACCGGAAGAGTATGGCCGTACCACGCGCGCGCCGGCTTCGACGCGATTCCACGGACGTGGAGAGGCTTCTATGGGGAGCACTTCGAAGTCGACGATTCCAGGCGCACAAATTTCGCCGCCAGCATCCGATTGGCAGGTATGTCGTTGACTTCATCTGCCTGTCGCACGCCTTGATCATCGAACTTGATGGCGGGCAGCACGCGCTGCAGCTGGATCGAGATGCGCGGCGAACGCTGTTCTTTGAAGGCCAAGGCTATCGCGTCGTGCGATTTTGGAACAACAATGTATTGGAGAACCTGGAAGGCGTGCTGACGATGATTCTTCTTGAACTGGAGTCGCGCGCCTAACGATCCCTCACCCGCTCGCTACGCTCGCACCCTCTCCCCGCTCACGCGGGGCGAGGGTTTATCAGCACCGCGCGGAAGTCGTTCACGTTGGTCCGCGTCGGGCCGGTCGTGACGAGGTCGCCGAGAGCGGCGAAGAACGAATAGCCGTCGTTGTTCTCGAGCATCGCTCGCGCGTTGATGCCCTTGGCGCGGGCGCGTTCCAGGCTGTCGGGGGCGAGCAGCGCGCCGGCATTGTCCTCGGTGCCGTCGATCCCGTCCGTGTCGCCGGCCACCGCGTGAATGCCCGGATGGGCTTCCAGCGCGACGGCAAGCGCGAGCAGGAACTCGGCATTGCGCCCGCCGCGGCCCTTGCCGCGCACGGTCACCGTCGTCTCGCCGCCGCTCAAGAGCACGCAGGGCGGCTTGGCCGGCTGGCCGTGGCGCGCGACCTGCCGCGCGATGCCCGCGTGCACCATCGCGACATGCCGCGCCTCGCCCTCGATCGCGTCGCCCAGGATGACGGGCGTGACGCCGGCCTGGCGTGCCACGGCGGCGGCGGCTTCCAGCGAGGCCTGCGGCGCGGCGATCATCCGCACCGTGCCGCCCGCAAGGCGCGGATCGCCCGGCTTCGGCGTCTCGTCCGCCCCGGCCTCGAGCCGGCGCATCGCGGCTTCGGGCGGCGCGATGCCGTAGCGTGTGACGATCGCCAGCGCGTCTTCGTAGGTGGTGGGATCGGGCACGGTCGGGCCCGACCCGATCACCGCCGGGTCGTCGCCCGGCACGTCGGAGATCAGCAGCGTCACGACCTTCGCCGGCGCCGCGGCGGCGGCCAGGCGCCCGCCCTTGATCGCCGAGAGATGCTTTCGCACGCAGTTCATCTCGGTGATGTTGGCGCCGGACATCAACAGCGCCTTGTTGACCGCCTGCTTGTCGGCGAGGCTCAGCCCCTCGGCCGGCAGGGCCAGCAGCGCGGACGCGCCGCCCGACATCAGGCAGACCACCAGGTCGTCCTTGGTCAGCCCCTGCACGGTCTGGAGAATGCGCCGCGCCGTCCTCTCGCCGTTGGCGTCGGGCACGGGGTGGGCCGCCTCCGCGATCTCGATCTTCCTGCACGGCACGGCGTAGCCGTAGCGGGTCAGGACCAGCCCGCTGCAGTCGCCGGGCCAGAATTTCTCGAAGGCAGCCGCCATCGCCGCCGAGGCCTTGCCGGCGCCCACGACGATGGTCCGCCCTTTGGGTTTGTCGGGCAGGAAGCGCTCGATCACGCGCTCGGGCTGCGCGGCCGCCACCGCCGCGTCGAACATCGCGCGCAGCAACCGGCGCGGCTCCGCGATCATCGGCCGATCTGCAGCTTCTTCGCCGCGCGATAGGGCTGATACCAGCCCAGTCCCGCCTTGGTTTCGCCCGCCGGCTTGTACTCCGCGCCGATCCAGCCGCCGTAGCCCAACCGATCGATGTGGGAAAAAAGATAGGCAAAATTGATCTCGCCGGTGCCCGGCTCGTTGCGCGCCGGCGCGTCGGCGATCTGGATATGGCCGATGCGCTTCAAATGCCGCTCGATCGTCGCGCAGAGATTGCCTTCCATCACCTGCATGTGGAACGCGTCGTATTGCAGGTAGAGGTTCGGCACCTTGGCTTCGTCCATCAGCCTGATCGCCTGCTTGGACTTGACCAGGAAATAGTTCGGTACCGAGGGACGGCTCAAGGGCTCGATCAGGATGTCGATCCCGACCTTGGCCGCTTCCTTGCCGGCGTGGCGCAGGTTCTCGACGAAGACCTTGTTGAGGTCCTCCTCCTTCGCCCCGTCCGGCCAGATGCCGGCCATGACGTGGATTTTGGTGCATCCCACGACGCGCGCGTAGTCGATCGCCTGGATGACCTGGTCGCGGAACTCGGCCTGGCGGCCGGGGATCGCGCCCAGGCCGCGCTCTCCCTTGTCGAAATCGCCGGGCGGGGCGTTGTGGAGCACCACCGGCAGATGCGCTTCGCGCACCGCCGCGGCGAGGTCGCGCCGGTCATGGCCATAGGGGAACTGGTACTCGACCGCGCCGAAGCCGCAGGACGTGGCGGCGGCGAAGCGGTCGAGGAACGGGACCTCGGCGAACATCAGCGAAAGGTTGGCGGCGAAACGCGGCATGGCGGCTCAGCCCTTGAAGGTCTTCACCAGCGTGGCGGTGGCAGAAACAAGGATACCAGCGTCGCTGCCCACCGCCACGAAATTGGCGCCGCCCTTGATGAATTCCTTGGCGTCCTCGATGTGCCCGGTCAGGATGCCGGCGGCCTTGCCGGTCTTGCGGATGCGCCGGATCGCGTCGTCGATCGCCTTGCGCACCTCCGGATGGCGCGGATCGCCCAGATGGCCCATCGAGGCCGCGAGATCGGCCGGGCCGATGAAGATGCCGTCCAGCCCGTCGATCTTCGCCATCGCCTCGATCCGCTGGAGGGCCTGCGCCGTCTCGGCCTGCACCAGAAGGCAAATCTCGGCATCGGCCTTCTGGGCGTAGTCGGCGATGCGGCCGTAGCGCGTGGCGCGGTTGTTGGTGGCGACGCCGCGCACGCCGCGTGGCGGGTAGCGCACGGCGGCCACGGCGCGGGCTGCCTCGTCCTCGTTCTGCACGTAAGGCACCAGGATCGAGCCGACCCCGACATCGAGCAGGCGCTTGATCAGCACCGCGTCGTTCCACGCCACGCGCGCCACGGCGCTGGCGGTGCCGGCTTGCGCCGCCTGCAATTGCTGCATCACCAGCCAGGGATCGTTCGGCGCGTGCTCGCCGTCGAGCAGGATCCAATCGAAGCCCGCGTCGCCCAGGATCTCGGCGCTGACCGGGCTCGCCAGGCTGCACCACAGCCCGATCTGCGTCTGGCCCGCGGCGAGCGCGCGCTTGAACGCGTTTTGCTTCAGTTCCATTCGGGACTCCCTAGGCCGCCGCCGGTTGCTGGCGGAATTTCCATTGCCAAAGCACGATCGCCAGCACCATCGAGTAGCCGATCATGTCGGTGACGATGCCGGGCTTGACCAGCATCAGCCCGGCAACGATCGTCCAGATGCGCTCCGGCCATGACAGCGCGCGTAGCATGTAGCCGTGCAGCCCCGCGGCCAGGCACACGATGCCGATCGACGCCGGCACGCAGGCATAGGCGACCTGGTCCCAGGTGCCGAGGGTCAGCAGCGCCGGCTCGTAGATGAACATGAACGGCGCGATGAACCCGGCCATGCCGATGCGCACGGCCGCCCAGCCCGTCGTCCACAGGTCGGATTTCGCCAGGCTGGCCGCCGCGAAAACCGCCAGCGCCACCGGCGGCGTGATCGCCGACAGCACGGCGTAGTAGAACGCGAACATGTGCGCCGCCGCCTCGGGCACGCCGAGCTTGATGATCGCCGGCACCAGGAGCGAGGTCATGATGATGTAGGCGGGCGTGGTAGGCATGCCCATGCCCAGCACGATGCCGGCCGCCGCGGTGACGATCAGCGCCAGCACCAGGCTGTTCGCCGCCAGCAGCAGCACGTGCTGGGTGAAGGTGATGCCGAGCCCGGTCAGCGCCACGACGCCGATCACGATGCCGGCCGCAGCGCAGGCCATCGCGACCGACAGCGTGTTCTTGGCGCCGTCGACCAGGGCCTCGATCACCAGCCGCCAGTGCAGGCCCTGGCGCGTGCTTTTGCGCAGCATGGCCACGGGGAAGCAGGCCAGCGTGCCGGCCAGCGCCGCCAGCGGCGCGCTGTAGTCGTTGAACATGCCGGCCAGCACGATGAAGATCGGGATGAACAGGTGCCCGCGCGCGCGCAGC
>JADZDN010000394.1 GCA_020851015.1 Alphaproteobacteria bacterium | reverse complement strand
TGCGTCGCCTGCGGCGCGATCATCGCCAGCACGATCGCGTGGCCTGCCGGCAAAATATCCTTCATCGGCCGGAAGAAGAGCTGGGGGATCGGCGCGGCGATCGGCGTGACGAGCTTCTTCAACAGCGCGTCCTGGCCGGTCAGCACATGGCCGAACCGCGCGGCATCGGCGAAGTGCTCGAAGCCGACGACGAAATCGACCCAGGCATGGGCGGTGGCCAGCGGCATCACGACCTCCGTCACGATGCCGGTGGTGCCGTAGGCATGGATCGCCTTCTGCACGTCGTCGCCGCGCAGCTCCAGGGCGCGCGGGTGCTTCTCCATGGTGATCAGGCGCAGGCCGGTCACATTGCCGCGGTCGCGCAGCCCGCCCCAGGTGGCGGAGCCAACCCCGCCCGATCCGCCGCAGATGAACCCGCCGATCGTCGCGGTCCGCCAGGTGCTTGGGTGCATGCGCAACTCAAGCCCCGCCTCGGCGCGCGCCTGCTGGTCGATGTCGCTGAGCTTGGCCCCCGCCGCCGCGCGCACCTGCCCGTGCTCGATCAGCCGGACCGAGGTCAGCAGGGACAGGTCCAGCACCGCCCCGCCGCGCAGCGGCATGGCTTGGCCGTAGTTGCCCGTGCCTGCGCCGCGCGGCGTCACCGGCACGCACCGGGCATGGCAGGCGCGCAAGGTCTCCACCAGCTCTTCCTCGCTGGCCGGCAGGACGACGAGGTCGGCGGTCACGTCCTTGAGCTGCTTCTTCAGGATCGGGCTGTACCAGTAGAAATCGCGGCTGCGCAGCTTTACCTGCGCGCGGTCGACGATGGTCCGGATCGCACCCAGGTCGCGCAGCAGGGCGTCGATGCCGGTCATGCGAACAGCCCGTCCAGTTCGCGGTAGCTCGGCAGGCGGGTGTCGATCGGGCGGCCGTTGCGCAGCACGATCCGGTCGGCCTGGGGCCGCGACAAAAGCTCGCTGTAAGCCCTTGCGTCGAACAGCACCAGGTCGGCCGGGCCGCCCACGGCAATGCGGCCGTGCTTCGCCAGGCCCATCACATCGGCCGGTGTGCGCGTCACCGCCGCCGGCCAGGCACCGATGGGACGGTCGAGATGGGCGATGCGCGCGGCCTGGGTGAAGACCTCCAGCCCGTCGTGGTCGCCGTAGCCGTAGAACGGGTCGCGGCAATTGTCGCTGGCCACACACACGGGAATGCCGCGCGCCGCCATCTCGTGCAGAAGGGTGACGCCGCGCCACCTCGGCGTACGGCCGCCGGCGCGGTCCTGCAGATACATGTTGCACATCGGCAGGCTGACGATGGACAGGCCCGCCTCGGCCACGCGGTCCAGCGTGCGGTCGACGTCCGCCGGCGCTTGCAACGCCAGCGTGCAGCAATGCCCGACATTGACCTTGCCGGCAAAGCGGTGCCGCAGCTTCGCCGCGGCGATCGCGCGCAATCCCATGCCCTGCGGGTTGTCGCTTTCGTCGGCGTGGAAATCGAGATCGAGCCCGCGCGCGGCCGCCAGGGCGAAAATACGGTCCAGATGCCGGTCGAGCCCAGCCGATTGCGCGACGACTCCGCCCAGCGCTCCGCCGTGGCGCGCCAACAGGTCGGCCAGTTCCTCGCCATAGGGCCCGGCCAGGTTCTCGACCATGATGATCGTGACGGCCTGCAGTTCGATGCGTCCGCGCCACTGCTCGCGCATCGCGGCGAAGACCGGCCAGGAGATCGCAGCCTGCGCCGGCTGCGAGTCGATATGGGTGCGGACCGCGACCGTGCCGTGGGCGTAGGACGCGCGAAGGCCGAAATCCATCCGCGCCGCCACGTCCCTGGCCGACCAGTTCGCCTCGCGGTCGCGCAGCACCGCGTTGATCGCGCCGTCGAACGTGCCGTCCGGGTTCTCGGCGCGCGGCCAGATATGGCCCTTGTCGAGGTGGGTGTGCAGGTCGACGAAACAGGGCCAGACCTGGCCGCCGGCCATGTCGGCGCCCTGTCCGGCTGGCGACGAAACGGGGCGGATCGTCGCGATCCGGCCATCCTCTATCGCGATGTCCAGGCGCAGAAGACCGTCGCGGTCGGGCCGGGCCGCGGGCGGCGCGCCGTCGACCAGGCAGGCGGGCACGGCCGCGTCGGCAAGCAGCAGCGTGCCACCCTCGGCCAGGCGCGGCGGCCAGCGCCACATGTCTCAGTTCTCGCGCTTCACGGCGCTCTCGTGCCAGCGCCGCAAGGCAAAGTGCGACAGCGCGCTGAAAGCGACGAAGATCAGGATGCCGGTGGCCGAGATCATCGCCAGGGCGGCGAACAGGCGCGGCACCTTCAGCCGGTAGCCGGCCTCGAGGATGCGGTAGGCGAGCCCCGACCCCTCGCCCGCCGTGCCGGCGACGAACTCGGCCACCACCGAGCCGATCAGCGACAGGCCGCCGGCGATGCGCAGGCCGCCCAGGAAATACGGCATCGCCGAGGGTATGCGCAGGTAGCGCAGCACCTGCCAGCGGCTGGCGCTGTAAAGCTGGAACAGGTTGACCAGGTTGTGGTCTGCGCTGTTCAGCCCCAGCGTCGTGTTGGAGAGGATCGGAAAGAACGCGACGATCCAGGCGCAGATCAGCAGCGCGACATGCGTGTTCTCGACATAGATCAGGATCAGGGGCGCGATCGCGATCAGCGGCGTCACCTGCAGGATCACCGCATAGGGGAAGAAGCTGAACTCGATCCATTTCGACTGGGCGAACAGCAGCGCCAGCCCCACCCCGCCGATCACCGCGACGGCCAGCGCCATCAGCGTGAACCGCAGCGTCACGACCCAGGCCGGCCACAACGTGCCCCAGTCGGTAAGGAACGTCTCGGCGACCAGCATCGGCCCCGGCAGGATATAGGGCGGGATCTGGTTCACGCGGACGACCAGGTCCCAGGCGGCAAGCGCCAGGACGGCGATGACGGCCGGCAGCACGACGCGCGCCGCGCGTTCCATCGCTTCCGGGCTCACGCCGGCTGCTCCTGCATCGCCTGCGCCAGGCTGCGCGACACCACCCGGCAATGCTCGTTGTAGACCGTGGAGGTGCGGTATTCCTCGTCGCGCGGATAGGCCACGTCCACCCGGTGCTCGGCGACCACGCGCCCGGGCCGCGGCGCCATCACGACGATCCGGCTCGACAGGTAGGCGGATTCGTAAACGCTGTGCGTCACGAACACCACCGTCCAGCTCTGCTTGCGCCACAGCTCCAGCAGGTCGTTGTTGAGCTTGATGCGCGTGATCTCGTCCAGCGCCGCGAAGGGCTCGTCCATCAGCAGCAGGCGCGGCCGGGTCACCAGCGCGCGGGCGATCGACACGCGCATCTTCATGCCGCCCGACAACTCGCGCGGATAGGCCTTTTCGAACCCGCCGAGCCCGACCAGGGCCAGCGTCGCCGCGACATCCCCCGCCGCGTCGCGCCGCGCGACGCCCTGCAGGCGCAGCGGCAGGTAGACATTGTCGAACACCGTGGCCCATGGCATCAGGGTCGGCTCCTGGAACACGAAGCCGATGTCGCGCGCGCCATGCGCGGCGCTCCATTCGATCGTGCCGCCGCTGGCGCACGCGGCGCGCCTCCTCGGCGTCGAGCCGCAAGGAATGCTCAGCGACCGCCATGGCTTTTCCCCGTCGCCGGTTCCATGGCGCCGGCCAGCACCTCCGAGGCGCGCCGGCACAGCGCC
>JADZDN010000393.1 GCA_020851015.1 Alphaproteobacteria bacterium | reverse complement strand
GGGCTTCGTGCATGTCGGCCAGCACGCCAGCGTCAAGGTGACGGCGTTCGACTACGCGATCTACGGCCAGCTTCCCGCCAAGGTCGAGGACATCAGCGCCGATTCGATCGTCGACGAGCGCGACCGCGCCGGCGAACCCTATTTCCGCGTCCGCCTGCGCACCGACCAGACGACGCTGGGCACCGCCCAGCGCCCGCTCACCATCCACCCCGGCATGACCGTCTCGGCCGACATCGAAACCGGCACGCGCACGGTGCTGACCTATTTGATGAAGCCGATCTTCAAGACGCTGACGAGCGCGATGGGGGAGCGGTAGCGCGTCGCGCTTCCCTCACCCTCCCGCTGCTGACGCAGCGGGCCCCTCCCTCTCCCGGGGGGAGAGGGTATGGGAGGCGCAATGCAGATTGCCCTCTCCCATCGGGAGAGGGAGGGGCCCATCGGAGCGAAGCGGAGGTGGGAGGGTGAGGGAAGCGCCTTGGCGGTGAAGAAGCGTCCGAACCCGAACACATCCCGCGCTCGCGTGCTGCGCCGCGATTCCACCGATGCCGAGCGCGCGATGTGGCGGCTGCTGCGGTCGCGCCGGCTGGTGGGGCACAAGTTTCGCCGGCAGTTGCCGATCGGGCCGTACATCGCCGACTTCGCCTGCTTCGAGGGGAAGCTGGTGGTCGAGCTGGATGGCGGGCAGCATGGCATCGCGATCGCCCGCGATGCGGCGCGCACGCGCGCGATCGAGCGACATGGGTTCCGCGTCGTGCGATTCTGGAACAACGACGTGCTGGCGAACCCGGAGGGGGTGTTGACGATGATCCTGCAAGCGCTGGAGGAAGTTCGGTGAGCGCGATTCCCTCACCCGCCTCGCATGCGCTCGGCACCCTCTCCCGTCGGGAGAGGGAGGGGCCCATCGCGGCAGCGATGGGAGGGTGAGGGAAGCCATGACCACACCCACACGCACCGCGCGATCGACGACGCCATGGGCTATGCAAACCTGCTCGCGACCGTGCTACGGCGGCGCGGCGTGGGCGGGGCGGCGCCCCCTCCCCCTATCCCTTTCCCGCAAGGGGAGGGGGGACTGATTTTAGAATGGGTTCGGCCGCGGTCCCGTATTCTTGGTGCCTTGGTGTCTTGGTGGTTTCCATGGGCTGCGCTCGCCCGAACCCTCGGCCGGCGATCCGCGAGGAGATCCGACCTTGAACCCAGACGCGGCAGGCCGATGCAACGAACACTGAATAAATATCCGTAATATTCGGCGAAGATTTCAAATAAATCCTGACATTCCGTTAGGTTTGGTTTACTAATACGATAAAATCTCCTTGTATTTTTCCTTTTTGTCGGTCATGTTGTCCGCGTTTCCGGCAGGTAGCCGGTCCGCCCAGCCCGCGCCCGCCAGTCCAACATGTAGGAGGACGCCATGACCAAGCTGATCCGCAACTTCATCGCCGACGATGCCGGCGCCACCGCCATCGAGTACGGCATGATCGCCGCGCTGGTGTCGGTCGCGGCCATCCTGTCGCTGCAGCTGATGGGCACGTCGCTGAGCGGGCTGTTCGGCCGCGCGTCGAGCGTGCTGTCGACGGTCGCCACCGCATCCTAGATACGTCGCCGAATCCCTTCGCCGTCGCCGCTCCACCCGCGGCTTTTCCACCCCGCTTCCGGCGCCGCGGTCCTTCTTGGCCGCGGCGCCGGGCGCGTTGGGCCAGGCCGCGGGGCGCGCCGGGCGGGCTCAGCGCTTCAAGAGGTGCAGGTTCACGCAGTTGGCGAGCGAGCCCGTCTCCAGGCAGGCGAGGATCGTCGTCACGCCCGAGCGGCGCATGTCCACCACCGCGTCGGGGCTGTAGAAGGCGGCGTGCGGGCTGAGCGCCAGCCTTCCCTCGATCCATTTCTCGCGGCCGCGCCAGGCGGCGATCAGCTTGTGCGCCGCGTCGGCCGGCTCGACCGGCAGCACGTCGAGCCCCGCCGCCGCCAGCCTTCCGTCCTTCAGCCCGTCGTGCAGCGCGTCGAGGTCGACGATCACGCCGCGCGCGGTGTTGATCAGCACCATGCCGGGCTTGGCGCGCGCCAGCGCGGCGGCGTCGATCAGCCCGCGCGTCTCCTCGTTCGATGGCGCGTGGATGCTGAGCACGTCGGCGGCGGCCATCAGCTCGTGCAGCGACTTCAGGCGCCGCGCGCCCACCGCGATCTCCATGCCCGAAGGCAGGTAGGGATCGAAGAACGCGATCTCCATGCCGAAGCTGCGCGCGCGCAGCGCGGCGGCGAGCCCGATGCGCCCCAGCCCCACCACGCCGAACACCTGCCCGCGCAGCCGGCGCACCACCGGCGCGATGCGGGGGGCCCAGTTCCCGGCCGGGTTCGCGCGGATCGCGTCGTTGTAGGTGGCGGTGCCGCGCACCAGGCTCAGCATCAGCGCGATGGCGTGGTCGGCGACCTCCGACGTGCCGTAGTCCGGCACGTTGAAGACCGGCACGCCCCTAGCGCCCCAGGCCTTGAGGTCGAGCTTGTCGAAGCCGACGCCCGAGCGCAGCAGCGCGCGCAGCTTCGGATAATGCGCCGGCTCGCCGTCGGGCGACGTGCCGGAATGGAAGTGGATGATGGCGTCGGCCCGGGCGCGGACATCGAGCGGAACCGGATTGGCCGCGGCCTCGGCCGCCTTCTGCACGTGAAGCTCGGCGCGGCCGTCGAGCGTGGCACGCTCGATCGCGTCGTCCGGATGGGTGAAGTGGGACAGGACGATCAGCATGAATGATGCTCCGACCGGCCCCCACCCTAACCCTCCCCCGCAAGGGGGGAGGGGACGAAGGCCGAGACGCCGCTCGCTTCAGCCCTCGCCCCCTTTATGGAGGAGGGTCGGGGTGGGGGTGGTTTCACGCGATGGGAAAGCTACGCGGCGGCCTTGCGGTTCTTGGCGAGCCAGAGGTCGACCATCGCCACGGTCTGGTCGACCGCGTCGAGCCTCTGCCCGCGGCTGGCGGCGATGGTCTGCACGAGGCGGTCCACGCGCTCGATGTTCTGCGCGCCGGCGGCGAGCGCGCGGGCGGCCGAGCTGGGCTTCAGCAGGCTCTGGGCGGCGGCGGCGTATTTCTCGAACGGCACCATGTCGTCCTTGGCGGCGCCCAAGGACTGGCACAGCGCGCCGACCCACTCGTAGACCTTGCGCGACTGGGCGAGGTCGGCGTGCACCGCCTCCTTGATCGCGCGCATGCCGTCCTTCTGGACGCAGCGGTAGTTGCCGGTCAAGAGCATGCACCACTTGGCCAGCGGCACGAAGATCGAGTCGTGCCCCTTCAGCTTGACCGGCAGTTCCATGCCCTCGAAGCGCGCGGCCTCGATGTCGTCCTGCATCCGCTTCAGCACGGCGGTGTGCCTGGGGTCGTCGAACCGCGCGACCTTGAAATTCGTGGGCAGCGCGACCTGCAGCACGTTGACCGGCTCCTCCGGCGGACGGAACGCCTGGGGGTCGGGGCTGCACAGGGTGACGAGCCTGGGATCGAAGCTCTGCCAGACCGTGGCGTCGGTGTAGCAGGGCTTCAGCGCCTCGACGTCGAGGCCCGGAATGCGCGCCAGATAGGGCAAGGGCGGCAGGTTCATGATCGACATGCAGGGCTTCTTCGACTTCGCCACCTTGTCCAGCAGCTCGCGCACCCCCGGCGCGCGGTACTGCGGCTCCTGCATCGCCAGCCCGACCAGGTCGTACTTGGCGGGGTCCACGCCCTCGGTGCCGCCGGCGGTGAGCCGGCCCGGCAGTTTGCGCGAGTCGACCTCGACCAGCCCCGGCCTGCCCTTGACCGGCAGGCGCACCCGCGCGCCCTCCTTGTTGATCAGCTCGGCCTCGGGCGGCAGGCAGATCAGGTGGGTCGAATGTCCGGCCAGCGCCAGCTTGGTCGCCAGCAGCGACCCGTAGGAAGCGCCGAGGATCAAAGTGTTGTAGGTCGTGGCCATTTCGGGGCGGCTCCGCTTGTCTGATGTCGCGACAGGCCCCCGAATGTAGCGTCCGGTCCCGGCCTGTCCACCTAGAACTGCGGCGCTTTGGGCGTGAGCTGGATCACTTCCGCCTGCCCGCCGCCGGTTGTAGGCTCGGCCCCGGTCGTTCGGCGCAGGATGGGGGCGGGCATGTGGATTCGCATATTGGCGGCGGCGCTGCTGGTCATGGCGGCTTTGCCCGCGACGGTCCAGGCGCAGGACGCGCAGAAGCGCGTGGCGCTGGTGATCGGCAACGCGGCCTATCCGAAGAACGAGTTGCGCAACCCGGTCAACGACGCGCGCGCCATGGCGGCGACCCTGCGCCAGGCCGGGTTCCAGGTGATCGCGCGCGAGAACGCGACCAAGCAGCAGATGGAGCAGGCGGTAGGCGAGTTCGGCCGCGCGCTGAAGCCCGGCGCGGTCGCGCTGTTCTACTACGCCGGCCACGGCATGCAGGTGAACGGGCGCAACTTCCTGGTGCCCGTGGATGCCCAGGTCGAGACCGAGCAGTCGGTGCGGCTGGAGACGCTCGACGTCGACCTGGTGCTGGACCAGGTGTCGGCGGCGGGCAGCGACGTCAACCTGATGATCCTGGACGCCTGCCGCAACAATCCGTTCGAGCGCCGCTTCCGCGCGGTGGGCACCGGGGGGCTGGCCCAGATCAACGCGCCCAAGGGCACGCTGATCGCCTATGCCACCGCGCCGGGCAAGGTCGCGGCCGACGGCGAGGGGACGAACGGCGTCTACACGGCGCGGCTGGTGCAGGCGATCAAGACGCCCGGGCTGTCGGTCGAGGAACTGTTCAAGCGCGTGCGCGCCGAGGTGTCGCGCGAGACCAACGACCTGCAGACGCCGTGGGAGGCGTCCTCGCTGGTCGGCAATTTCTATTTCCTGGGCCCGACCACGGTAACGGTGGCCCCCGCGGCGCAGCCCGGCGCGCCCGGCCCGGTGGACCGCGAGGCGCTGCACTGGCAGTCGGTCAAGGACTCGACCAACCCGGCCGAGGTGCAGTCCTATCTCGACCAGTATCCGAAGGGCGCCTTCGCCGGACTCGCGCGCGCCAGGCTGGCCACGCTACAGAAACCAGCGGCGCCCGCGCCCGCGCCGCAGCAGGCCGCCGCGCCCGCCGCCGGGGCCGCGGGCGCGACCCGCGCCTTCGACGGCGCGTGGCAGACCACGGTGCAATGCACCCAGGCCGCGGACGGCGCCAAGGGCTATGTGCTCAACTTCGTCTCGCAGGTGAAGGACGGCGTCTTTTCCGGCCAGTACGGCTCCGCCACCAACGCCTCGTCGCTCGCGCTCAACGGCGCCATCAGGCCCGACGGCACCGCCCTCTTGAACGCGATCGGGCGCACCGGCAGCGAGGAGTTCAGCGTCGGCCGCATCCAGCGCGGCTCCAGCTACACCTACACCGTCAACGCCCGCTTCGAGGGCGGTCGCGGCAGCGGCTCCCGCAACGAGGTGCGGCCCTGCAACCTGACCTTCGTGAAGCAATAGCGCTGGTCGATCGGGGAGCGGCGTAGGCCTAGTCCCCCGACGGCGTGGTCGTGCGGGCCCGGCGGGGCCGCGCCGCCTTCGCCTCCGCCTTGGCCTTCGCGGCCTCGGCGTCGGCGGCTTCCTTCGCCAGCCGCAGCGCGCGCAGCCGCGCCGTCTTCGCCGCCTCGGCGGCGGCGGCCTTTTCCCAGTCGCGCACGGCGGCGGCCCTGTCCTCGTCCAATCGCGCCTTGCCGAGCACCGCCTGGGCGCGGCGCTTCGCGTGGTCTAGGCGTGTCGTGTCTGCCATGCAGCGTTGCTCCTTCAATTCCTGTCGCACGCGGTCGCCGACGGGCGCCATCGCCGCCCGTCCTGCCGCGCTTGCCGGCGCGGCGAATCCGAGCATCGAAACCGGAAAGAAATCGGAGTCGGCCCGACCGAGGCACTCAGCGGCCAAGCCACGCGAGGCCAACCCAATAGCGAGTAGACGCCTTTAATATGGGACTTCATCGGGCCATTTACAATGATGATGCGGAGAATGCGCGCAGCCTCGCGGCGGGGAAGGTGCGGCGGCGCGGCCATTGTAGTAGGCTTGCGGTCGCGTCCCCGTTCCCGTCCGTCATCACGAGGGTGACATGCTGCGACCCGCGCGCCCTGTCCTGGCGCTTCTGCTGCTCGGCCTCGCGCTCGGCGCCTGCTCGAAATGCGACGCCGCGGGCTGGTTCAAGTCCTGCGGCGACGCCGCGCCGAAGGCGTTCGCCGCCGTTCAATAGCGATAGGGCTCGATCTCCAGCAGCGGGAAGGCGCTCAGCACGCCCGGCGGGTTGGTCGCCAGGGCCGGGCGCAGGCAGGCGCGCTCGAGCTGGCCATAGGCGGTGACGCCCAGGAGCCCCATCGCGCGGCGCATCTCGTCCTCCAGGAGTTCCAGCATGCGCACCACCCCGGCCTGGCCGGCGGCGGCCAGCGCGAAGCACTGCATCCGCCCGAGTCCCACCAGCTGCGCGCCCAGCGCCAGCGCCTTGACGATGTCGCTGCCGCGGCAGAAGCCGCCGTCGATCATGATCCGCGCGCGGCCGGCGACCGCGTCGACGATCTCGGGCAGCACCTCCATCGCGCCCAGCCCGTGGTCGAGCTGGCGCCCGCCGTGGTTCGACACGTAGATCCAGTCGACGCCGTTCTCGATCGCGATCTTGGCGTCCTCGGGCGTGGCGATGCCCTTGAGGATCAGCGGCATCATCGAGCGGGTCTTGATCAGCCTGACCGTGCGCCAGTCGAGCCCGGCCTGGAAATCTTGGCCCGACACGCGCCGTCTTCCGCTGGTGACGTGGCGCTTGGCCAGGTCGCGCTCGCGCCGGCTGTAGTGCGCGACGTCCACGGTCAGGCAGAAGGCGGCGTAGCCCTTGGCCTCGGCGCGCGCCACGTGGTCGAGCACGAAGGCGTCGTCGCCGCGCACGTAGAGCTGGAAGACGCGCAGCGCCCCCGCCGCGGCCTCGGCGACCGCTTCGAGTCCTGGCAGGCACACCGAGCTCAGCATGTGCGCGACGCCGAACTCCTCCGCCGCCAGCGCGACGGACGCCGCCGCGCCGTCGTGGAACACCTCCAGCGCGCCGACCGGGGCCAGCACCAGCGGCAGGCGCATCGTGCGGCCGAACTGCTTCGAGGTCAGGTCGACCTTGCGCACGTCCCGCAAGACGCGCGGGCGGAAGGCCAGCGTCTCGAGCGCCAGGCGGTTGCGCCGCAGCGTCGTCTCGGTCTCGGTGCCGCCGATGATGTAGTCCCAGGCGTTCTGGTCCAGGTTCTGGCGGGCCTTGCGCACGATCTCGTGCAGGTTCTCGAACCCGCCCGCGGGCAGGGTGCTGGCGTCCT
>JADZDN010000392.1 GCA_020851015.1 Alphaproteobacteria bacterium | reverse complement strand
TCCCGCAAGGGGAGGGGGGACTACACATGAAATCTACGCGGCGGCGGTTCGCGAGCCGGACAGCCATGCGCTTGTCGCGGCCATCCACGTCGACCAATTCGCCGGCAGTTTTGCTGCGAAAGGACCGTGGACACGTCCGCTTCGTTTTCGCCGCTGCCCGACGTGGGTGCCCGGGACAAGCCCGGGCATGACGGACTAAGGGCAGCGGCCAACCCCATGACCGAGATCCGCTTCTACCACCTCGAACGCTCGACGCTCGACACGGCGCTGCCGACGATGCTCGAGCGCGTGCTCGGGCGCGGCCAGCGCGCGCTGGTGGTGCTGGGCACGGGCGAGCGGCTGAAGGCGCTCAACGCGCATCTGTGGACCTACAAGCCGGAAGCCTTCCTGCCGCACGGCGCGGCCGAGGACGGCTTCGCCGACAGGCAGCCGGTCTTCCTGGCGACCGAGGCCGCGGCGCCCAACGATGCCGAGGTGCTGTTCCTGGCCGACGGGGCGCGCGCCGACGATCTTGGCCGCTTCAAGCTCTGCGTCGAATTGTTCGATGGCGCCGACGAGGCCGCCGTGACGGCGGCGCGCGAGCGCTGGCGCGCCTACAAGGACGCCGGCCATCAGCTCACCTACTGGCGCCAGGGCGACAAGGGCTGGCAAAAGGAAGCCGAGGCTTGAGGCGTCAGTCCGCCGCCACCGGCCGGGCTTCGCGGGCGAGCGGCAGAGTCACCTCGACGCGCGTGCCGACATGCAGTTCGCTGGCGATGGCGATCCGGCCGCCATGCAGTTCGACCAGCGCCTTGGCGATCGCAAGCCCCAGGCCGCTGCCCTGCGCGCGCCGCGTCAGGATGTCGCCGGCCTGGGCGAAGGGTTCCATCAGCCGCGGCAGGTCTTCCTCCGCGATTCCGACGCCGGTGTCGGCGATCGTGACCCGCGCCAGGTCCTGTTCCTGGCCGACCGCCACGGTCACCTGGCCGCCCGCCTCGGTGAACTTGATGGCGTTGCCGAGCAGGTTCAGCATCACCTGGCGCGCCGCCAGCAGGTCGACATGGACCGGCAGCCGGCGCGACGGCAGATCCTGCGCCAGGGTCAGCTTCGCGCGCGCCGCGTTCTCCGACAGCATGGCGGCGCAATAGCGCACGATGTCCACGAGGTCGTGCTCCTCGAGGTCCAGCTCCATCTTGCCGGCCTCGATGCGCGACAGGTCCAGCATCTGGTTGATCAGCGACAGCAGGTGCGCGCCGCTCGACTTCACCAGCTCGGCATACTCGATGTATTTCGGGTTGCCGATCCTGCCCATCGATTCGGTCTGGATCAGCTCCGAGAAGCCGATGATGGCGTTGAGCGGCGTGCGCAGTTCGTGGGTGATCGAACGCAGGAACGAGGTCTTGTAGGCGCTGACCCGCTCGGCCTCGCGCCGCGCGCTGTCCAGCTCCTCGGCCATCGAGGCAAGCATCGTCGCCTGCTCCTCGGTCTTGACCTGCACCATCTCGAGTTCGTGCACGGTGCGCTCGAGCGTCTTGCCGCGCTGGCGCAATTCGATCTCGCTTTCCTTCAGCGCCGTCACGTCGGTCAGGACCGTGGCGGTGCCGCCGTCGCGCGTGCGGCTTTCGATCAGCTGGAACCAGCGCCCGTCGGGAAGCTGGAACTCGGCGCGGCTGGTGGCCAGCCGGTGGGCGGCGAAGCGGCTGGCCAGCCATTCGCCGGCCTCGTCGGGCAGGACCACGCGGCCGTGCGTCACCGCGGCCCGGAGCACCTCGGTGTAGTCCTGCCCGGCGCGCAAGGGGCGGTCCTCGAGCCCGAACAGCCGCGCGAACTGGTCGTTGTGCGCGATCAGCTTGTCGGCCTGGCTCCACAGCGCGAAGCCCTCGGTCGCGCTCTGCATCGCGTCCTCCAGGCGGAAGCGATGGCGCATCATCTCGGTGACGTCGACCCACAGGACGACGGTGCCGCCCTCGGGCGTGGGCCGCTCCTTGATCTGCAGGTAGCGCCCGTCGGTCAGGCGCTGCTCATAGGCATAGAAGGGCTGGCTGCGATGCACCGCCATGAAGTCGGCCAGCCACGCATCGGGATCGCGCGCGGCCAGTTCGCCGGCGATCTCGCCGTTGGCGGCGACCAGCCGCATGATCTGCTCGAAGCGCAACCCGACCAGCTCGTCGATCGCGGCGATGCCGCGATAGAGATAGCGGAACTGCTCGTTGGCGTAGATCAGGCGGTCCCGACGGTCGAACACCGCCAGCGCGACCCGCAGGCAATCGAACGCGACCGCCAGTTCTGCGGCAGGGAAATTCTTCCGGACGCGGGCCTTCTGGCGGTCCCCGGCACTCGGCATTGGGCGGTCCTGTGCGTACCTCGCAATCGCAGGAATAGGGCCGCCTTGGTTAATTTTCGGTCAAGAAGGTATCGACCAACGATAGGCTCGACCGTCGCTACCGCGCGGAAAATTCGTGTTCAGTCAGGCGAATAGCGCCGGATCTATCCCGCCGTCTTGGCGGCGTCCTCGTAGGCCTCGTGCGCCGTCAGCCAGGCGTCCTCGGCAGCATTCAATTCGTGGATGGCGTGGGCAAGGTCGCGCTGGATCTTCGTCACCTCGGCGGGCGCGCCGTCGTAGAGCGCAGGATCGGCGAGCCTGGCTTCCAGCCCCTGCTTCTCCTTGGTCAAGCGCTCGACCTGCTTCTCGGCATGGGCGACGGCCTGGCGCAGCGGCTTCAGCTTCTGGCGCGCGTCGGCCGCCGCACGGCGCTCGTCCGCCTTCGAAACCTCGCGCTTCGCGGTGGCCTGCTCGCGCACCGGCGCCTTCTTGTCGCTTGCCGGCGGCTTCTTGCCGTTGCCGCCGCGCTGCGCCGCGCGGCGCTCGTCGATCAGGTGCCGGCGGTAGTCGCCGAGGTCGCCGTCGAACGGCTTGCAGGTGCCGTCGGCGACCAGCCACAGCCGGTCGGCCGTGGCCGCCACCATGCGCGGGTCGTGGCTGACCAGGATCACCGCGCCCTCGAAGGCGCTGAGCGCCGCCACCAGCGCGTCGCGCGCCTCGATGTCCAGGTGGTTGGTCGGCTCGTCCAGCAGCAGCAGGTGCGGCGCGTCGCGCGTCACCAGCGCGAACAGCAGGCGTGCGCGCTCGCCGCCCGAGAGCTGCCCGACCTTGCGGTTGGCGCGGTCCTGGCTGAACCCGAAGCGGCCGAGATGCGACCGCACCTTCACCTCCGGCAGGTCCGGCACCGCCGCGGCCAGGTGGTCATAGGCCGTGCGCTCGAGGTCGAAGGACTGCGTCTGGTCCTGGTCGAAATAGCCGACGCGCAGCTTGCCCGAGCGGCGCACCGAGCCGGCCTGCGGCTCCAATCGCCTGGCCAGCAGCTTCAGCAGGGTCGACTTGCCGTTGCCATTGGGGCCCAGGAGCGCGATGCGGTCGTCCATGTCGATGCGCAGCCCCAGCTTCGCCAGCACCGGCCTGCCGGGCGCGTAGCCGATCGACGCGTTCTCGATCGCGACGATCGGCGGCGCCAGCTGGTCGGGATCGGGGAACTCGAAGGTGATCTCCTCCGGCGGCGCCAGCGGCGCCACCTCGCCCATGCGCTCCAGCATCTTGATGCGGCTCTGCGCCTGGCGCGCCTTGCTGGCCTTGTAGCGGAAGCGGTTGATGAAGGCCTGGATGTGCTTGCGCTGGGCCGCCTGCTTGACCAGCGCCGCGGCCTGCAGGTTCAGGCGCATCGCGCGCGTGCGTTCGAAATTGTCGTAGTCGCCGCGGTACATCACCAGCTTGCCGGCGTCGACATGCACGATCTCCTCGACCACGGCATTGAGCAGGTCGCGGTCGTGGCTGACCAGGATCAGCGTGCCCGGGTATTGCGCCAGGAACTGCTCCAGCCACATCCGCGCCTCGAGGTCGAGGTGGTTCGACGGCTCGTCCAGCAGCATCAGGTCGGGCGCTGCGAACAGCACGGCCGCCAGCGCGACCCGCATGCGCCAGCCGCCGGAATAGTCGCTGACCGGGCGCTGCTGCGCTGCGTGGTCGAAGCCCAGCCCGGCCAGGATCGTGGCCGCGCGCGACGGCGCGGCATGGGCCTGGATCGTGTTGAGCCGCTCGTGGATCTCGGCGATGCGCCCCGCGTCCTCGGTGGTCTCCGCCTCGTGCAGCAGCGCCGCGCGCTCCAGGTCGGCCGCCAGCACGAACTCGACCAGCGACATCGGTCCCGCCGGCGCTTCCTGCGCCAGGTGCCCGACGCGCGCGCGCGACGGCATCTCGATCGCGCCGGAATCGGGCGAAAGCTCGCCCAGGACCAGCTTCAGCAGGGTCGACTTGCCGCTGCCGTTGCGCCCGACCAGCCCGACGCGATGCCCGGCCGGAATCGAAACCCCGGCGCGCTCGAAGATCGCGCGCCCGCCGTAGCGGAAGGTCAAATCGTTGACGGAGAGCATGGCGGGCGGGTTGATAGCACTTCCGGGGCGGGTTGCCAGCCCCGGCCGGCCCGACTATAAGACCGCACCCCAATTAGGACCGGGACCCGAAATCATGGCCGTCGAGCGCACGCTGTCGATCATCAAGCCGGATGCCACGCGCCGGAACCTGACCGGCAAGGTGAATGCCAAGCTGGAAGGGGCGGGCTTGCGGATCGTCGCGCAGAAGCGCCTGCACCTCACGCGCGCCCAGGCCGAGGCGTTCTATGCCGTGCACAGGGCGCGGCCGTTCTTCAACGACCTGTGCGGCTTCATGACCTCCGGCCCCGTGGTGGTCCAGGTGCTGGAAGGCGAGGGCGCCGTGGCCAAGAACCGCGACGTGATGGGCGCGACCAACCCCGCCAACGCCGCGCCGGGCACGATCCGCAAGGAATTCGCCGAGTCGATCGAGGCCAATTCCGTGCACGGCTCGGACAGCCTGGACAACGCCAAGGTCGAGATCGCCTTCTTCTTCGCCGGGACCGAGATCGTCGGCTAGCTGTCCCGACGGCGATGGACGATCGGGGCGGCGCTTCCCCCGTAGAAATCCCCTCGGCGGGCGCGCCGTCCGCCGGCCTGATTTTCCTTGCCTTCCTTTCGACCGCCGCCGTCGGATTCGGCGGCGTGCTGCCGTGGGCGCGGCGGATGATCGTCGAGCGCCGGCGCTGGCTGAGCGCCGAGGAGTTCAACAACCTGCTGGCGTTGTGCCAGTTCCTGCCCGGCTCCAACGTGGTCAACCTGGCGGTCGCTGTCGGCGCGCGGTTTCGCGGCCTGCTCGGCGCGCTGGCCGCCTTCACCGGCATCATGGCGGTGCCGACCTTGCTGGTGATGGGCGTCGGCGCCCTCTATCTGCGGTTCGGCGGCATTCCGGTGGTCCGCGGGGCGCTCCAGGGCATCGCCGCGTCGGCGGCGGGACTGGTGGTGGCGACGGCGGCCAAGATGGCCGTGCCGCTGCTGCGCCGCCGCCCGGCCCAGGCGCTGCCGTTCATGCTGGCGGCGTTCGCGGCGGTGGGCCTGCTGCGCGTTCCGCTGGAATGGGCGGTGCTGGCGCTGTGCCCGCTCAGCATCGCCGCGAGCTGGCGGTGGCCGCGATGAACGACGACGGTGCAATCGGCACGATCGCGCGCCATTTCGCGCTGCTGTCGCTGCTGACGATCGGCGGCGTATCCTCCGTCCTGCCGGCGATGCATCGCGAGGCGGTGGAGGTCCAGGGCTGGATGACCAGCCAGCGCTTCGCCGATCTCTATGCCATCGCCCAGGCGACCCCCGGCCCCAACATGATGATCGTCACCTTGATCGGCTGGCATGCGGCGGGGATCGCGGGCGGGCTCGTGGCGACGGCGGCGCTGACCGTACCCAGCGCCGTGCTGACCTTCCTGGTGCTCCGCCTGTGGGATCGCTTCAAGACGCGCCCCTGGCGCCTGGCGATCCAGAACGGCTTGACGCCGGTCATGGTCGGGCTGGTGTCGTCGAGCGGGCTGGTGCTGGTGCGGGCGGTCGACACCGGCTACGCCACGTTCGCGATTACCGCCGCCACCGCCGCGGTTTCGTTCGCCACGCGCATCAACCCGCTGTGGGTGATGGGCGTTGCGGCCGCGCTGGGGATGGCCGGGCTGCTGTGAGGGGGGCCGTTTCCGGCCGGCGCGGCAGGAACCCGTCGTTCGCCCGCGCCGTTGGGGATCGGGCCGAACTGCGCTACCGTCGCGTCAACCCTAGGACATCCGACCTTGTCGATCGCGTCGCTTGCCGCCAGCCCGGTGCTGCTGTGCCTCGGCGTCTTCCTCACCAGCATCGTGCACGAGGAGACGGCGATGGTCGCGGGCGGCTACATGATCGTCGAGCTGGGCTGGCCGGTCGCAGCGGTCCTGATCCTGCTGATCGCCGGCTTGACCTGCGGCGACTGGGGCGTGTACGGCCTGGGCGTGCTGGCGCGGCGGCTGCCCGCGCTGAAGCGCTGGCTGCGGTCCGACGGCGCGCACCGGTCCCGCCGCTGGCTCGACGATCACCTGTTCCTCGTCGTCGTGGTGGCGCGCGTGTTTCCCGGCCCGGCCGTGCTGATACCGACCTATAGCGGCCTCGGCATGGTCGGGGTCAGCTTCGCGCGCTTCGCGGTTCGTTCGGTGTTCATCACGTCGCTCTACGTGCCGGTGGCATTGCTGGCGACCACGGTCTATGGACAGCAGGTCGTGCCCCGCATCGGCTGGTGGGCGTGGCCGGCCATGTTCGCGCTGTCGGTCGTGGGCATCGGCGGCCCCTGGGCAAGGCCGCTGCGACGCTTCGTGTTCAAGCTGACCGGGATCGGGCACGCCAGCTAGGTGCGCGGGCTCAGTACAGCCGGTTCTTGTACCCGTCCTCGACGCGCCGGTCGGCTTCCTCGACCGTGATCCCCTGGGGCTTCACCTGCTCGACGATCATGCGGCCGAGCGAGGGAAAGGTCTTGGCGTCGACCTTGTAGTCCTGGCTCCACAGGCGCGATCGCTTCAGCGCCTTGCCGCAATGCAGGAACGCCTCGCGCACCTCGACCTGGATGGCGAGCTTCGGCGCCTTGCCGTTGACCGCCGCTTTCGCCAGTACTGCGGGATCGCGGGTCAGCGACGCGCGGCCATTGACGCGCAAGGTCTCGTCGACGCCGGGGATGAGGAAGATCAGCCCGACCTCGGGCGCGTGGGTCAGGTTCGACATGGTGTCGAGCCGGTTGTTGCCCGGCCGGTCGGGGATCACCAGGGTGCGGTCGTCGATCACCTGCACGAAGCCCGGCGCGTCGCCGCGCGGGCTGCAGTCCGTGCCGTGGCCGGGTCGCGTGGTGCCGATCACCAGGAAGGGCGAATGGGCGATGAAATTGCGGCAGTGCTTGTCCAGCCGGTCGAGCTGCTTGAGGCGCGCGAGTTCCGAGGGAGCATCGTAGAGCGCCCGCAGGCCCGTCTCGTCGGCTACCGGTCCGGCCACCGGGCCGGGGCGCGCGGTCCCGTCATTGCCCATCCGGTCCATCGTCGCCGGCCGGTCAGCCGAAATGGATCCACAGCAGGAACAGCAGAATCAGCACGACCCCGACAATGCCCCACACCACCAGCTTCATGAAGGCGTTGAAGGTCTTGGTATGCGCACCGATGTCGAAGTCGGCGTCGCCGTGCTGTGCGGCCATGCGGAACTCTCCCCTAGCGGTCCTGGGTGGCGAAATTACGCCAAAAGCCGGGCTTGCGCCAAGAGGCGGCTGCCGCGCCGCACCAATTCATGTGACGGCCGGCACAGCCGGATTGTGACCGCCCGCATGGAGGCCGGGCGGGCGGATCGGCTATTGGTCGGTTGTCTCGATGCAGGAGGAACCCATGGCGACCGTGATCATCGCTCTTTCGACCCTGGCGCTGGCTTGCCTGTTCATGATCCGCATGTCGGCCTGGGATCAGACCGCCCGGCGCCTCCCGGTCAGCCTGTACCGCGCCCAAGCCTGGCGCGGCGCCGCCGCCCGCCGCGCGGCCACGCGCCACGGCTAGCGACACCGCGCCGAGGGTCCGTGGGGCAGCCGGACGGTCGCTACCGCGCATCCTCCGCACCCACGGCCCCCGGTCCATGGCATGAACGCCGGTCCTGGCCCGTCAAACGGGACGGCCGGGGGCCGACCAATGCGCTGCTGCCTCTATCCCCCAGGCCTGCGCCTACGCGGGATTGAACAGCCCGACCAGGCCGCCGACGCGGCGCAGGCCGGCCGCCCGCGTCATGCCGGCCGGTCGCCGGTCGCGCTGGTGCGGTGCATGCGCCGGTGCATCTCCGGCGGGTAGTCGCAGGACACGTAGTGCCACACGCAGCGGTTCTCGAACATCACCACGTCGCCCACGCGCCAGCGGTGGCGGTAGACATGCTCGGGCTGCGGCACGAAGGCGTAGAGATAGTCGAGCAGCGGCTTGCTCTCGGCCTCGGTCATGTCGGCGAAGCGCTCGGTAAAGGCCGGGTTGACGAACAGCCCCTTGCGTCCGGTCCGGGGATCGGTACGGACCACCGGATGCTCGACCGGCGGCGGGATGTCGTTGATCCCGACGTTGTAGCTGTCCTTGTTGTTGCGCCGCTGCAGGAGCCCGGCGGAATGCACGGCCGTCATCTTGGCCAGCATCGCCTGCAGGCCGGGCGACAGCCGCGCGTAGGCGCGCTGCACGTTGGCGAACAGCGTGTCGCCGAAGCCCTCGTCGATCGCCTTGCAGTGGAGCACGCTGCCCAACGGCGGCGTCGCGCTGAAGGTGATGTCGGCGTGCCAGATGTCGTTGCGGCCGTTGAAGAACTGCCCGCCCTTGTGCTCCAGCACCAGGATCTCCGGATGCTTGGGGATCTGCGCCGATCGGTAGAGCGGGTGCGGCTCGACCTTGCCGAAGTGCCGGGTGAAGGCGATCTGCGCGGCCGGCGGCACGTCCTGGCCGCGGAAGACGATCACCAGGTGCTCCGACAAGGCGCGCTTGACGGTTTCCGCGGTCGCCGCATCGAGCGGTTTCGCCAGGTCGACTCCCTGAATCTCGGCGCCCAGCGCGCCGCTGATGCGCTTCACCGTGATGCCGCTGGCCGCTTTCGTGCCTGAAAGTCCGTCCATTGCCGGGCCCTCCCGTGCGCGGTGATGGCGAATCCTACGGCCGCCCCGCCCGGCCGGGCAAGGCGCCGGACCCGGGGGGCGATACGCAGATTCGCCCATTCCACGCCCGGCCGCTTCCGCTATGCTGGCGGCGATGAGCGAAGCCGGCTCCCTGTTCGCGGTATTGCGCCAGTCGGCCGACGACGCGGTGGTCGCCGCGATCGAATCCTCGGTGCGCGACGCGCCCGACCGCGCGCTCAGCCGGATCAACGTGGTCGCCTTCGCGGCCCAGCACGCGCTGGACGAGGAGCGCGCGATCGCGGGCTTCCTGCACGCCGCGCGTCTCGGCATCTTCGAGCTGTCCTGGAACATCCTGTGCCCGGGCTGCGGTGGCGTGCTGCAGGCCGGTGCGTCCTTGAAGTCGGTGCATCCCGAGGAATACAGCTGCGCGCTCTGCGCGTCGGGCTTCGAGCCCACGCTGGACGAGGTCGTGGAGGTCACCTTCACCGTCAACCCGCGCGTGCGCCGCATCGCCGCGCACGACCCGGACTCGCTGCCGGTGGCGGAGTATTTCCGTCAGATCTTCTGGGGCTCGGGGTTCGACGTGCCGGACGACGACGACCTGGCGCGCACGATCGACGCATGCACGCTCGACACGATGGAACTGCCGGCGCACGAGAAGGCGATCCTGTCGGTCACGCTGCCGGAAGCCTTCGTGATCCTGTTCGATCCGGTCAGCCATACCGCGCAGTTCGTCGACGTGAAGGGCGAGTCGACGCGCGAGCGCCAGCTCCTGACCGTGGTGATCGACAAGCCCGGCTTGGCGACGACCACGCTCGAGCTCAGGCCCGGCCCGGCGCGCATCACCTTCGACAACCGCATGAACCATCGCGCCCTGCCCGGCGCCTGGGTGGCGGACGACGCGCTGCATCACCTCCTTGGCCGCCGCCGGCCGTTTCTCACCGCCAAGCGCCTGCTGACCAACCAGGTGTTCCGCGACATCTATCGCGCGGAGATGCTGGACGCCGAGCAGCGCCTGAAGATCACCAGCATGACCTTCCTGTTCACCGACCTGCGCGGGTCCACGGAACTCTACGAACGCGTCGGCGACCTGGTGGCGTTCGACCTGGTGAAGGCGCATTTCCAGGTGCTGGGCGAGATCGTGGCGGCCGAGGCGGGCGCGATCGTCAAGACCATCGGCGACGCGGTGATGGCGACCTTTCCCACGCCCCAGCGCGCGATGGCCGCCGCGCTGCGCATGCGCAGCGCGATGCGCGAGATGAACGCGAAGCGCGGCAGCGAGGACCTGCTGCTGAAGATCGGCCTCCACGAGGGGCCGTGCCTGGCGGTGACGCTGAACGACCGCCAGGACTATTTCGGCCAGACCGTGAACATCGCGGCGCGCGTGCAGGGCCTGGCGACGTCGCGCTCGATCTTCGCGACCAAGCCGGTGGTCGAGCACGCGGAAACCGCGGCGCTGCTCAAGCGCCACGACATCGCGGCGATGCCGCAGCAGCACGCGCTGCGCGGGATCGGCGCGGAGATGGCGATCTACGAGATACCGTGAGCGGCGCGGGGCGCGCCGCCGGCACGGTTGTGGGCGTGGACCGTGCGCGCGAAGCCTTTGGCGTGCCGCAGGAGCAGCCGCGCCGTGCCGGGCGCGGCAAGGCGGATCAGGCGGGCGGGGAGTCGAGCAGGGTTGCCAAGAGGTCGTGTCGAACGGTCGCCAAGGGGTTGACGATCGTGACGCCGCGCCAGGTAAAGCCTTCCTGCAGATCCTCGGACAAGAGCAGCCGGCATTTTTCCTCGGCGGCCGATGCCAGGATTACGCAGTCCCATATGCCAAGCCGGTGGTCGACCGCAAGGTCGGCGGCGGCGTGCATGATCGGTGTCGTGCTGGCGATCGTCACGAAGGAGTCGCTCCAGGCGAGCAGCGCGGCGCGCGCATCGCGCGGCTTCCAGGCGGCCTTGCGGACCAGCACATTGAAAAGCTCGCCCAGCGCTTGGGCCGGCACGACCACGGCATCGGTCGGAAGTCGGCGAAGCACGTCCAGCACCAACCGCCGGCGGTCGGGACCGTTCACCCCTTCGGCGCAGGCGAGGATATTCGTATCGAGTGCGACTTTCATCGCCGGTCAGTCGTAAAGTTCGTCGCGGGTCCAACGCCCGATCTTGGCCGGCTTCTGGGCGCTAAGCCGCGCGAACAGCTTCTCGCGCGCCCGCGCCCGCACGCGGTCGTCCGTGGCCGCGGGCACGATGCGTGCGACCGGGTTGCCGTGCGAAGTCACGATATAGCTCCGCCCGCTCCGCACCTTGCGCAGCAGCTCGGAAAACTTGCGGTTCGCCTCGGCGGCGGAGACGGTATCGCTCATGGTCAATGCACGCGTGTAGTGAATTTCACTACATTAGCGATTGGAGCGACGAAAATCAAGCCGCTGCTAAGCCGCCGTGCCGCCCACCGTCAGCGTGTCCAGCTTCATCGTCGGCTGGCCGACGCCCACCGGCACGCCCTGGCCGTCCTTGCCGCAGGTGCCGACGCCGTCGTCGAGCTTCATGTCGGTGCCGATCATCGACACGGTCTTCAAGGCCTCGGGCCCGTTGCCGATCAGCATCGCGCCCTTGACGGCCCGACCCACCTTGCCGTCCTCGATCAGGTAGGCCTCCGAGGCCGAGAACACGAACTTGCCGGAGGTGATGTCGACCTGGCCGCCGCCGAAGTTCACGGCGTAAAGGCCCTTCTTCACGCTGGCGATGATCTCGTTCGGCTCATGCTTGCCCGACAGCATCACCGTGTTTGTCATGCGCGGCATCGGCGCATGGGC
>JADZDN010000391.1 GCA_020851015.1 Alphaproteobacteria bacterium | reverse complement strand
GCACGTACCAGCCCACCTCGACCTGGTCGCTGTCGCCGTGGCCGATGCGGGTGTTGACGAAGCTGGTCTGGTCGTCCACGCCCTTGACCGCCAGGATGTCGATCTCGCGCAGCTTCAGCTTGCCCAGGAGGTCGGGATAGGACATCAGCACGTAGTCGCGGAACACCTTCAGGTACTCGTCGACCTTCTTGGGGTTGGATTGGCGCAGGAACGCGCCCAGCGCGAAGCGGCCGACCGAATCCACGTCCAGCCCGTCGCCGATGATGCGCTGCAGCGACTCGCGGCTGGGCTGGGCCTCGCCCAGCGCGGCCACGGCCTGGGCGCCGAGCTGCTTGATGAAGTCGCCGGCGCCGTCGGTCGCCGCGCTGGCGGGCCGGCCGGCCAGGCCCGGCCCGAAACCCATGCCAAGGACGAGCGCCGCCGAAGCGGCCCGGGCCAGGAATACGCGTCTGATCATCGAAAACCCGTCTTGCCTCGCGTGCCGGCGGGAACCCCTCCGCCGGCGCGCCACCCCGTAGCAAGCAAATATGGCCGCACGGTGTCCGACCGCGGGCGCCGGGTCAAGCCGGTCAAGCCGCGCATGCGGCCAGAACCATGCAACTTCTGGTGAATCCGCCGCCCGCGCCCCCTACCGCTTGCGCGCGACCTGGGCCGGCGGCGGAGCGATGATTCGCATGGCACCTGTACTGGTGGAGGGGAAGGAAATCGGCCGCCGGCCGTTGTAGTATAGCCGCGTCCAAGGGGGCGGCAGGGGCCCGCGTGCGGCCAGGGGACGGCCACGTCGGCTTCCCCAGAGGGTGGAGGGATTTCATGAAGAAGCTTCTGATCGGCGTCGTCGTCGTCCTGATCATCATCGTGGGCGGCGTCGTCGCGCTGCCCTTCATTTTCGATGCCAACCAGTTCAAGCCCCAGATCGAGGCCAAGGCCAAGGAGGCGCTGGGGCGCGACCTGAAGCTGAACGGGCCGATCAAGCTGACGCTGTGGCCCAATATCGGGCTCGAGACGACCGACGTGCACCTGGCCAACGCGCCGGGCGGCCAGGCCAAGGACATGGCCAGCCTGAAGAGCCTGGTGGTCAGCGTGAAGCTGATGCCGCTGCTGTCCAAGAACCTGGAAGTGGACTCGTTCGTGCTGAACGAGCCGGTGATCAATCTCGAGGTCGACAAGGCCGGCAAGCCCAACTGGGCGCTGGGCGGCGCGCAGCCCGCCTCGAAGCCGGCGGCGGGCGGCGGCGGCGGGCAGATCGGCGCGATCAAGCTCGGCGACGTGCGCCTGGTCAACGGCAAGCTCAGCTATGCCAACCTGCAGACCAACGAGAAATACCTGCTCGACGATGTCGACGCCAAGGTCTCGCTGCCGTCGATGGACAGCCCGCTGGCGGTCACCGGCTCGGCTATCTGGAACAAGGAGAAGGTCGAGCTCACCCTCAACACCGGCAAGCTGTCGGGCCTGCTGAACGGCGAGAAGACCACCGTCACCAAGAAGCTCGCGACCAAGCACCTGACGGTCGACTTCAACGGCGACGTGACGATGAAGCAGACCGTGGCGGCCAACGGCACGGTCAATGTCGCCACGCCGTCGATCAAGGACCTGGCCGCCTGGGCCGGCAAGCCCTTGGCCGACGTCAAGCCGAACACGATGGGCAAGTTCTCCCTGAGCGGCAAGCTCGCGATGGCGGACAAGAAGCTCGACTTCTCCGACGCCAAGATCGCGGTCGACGCGATCGACGCCACCGGCGCGCTCTCGGTCGACACGCACGGCGCCAAGCCCGCCATCAAGGGCCGGCTCGACGTCGCCAAGCTCGACCTCAACCCCTATCTCGGGCCCGAGCAGCCGGCCAAGCCCGCCGCCGGCGGGGCGCCCGGCCAGGCCGACTGGTCCGACGACCCGATCGACCTGTCGGCCCTGAAGACCTTCGACGCCGAGCTGGCCTTGAGCGCGGGCGAGATCCTCGTGCGCAAGATCAAGACCGGCAAGGCGACGCTGAACGTGACGGTCAAGGACTCGAAGGCGACGATCGCCGCCGCCGTGCCCCAGCCCGGCCTCTACAAGGGCGGGGCCGAGCTGACCGTGGTCGCCAACGCCGCGCAGAGCCCCTCGGCCTTCGAAATCCACCAGAAGCTCGCCGGAGTCGACGCCAACGCGTACTTGAAAGACGCCAACGACATGGACACGCTGTCCGGCACGCTGGCCAGCGAGCTCAACGCGACGGCGCGCGGCAACAGCCAGAAGCAGATCGTGTCGGCCCTGAACGGCCAGGGCTCGATGAAGTTCACCGACGGCGCGATCAAGGGCATCGACCTGGCCGGCGTCGCGCGCCAGCTCGAGGAGGTGGGCAAGGGCGGCATCACCTTCGACCCGTCGAAGATGCTGGGCGGGCTGAAGAACCTGTTCGGCGGCGGCGGCGCGTCCGAGAAGACCGACTTCGCCGAGCTGGGCGGCACCTATACCATCGCCAACGGCGTCATCACCAACAAGGACCTGATGCTGAAATCGCCCTTCGTGCGGGTGACCGGCGAGGGCACCGTGTCGATGCCGCCCAAGACGATGGACTACAAGATCAACATCGCGGCGGTGGCCTCGGCCCAGGGCCAGGGCGGCCAGCAGGCCGGCGGCGTCGGCGTGCCGGTGACCTGCAAGGGTCCGTGGTCGGCGCCGAATTGCGCGCCCGACCTGACGGCGATGTTCATGGGCGATCCGACCAAGCTGCTGAAGGGCCTCGGCGGCCTGGGCGGCGGCCTGCCGGGCGTCGGCGGCGCGGGCCTGCCCGGCATCGGCGGCGCAGCGGGCGGCCTGTCGATCCCGGGCGTCGGCGGGGGCGCAGCCCCGGCCGGCGGTGCGGCCCCGGCCGCGGGTGGCTTGCCCGGCGGCATCGCGATCCCGGGCATGGGTGGGGGCGCGGCCCCGGCGGCCGCCCCGGCGACGGGCGGCGCGGCAAAGCCGGCGGCTCCGGCCGCGCCGGGCGGCGGGTTGCTGCAGCAGATCCCGGGCATCCCGAAGACCAACTAGGTTCGCGGCCCTTCCTCTTCGTGACCTTCGTGCCTTCGTGGTTCAAGACATGACCACGAAGGCACGAAGACACGAAGGGGCTGAACCGCCGGTGCCCACACTCCCCATCCGCGCGCGCGGCGCGAAGCGTGGCGGCGCAGCGACGACCGCCGCGTCCCGCTGCTTCGCGCCCCAGGCCGACCGGCAGGCGCGCGTGCTGATCCTGGGCTCGATGCCTGGCCTGGCCTCGCTGCGGGCGGGCCAGTACTACGCGCATCCCCGCAACGCCTTCTGGCGGATCATGGGCGATCTCGTCGGCGCCGGCCCCGACCTGCCCTATGCCGAGCGCCTGGCGGCCCTCGACCGCGCGGGCATCGCGCTGTGGGACGTGCTGGCGGAATGCGTCAGGCCCGGCAGCCTCGACTCGGCGATCCGCTCGAAGTCGGCCAAGGTCAACAAGTTCGCCGCGTTCTTCGAAGAGCATCCCAGGATCGAGCGCGTGCTGTTCAACGGCGCCAAGGCCGAGCAGTGTTTCCACCGCCTGGTCGACCGCGCGCTTCTGCCCGCACATCTCGCCTATCGCCGCCTGCCCTCCACCAGCCCCGCCCACGCCGCCACGCCGCTCGCGCAGAAGATCGCGGAATGGCGCGCGGCGATGGAGGGGGTCGTGCCGCTCAAGCCGCGCTGATCTTCCCGCCGCGTCGCCCCGGATTTGCCAAGCCGCCGTCGGCTGCGGTCATATGAAGCGCCATCGCTTGCCGCCGGGGGGAGGCCTGTCCATGACGCGACCTGATGCGCTGCTCACCAACGCGCTTCTGCCCAACGGGCGGCGCGCGGACATCGCGCTGGCAGACGGGAAGATCGCCGCGATCACGGACGCTCAAGGGACGGTTGCCGCCGGTGGCGGTGCGGCGGGTGGCGATGCCACCGATCTTGGCGGCGCGCTGGTGCTGCCGGGCCTGTGCGACGGGCATCTGCATCTCGACAAGACGCTGCTGGGCCTGCCCTGGATGGGCCACGCGGCCGGGCCGACGCGGATGAGCCGGATCGAGACCGACAAGAAGATCCTGCCGAACCTGCCGCTCGCGACCGCCGAGCGCGCGTCGAACCTGATCAAGCTCTGCGCCGCGCACGGCTCGGCGCATCTGCGCACCCATGTCGACATCGACCTCGAGGGCCGGCTTTCGAAGCTCGAGGGCGTGCTGGCGGCGCGCGCGGCCGCGTCCGACTACGCCACGGTGCAGATCGTCGCCTTTCCGCAGTCCGGCGTGATGCGCCGGCCGGGCACGCTGGAGCTTCTGGACGCGGCGGTGCGCGAAGGGGCCGATCTTGTCGGCGGCATCGACCCGCTGGAGATCGACCGCGATCCCAAGGGCCAGCTCGACGGCATCTTCGCGATCGCCGAACGCCGCGGCGTGGGGCTGGACATCCATCTGCACGAACCGGGCGACATGGGGCTGTTCAACGTGCAGGAGATTTGCGCGCGCACGAAGGCCGCGGGGCTCGGCGGCAGGGTCACGATCAGCCACGGCTTCTGCCTGGGCGACGTGGCGGAATCGAAGGCCAAGGCCGCCGCGGAGCTGATGGCCGAGGCGGGCGTGATGCTGGTCACGCACGGCGCGGCCGGCTGGGCGCTGCCGCCGATCGCGATGCTGCGCGAGGCCGGCGTCACCGTCTTCGCCGGCAACGACGACATCCGCGACACCTGGTCGCCCTATGGCACCGGCGACGTATTGGCGCGCGCCGCGCTGATCGGCTGGCGTGCCGACTTCCGCCGCGACGACCAGGTGATGATCGCCTACGACCTGGTGACCGACGCGGCGGCGCGCGCAATGCACATCGCCGACTACGGGCTCAAGCCGGGCGCGCCGGCGAATTTCTTCACCATGCCGTCGCGCTGCGTGCCCGAGGCGCTCTCGGCCCACCCGCCGCGCGCGCTGGTGTTCCACCGCGGCCGCATCGTGGCCAAGGACGGCGCCGCCCTCGACCGGCCGCTGGAGCCCGGCGCGACAAGGAACTAGGCGGCGCTAGGTCCCCGTCCGGTTTCCCCGGCTCCAATTGCACGCGGCGCATAGCGTGCGCAGGTTGTCGAGCGTCGTCTTGCCGCCTTTCGAATACGGCTCGATGTGGTCGACCTGCAGCTTGCACGCCAGATCCGTCGCGGGGCTGTCGCCGCAGGCCTGGCAGCGGAAACGGTCGCGCTGGAACACCTGGAAGCGCAACGAGCCGCGCACGTCGCGGCGTTGTTCCTTTCGCAGCAGGGCGGCGACCGCCGGGTCCGGCGGCGCGAGCGGCGGATCGGCGCCCGCCGCGTTGGCGCGCAGCGCGAACAGCGCCAGCGCGCGACGGACGCTGCCGAAGCGCAGGCGGTAAGCCTGCATGCTGACGGTCGAGGGGGGCTTGTCGAGCTCGCCGCTGCGGGGCAGGCGGCCGTAGTACATGGCCAGGGCCTCGAGGTTGGCGAAGCACAACGCGTCGCTGTAGCGCCGCGCGCACTTTGCCTGGCGCAGGCCTGCCGCGGCGACTGCCTTGGCGAAGCTGCCGAAGCGGCCGTAGTAGACCGGCAGCGATACGCGCGGGCTCGACGCTACCTGCTTGGCCGTCACGGTGTCGCCGCCATGGGCGGCGGCGATCGCGCGCAGCTCGTCGAGCAAGGCGCCATCCGACATGCCGGCCGACGGCCGCCGGCGCAACTTGTCGGTGATCGGACAGCCGCTGTAGCGGTCGGCAAGGCCCGCATGCTCCAGTGCGGTGCGCCACAGGCCGAAGCGCCGGTGGACGACCGCCGTCGCCATGCGCGAGTGGCGGCGGAACAGGCTG
>JADZDN010000459.1 GCA_020851015.1 Alphaproteobacteria bacterium | reverse complement strand
GGAACGGACCAGCGTGTCGGCGATCTCGAGCGCATGCTCGCCGTCGTCGGGCTGCGAGATCAGCAGTTCGTCAACGTCGACGCCCAGCTTGCGCGCATAGCCGGGATCGAGGGCATGCTCGGCGTCGACGAAGGCGCAGGTGCCCCCGGCCTTCTGGGCGGCCGCGATCGCATGCAGCGCCAGGGTGGTCTTGCCCGAGCTTTCCGGCCCGTAGATCTCGATGATCCGCCCGCGCGGCAGGCCGCCGATGCCCAGCGCAATGTCCAGTCCGATCGAGCCGGTGGAAACCGCCTCGACCTGGTCCACGCTCTGGCGCTGGCCGAGCTTCATGATCGAGCCCTTGCCGAAGGCGCGCTCGATCTGGCTCAGCGCGGCGTCCAGCGCCTTACCCTTGTCCATGTCGTCCTTGTCGATCAGCCTGAGTGCACTTGCCGACATCGCCGGTAACCCCTTATTCCATGAGCCCGGACCGGTTGCAAACGGACCTGGGCGAAGCCAAGACCGATATTGTGCATGGTTTGTTCTTTTAGGCAAGTTCTTTCTTCGTTCTTTTTGACCATAGCTCGCCGGCAACAAGCCGCTTCCGAATCGTCCGGTCGGCGGTAGAGAGGCTTCGGTGCGGACGGTGCGGCCGGCTCGCCGCGGTGGCACTGGGCCGACGCTAGGAGCCGATTGAAGTTCGGCCGGTAAGATCCTGCCAATGCCACTTTTTTGTTCCGCCAATTCACCGCCGGACGGTGCAAGATGGCGTTGCATCGCAGTCGAAAAGATCAGACTCGATTAATCCGCATCCATTGGTAACTTATCCACAGGATGCTGGGAACCGCCGGGCGGGGTGCCGGTTCCTCGGCCTCGGGGCAGACGAGGGGAATGCCATGCGATACGCGGACGGACGCGACGCCCGGCTGGGCGACCGGGTGGAATTGTGGGAAGGCGGTGTGGGCCGCGTCGTTTGTTCGCTGGATACGAACGAGTTCGGCGAATCGTTCCCCCGCGAGCGCTGGTCGCACCTGCGCTCGGGCGTGCTGGTCGAGGCCGAGGCGGCCGGCCTGCTTCACTACAAGCACCCGGACGAAACCCTCAAGCTGCTGGCGCGCGAGCAGCCGGGACGCTGAACCCGCCTTTCGTGATCGGCCGGTGCCGGGCGGGCCCTATTTCGGCGTGACGCCGCCCAGGCGGATGATCCCGTCCGGATAGGCTATGAACCCATCCAACTTCGCCGTCATCCCGAACAGCCAGGGATTGTGGAACAGGTAGACGATCGGCCGGTCCTGGGCCAGGACGACGGCGGTCTGATCGTAGAGCGCCTTGCGCTTGGCCGCGTCGGTCGCGACGCGCGCCTCGTCCAAGAGCCGGTCGATCTCGGGGCTGGCGTACTTGCCGTCGTTGGTCGGCGCGGTGCTGTGCACCAGCAGGTGCAGGTTGCCGTCCGGGTCGGCCCGCCCGCTCCAGCCCACCAGCGAGCCCTCGAACTCGCCCTTGCGCTGCTGCGCCAGCATGGTGATGAACTCGACCGACTGCAGCTTGATCTCGATCCCCGCCTCCTTGGCCATCAGCTGGATGATCTGGGCGATCTGCTGGCGCTCGGTGTCGGTCGGGATGTGGAGCGTCAGCGTCGGCGATGCGATGCCGGATTCCGCCACCAGCGTCTTGGCGCGCTGAAGGTCGCGCTTCGGCACCGGCAGCGCGGTGTTGTAGAACGGGTCGCCGGGCGGAAAAGCCTGGTTGCCCGGCACGTAGACCCCGCCCGACACGACCTGCGTCAACGCCTCGCGATCGATCGCCGCTTCCAGCGCCTGGCGCAGCTTGGCGCTCCTCGCAAAGGGCCCGGGCTGCGCCGCCGCCGCGCCGTTGGCGATGTTGAAGGTGATGCCCTGGTAGGCGCGGCTCATGATCGACACCAGCTTCAGCTTGGCGTCGGCCTTGACCGTGGGCATGTCCTGCGCCGCCACGCGTTCCATGATGTCGAGCTGGCCCGAGCGCAGGTTGGTCAGCCGCGTCGTCGCGTCGGGCATGCCGCTGAAGACCAGCGTCTTGAAGTGATAGCGCGACGCCTCCCAGTGCGGCTCGAACTTCTCCAGCCAGATGCGGTCCTGGATCACCCGCTTGGTCAGCTTGTAGGGGCCGGAGCAGACCAGGTTGTTGCCGAACTGCTGGCCGCCCGCCTCGGCCGCCTTGGGCGAGACCATCATGCCGGCGCGGTCGGCGAGCTGCGCGAACAGCGGCGCGAAGGGGCGGTGCAGGTTCATGCGCACGGTCAGCTCGTCCACCACCTCGACCGACTTGATGGCGCTGATCTCG
>JADZDN010000390.1 GCA_020851015.1 Alphaproteobacteria bacterium | reverse complement strand
TCAAGAAGAAGACCGGCAAGCCGGCCGCCGGCTTCGCGATCGAGGGCAAGGGCGACCTGCAGACCATCGCCGACGCCTCGCGCGTGGCGATGAAGTTCCTGCAGGATGCCGCCGAGAAGCAGCGCGAGAAATGCAAGATCGAGGAATTGTGGGTTTCCACGAAGTGCGGGGAGAGCGACACCACCTCGGGCCTCGCGTCCTGCCCCACCGTGGGCAACCTGATCGACAAGCTCGACCCGCTGGGCGCGACCTCGTGCTTCGGCGAGACCACCGAGCTCACGGGCGCCGAGGCGGAATGCGCCAAGCGCGCCAAGACGCCGGCGGTGGCCAAGAAGTTCATGGACACGTTCAACGCCTACCAGCAGGTCGTCGAGCGCCACAAGACCAACGACCTGTCGGATTCGCAGCCCACCAAGGGCAACATCGCGGGCGGCCTGACCACGATCGAGGAGAAGGCCTTCGGCAACTTCCAGAAGATCGGCCACAAGACCAGGTTCGTCGACGTGCTGAAGCCGGCCGAGGAGCCGGCGGCCGGCGCCGGGCTCTATTTCATGGACACGTCCTCGGCCGCGGCGGAGTGCGTGACGCTCCAGGCGGCCGCCGGCTTCGTGGTGCACCTGTTCCCGACCGGCCAGGGCAACGTGATCGGCAACCCGATCGAGCCGGTCATCAAGCTGACCGCCAACCCGACGACCGCGCGCACCATGCCCGAGCATATCGACCTCGACGTCTCGGGCATCCTCCGGCGCGAGATGACGCTCGACCAGGCGGGCGACGCGCTGATCGACATCACCTTGCGCACCTGCAATGGCCGCCTGACCTGCGCCGAGGCGCTGGGTCACCGCGAATTCGTGATGACCAAGCTGTACCAGAGCGCGTGATCGTTCCTGCGTTGAAAAGACCCCTCCCCCTATCCCCCTCCCGCAAGGGGAGGGGGGACGAAAATGGAATGCGCCTTTTTGTGTCCCCTCCCCCCTTGCGGGGGAGGGATAGGGTGGGGGGTAACGACGCGGCACGCTCGCTGCGATGAGTCACACACCCGAGCACCTGCGATCCCTCGTCGCCCGCGCGCTGGAGAACAGCAACACCGCGCCGGCGAACGCCGCGTCGGTCGCCGCCGCGCTGGTGCAGGCGGAGGTCGACGGGCACAAGGGCCACGGGCTGTCGCGGGTCCCGGCCTATGCCGCGCAGGCCCGCTCGGGCAAGGTCGCCGGCCACGCCGCGCCGCGCGTGACGCGACCCAAGCCCGCGGCGGTCGTGGTCGACGCGGCCGACGGCTTCGCCTTTCCCGCCATCGATGCCGCCATCGCCGCGTTGACGCGCATCGCGCCCGCCCAGGGCATCGGCATCGCCGCTGTTCATCACTCCCATCATTTCGGCGTGGCCGGCCGGCCGGCCGAGCGGCTGGCGGAGCAGGGGCTGATCGGCATCGTCATGGGCAACTCGCCCAAGGCGATCCCGCCCTGGGGCGGCGCGCAGGCGGTCTTCGGCACCAACCCGATCGCTTTCGCCGCGCCGCGCCGCAAGGATGCGCCGCTGGTGATCGACCTGTCGCTCAGCAAGGTCGCGCGCGGCCGGGTGATGGTGGCGGCACAGAAGGGCGAGGCGATCCCCGCGGGCTGGGCGCTGGACAAGGACGGCCGGCCCACGACCGACGCCAAGGCAGCGCTCGACGGCGCGATGCTGCCGATGGGCGACGCCAAGGGCGCGGCCCTGGCGCTGATGGTCGAGATCCTCGCCGCGGCGCTCACCGCCTCGCATCTCGGCTTCGAGGCCTCGTCCTTCTTCACCGCGGACGGGCCGCCGCCGCGCGTCGGCCAAGTGCTGCTGGCGATCGATCCGGGCGCGCTCGCGGGCGGTGCCTTCGCCGAGCGGCTCGAGACGCTGCTCGCGGCGATGCTGGTCCAGCCCGGCGTGCGCCTGCCGGGCACGCGGCGCCTGGCCAACCGGGCCAAGGCCGCTTCCGGTGTGGTCGAGGTCGATGGCAAACTCCTGGCGGAGATCGAGGCATTGGGGCGCTGACGGGAGGGTCGCGATGGCGGGAAGTAAGGCGCGGACGAAGCGCGCAACCAAGCGCAAGGCGGCTGGGCGGCGCGGACCGGCGTCGAAAACGAAGCGCCGCGCCGCGCTCGTCATGCCCGCGCTCGACCCGGCCACGGTGCCGGGGCATCACCACTGCGACTATCCCTCGCCCTTCCGCGAGCGTTGCATCGGCCGCGTGCGACGCAAGCTCGGCGACGCCGCCGGCCTCTCGCAGTTCGGCGTCAACCACGTGACCCTGCCGCCGGGCGTCATGTCCTCGATGCGCCACTGGCACGTGCGCGAGGACGAGTTCGTCTACGTGCTGACCGGCGAACTGGTGCTGGTGACCGATGGCGGCGAGCAGGTGCTGAAGCCCGGCATGGCCGCCGGCTTTCCGCACGGCAGCCGGGACGGCCATCATCTCGTCAACCGTAGCCGCAAGCTGGCGACGTTCCTCGAGGTCGGCACGCGCTGGCCCGGCGGCGACGAGGGCGCGTATTCCGACATCGACATGAAAATCGTGATCGTCGATGGCGAGGAGCGATACGCGCACAAGGACGGCACGCTCTACTGAGTCATTCATCCTTCGAGACGCTCGCGGCGCTCGCTCCTCAGGATGACGCGTTTCTTTGGTTCCGCCGGCCAAACAACCGCGTCATCCTGAGGAGGCCGCGAAGCGGCCGTCTCGAAGGATGAAAGGCGCGAGCGGCGCGACATCTCGCCTCGCCCGCTTGGCGATCCGGGCCTCGCACTGCTAGGAATACCAGCCCCATCCCCGGCCGTCATATTAGAGAAGCAGATGCTCAACGCCCGTCTCGAAGCGATGACCGACCACACGTTCAAGCGCCTGGCGGACCTGCTCGCCCCGGTGCAGCCGCGCGCCAACGTGCCGCCGGTCAACCTGTCGGTGGGCGAGCCGCAGCATCAGCCGCCGCCCTTCGTGGCTGAGATCGTGGCGCGCCACAAGACCGACTGGAACCTCTACCCGACCTTCTACGGCACGCCCGAACTGCGCCGCGCCTGCGCCGCCTGGGTGACGCGCCGCTACAACCTGCCGGCCGGGATGATCGAGCCGGACCGGCAGATCGCCATCGTGGCCGGCACGCGCGAGGGACTCTATTCGGCCGCGACGCTGGCGATCACGCCGACCGAAAGCGGCAAGCGCCCGCTGGCGCTGATCCCCAACCCGTTCTACCAGGTCTACCTGGGCGCCACCGTGCTGGCCGGGGCCGAGCCGGCGTTCCTGCCGGCGACCAGGGCGACCGGCTTCCTGCCCGATCTCGACGCGATCGGCGCCGACACGCTCGCCCGCACGCAGGTGATGTATCTCTGCTCGCCGGCCAACCCCCAGGGCGCCGTCGCCAGCCTGGACTACCTGAAGAAGGCGCTGCTGCTCGCGCGCAAGCACGACTTCCTGCTGGTGATGGACGAGTGCTACTCCGAGCTCTACAACACGCCGGCGCCGCCGCC
>JADZDN010000389.1 GCA_020851015.1 Alphaproteobacteria bacterium | reverse complement strand
GCGCGCTGGCACGACGGCCAGCCGATCACGCCGGACGACGTGATCTTCACCTTCAACATCCTGGTCGAGAAGGGCGCGCCGCAGTACCGCTTCTACTACGCGGGCGTCGCCAAGGTCGAAAAGACCGACGAGCGGACGGTGAGGTTCACCTTCAAGCCGGGCGAGAACCGCGAATTGCCGCTGATCCTGGGCCAGCTTGTCGTGTTGCCGAAGCACTACTGGGAGAAGCGCGAGTTCGACAAGACCACGATGGAACCGCCGCTCGGCAGCGGCGCCTACAAGGTCGACAGCATCGATCCGAACCGCGCGATCACCTATCGCCGCGTGCCGGACTACTGGGGCAAGGACCTGCCGGTCAACGTCGGCCGCGAGAATTTCGACGTGATCCGCTACGACTATTTCCGCGACCAGAGCATCTGGCTGGAGGCGTTCAAGGCCAATGCCTACGACTTCCGGCTGGAGAATTCGGCCAAGGAATGGGCCACCGCCTACGACATTCCGGCGCTGAAGAACGGCGCGATGAAGAAGGAGCCGCTGCCGAACAGCCGCACGCAGGGAATGCAGGGCTGGGTCTTCAACATGCGCCGGCCGCTGTTCCAGGACCGCCGCGTGCGCGAGGCGATCATCGCCGGCTTCGACTTCGAATGGATGAACAAGAACCTGTCCTATGGCCAGTACACGCGCTCGCGCAGCTACTGGCACAATTCGGAGCTCGAGTCCAAGGGCCTGCCGAGCGCGGAAGAACTGAAGCTGCTGGAGCCGCTGCGCGGACAGATTCCCGGGGAGGTCTTCACCACCGAATACAATCCGCCGACGACCGACAGCTCGGGCAACAATCGCGAGCAACTGCGGCGGGGCGCGGAATTGCTGAAGCAGGCCGGCTGGACGGTGAAGCAAGGCAAGCTCGTGAACGACAAGGGCGAGCCCTTTAGCTTCGAGATCCTGCTGGCGGACCCGAGCTACGAGCGCGCCACCATTCCCTTCGCCAAGAACCTGGAGCGGCTGGGGATCGAGGCGCGCATCCGCACCGTCGACACGGCGCAGTACCAGAAGCGCAGCGACGATTTCGACTTCGACATGACGATCGATTCCTGGCCGCAATCGGAATCGCCGGGCAACGAGCAGCGCGAGTTCTGGGGCTCGGACGCCGCCGGTCACAATGGCAGCCGCAACTCGGCCTATCTCAAGAGCAAGGCGGTCGACACGCTGATCGACGCGGTGATCGCCGCCCCCGACCGCAAGTCGCTGGTCGAGCGCACCCATGCGCTGGACCGCGTGCTGCAATGGTCATTCCTTTGCGTTCCCCAGTTCTACATCGCCGTCGACCGCGTGGCCTATTGGGACAAGTTCGGCCGCCCCGCCGTCACGCCGAAGCAAGGCGTGCAGTTCGACGCCTGGTGGATCGACGCGGAGAAGGCGGCAACCCTGGCGCAGCGCAAGGCCGCCGCGGGGAACTGAGGCGTATGGTTCGATGGACTCACCCTTCGACAAGCTCAGGGTGAGGATCGTTGTGGGGATCGAGTCCCCTACACACCCTCATCCTGAGCTTGTCGAAGGATGAGGCGCCCGCCCGCTACAACCGGAAACTGGCGTTCATGATCGCCGGGTCGTCGGGCGAGGTCGCGATCGCGAAGCCCAGGCGGCGGCAGAGATCGAGCATGTTGGTGTTCTCGGCCAGGATGTCGCCATGCAGCGCGGCGATGCCGCGCTGCCGCGCGTAGTCGATGATCCGCTCCATCAGAAGCTGGCCCAGTCCGCGCCCGGCCACGTCGGTGCGCACGACGACCGCGAACTCGGCCCGCGCGTTGTCGGGATCGGCCGACAGCCGCCCGACGCCGTAGAGCTCCTCGGGCCCGCCTTCGACCGGCGCGGCCAGCACCAGCGCCATCTCGCGGTCGTAGTCGATCTGGGTCAGGCGTGCCGCCATGGCGTGGTCCAGCGCCTTCAAGGGCTGGAAAAAGCGCATGCGGACGGCGTGCGGGCTGAGCTTGCGGAAGGCCGCGCGCAGCGCGGGCTCGTCCGCGGGCCGGATCGGGCGCAGGCGATAGCGCGTGCCGGCGCGGTCGGCGACGATGTCCTCCAGCTCGACGGGATAGGGGCGGATGGCCAGGCGCTCGGCGCCCGGCCGGTCGGCGCGCTGGCCGCGCACCCGCGCGTCCAGCGCCACCACCCCGTCGGCATCGGCCAGGAGCGGGTTGATGTCGAGCTCGACCACCTCGGGCAGGTCGATGGCGATCTGCGCCACGCGGATCATCGCCATCGCCACCGCGTCGAGGTCGGCGCCCGGGCGCCCGCGATGCGGCTGCATCAGGCGATGGATGCGCGTGTGCGCCAGGGCCTCGCGCGCCAGCAGCATGTTGAGCGGCGGCAGCGCCAGCGCGCTGTCGTCGGCCAGCTCGACCGCCGTGCCGCCCTGCCCCACCAGCACGACCGGCCCGAACTGCCGGTCGGCGACGATGCCGACGATCAGCTCGTGCGCGCGCGGGCGGCTGACCATCGGCTGCACGGTGAATCCGTCGAGCCGCGCATTCGGGCGCTTCAGCGCCACCGCGGCGAGCATCCGCCGGGCGGCATCGCGCGCCGCTTCGGGCGTGGCGAGGTCGAGCGCCACGCCCCCGACGTCGGTCTTGTGGGTGATGTCGGGCGAGCGGATCTTGACCGCCAGCGGGCCGTCGAAACCGGCGGCGATGCGCGCCACCGCGTCGGGCGAGGCGGCGAGGCGGGTCGGCACGACGGGCACGCCATAGGCGTCGAGCAGGTTCTTGGCCTCGGCCTCGCCCAGCCATTCCTGGCCGGCCGCCAAAGCGCCGGCGATCAGGCCGCGGGCGCGCGCGGTATCGGGCGCCATGCCCTTGGCCATGGCCGGCGGCGTCTGCATCAGGGCTTCTTGATTGCGGCGGTACTCGACCAGGCGGAGGAAGCCGCGCACCGCCTGGTCGGGCGTGTCGAAGCAGGCGAGCCGCGCCTGCGAGAGGGCCTGCCGGCCGGCCTCGGCCGCGGCGCCGCCGACCCAGCTTGTCAGCACGGTCATCGGCCGGCGACGGCCGCGCGCCGCCAACGCGCCAATCACCGCGCGCGCGGCCTCGGCGGGCGGCGTGATCGCGGTCGGGCAATTCAGCACCAGCAGCGCGTCGGCGTTCGGATCGTCCAGCACCGCCTCGATTGCGGCGGCATAGCGCGCGCCGTCGGCGTCGCCGACGATGTCCACGGGATTGCCGTGCGACCAGGTCTTGGGCAGCAGCGCGTCGAGGCGCGCGAGCGTCGCCGGCGACAGCTCGGCCAGATGCCCGCCGCCGTCGGTCAACGCATCCACCGCCATCACGCCGAGACCGCCGCCATTGGTCACGATCGCCAGGCTGTCGCCGGCCAGCGGATCGCCCGGCGCGGGCTTCAGCAGCGCCAGGGTCTCGGCGGCATCGAACAGGTCGCCCAGCTCGCGCACGCGCAGCATGCCGGCGCGCCGGAAAGCCGCATCGTAGACGGCGTCCAGCCCGGCCAGCGCCCCGGTGTGCGAGGCGGCAGCCTTGGCCCCCGCCGCGGCGCGTCCCGCCTTGACCACCACGACCGGCTTGACGCGCGACGCGGCACGGGCGGCCGACATGAACTTGCGCGCGTGGGTGATCGCCTCGACGTAAAGAAGGATGGCACGCACGCTGGAATCGGCGCCCAGATAATTGAGCAGGTCGCCGAAATCGACGTCCGCCATGTCGCCCAGCGAGACCAGGTGCGAAAACCCGATGCCGCGGGCGACGGTCCAGTCGATTACCGCCGTCAGGATGGCGCCGGACTGGGTGATGAACGCAAGGTCGCCCGCCCGTGCCGCCATGTGGGCGAACGTGGCATTCAGCCCCAGGCCGGGCACCATCACGCCGACGCAGTTCGGGCCGACGATGCGCAGCAGATGGGGCTGCGCCGCCTTGAGCGCGGCCTGGCGGTCGACGCCGGCCGTGATGACCACCGCCGCGCGCGTGCCGCGGCGGCCCAGCTCGTCGATCAGGCCGGGCACGCTGGCCGGCGGAGTGGCGAGGACGGCAAGATCGGGTGCCGCCGGCAGGCTGGCGACATCGGCGAAAGCGGCAAGCCCCTCGATCTGCGGGCGATTGGGATTGACCGGCCAGATCGGACCCTTGAAGCCGCCGGCGGCGATGTTGCGCATCATCACCTGTCCGACCGAGCCGGGCCGCGTGCCGGCGCCGATCAAGGCGACGCTCTTCGGCTGGAACAGCGCCGCGAGGTTGCGCGTGGTCATAGCGCCGCCGCTCTTGCGAGCGCATGCTTGTAGGCACGCAGCGCCTCGGCCCCGAAGCAGCAGAAAACGACGCGGTCGATCGCCCGTTCGCCGCGCAGGGCCTCCGCCACCGTGGCGACGGCGATGGCGGTCGCCTCCGCCAGCGGATAGCCGTAGATGCCGGTGGAAATGGCCGGGAAGGCGATGGTCTTGAGCCCGTGCTCGACCGCGAGCGCAAGCGCGTTCCGGTAGCAGCTCGCCAGCAAGTCGGCCTCGCCCTGATTGCCCCCCTGCCAGACCGGACCAACGGCATGGATGATCCGCCGAGCCGGAAGGCGATAGGCCTTGGTGATGACCGCCTGGCCCGTCTTGCAACGGCCGATCCCGTTCAGCTCTTCCTGCAGTTCCGGCCCTGCGGCGCGATGGATGGCGCCGTCGACCCCGCCGCCGCGGATCAGCCGCGAATTGGCCGCGTTGACAATGGCGTCGACCGCCAGCGTCGTGATGTCGGCCGCCACCGCCCGCACGCGTCCAAAGGTGCTGTCTGCCGTTGCCATGACCTATTTCTGCCAACCGGAGCCGGTCGCCGGCAAGCGCCGCGCGGATGCCATCGCAAAATAATGCAAGCTCCCAAGCCGCCCGCGGGTTTTGACGCCCATGGCCGCGCCGCTACCAACACGAGTGTCTTTTGACCGGATTATGCCCAAATCGTTGATTCCCGACGGTTCAGCCTTAACCCGTCTTTTACTCCGCTTCTTCATTCTCACCACGAAACGGAGAGCGGCGGATCGATATGCAGACGCGCGCCAGAAAGGCATTCGAGCGCGACTTCGACGTCCAGGACGGACAGGCAAGCGAGCTTCGCGCGAGCGAGGCCGGCGAGCTTGAACTGGTCCTCGACCGCCTGCGCCGACGCCTGCGCATTGCCGTCGTGTTCGCGGGCGACAGTACGCGCGCCGAATCCGTCATCAACCGTACCTTCAACACGCGGCCCTGGAAGAGCTACGAGACGGTCGCCAACGACATTGCCGGCGCGCTGCGCGGCGTCGGCTTCCTTCATGTCGAGCTGGTGGCCGAGGACATGCGCCTGGGCGAGTCGTTGCGCCGGTCGGGCGCGCATCTCGCCTGGCTCAACACCGCCGGCGTCCAGGGCGTCAATCCCTCCTGCCATGCGCCGGCCGTGCTGGAGATGCTGGGCATCCCCTATGTCGGGCACAACCCGCTGGCGGTCACGATGCTCGACAACAAGCATTGGTTCAAGCGCGAACTGGCGGCGGTCGGCTTCGCCACGCCGGCGTTCACGGTGTGGAGTCCGATGCTGGGGCCGTTCGCGCCCGAAGCCGATCCACGCTTCGCTGCCACCTTCGCATCGTATGCCGGTCCCTTCGTGGTGAAGCCCGCCGTGGGCCGCGCCTCGCTGCATGTCCACCTGGTGCAAGACCGCCATGGGCTTCGCGATTCGGTCGCCGAGGTCGGCATGTTGACCAACGGCGAGGTGCTGATCGAGGCCTTCGTGCCGGGCCGCGAATACGTGGTCGCCGCCGCCGGCCCGACGATCGCGCGCGGCGGTCGGATCTACCGCCTGGACGAGCCTTTCGTGTTCGGCGCGCAGGAGCGCGTGCTGCAGCCCGGCGAATGCATTTTCACCTCGATGGACCAGCGCCCGATCACGCGCGAGCGCGTGCACGCGCTGGATGGCGCAGAGGATGCCGCCGTCAAGGCCGAGCTCTGCGCGCTGGCGCGGGCCGTGCACAAGGGCTTTCACCTGTCGTCGCTGATCCGCCTGGACGTCCGCGCCGACGCCCAGGGGTGCCTGCAGATCCTGGAAGCCAATCCGAAGCCGGACCTGAAACGCCCCAGCGCCGCGGTGACCAGCCTGGTCGGCGAGGGCCTGTCGGAGCACGCGATGAGCTACGACGACCTGATCCTGGCGCTGCTGGCCGACCGCATCGACCAGATGATCCGGCGCCAGGCCGGCGTCTATCGCGGCGTCGAGGCACTTTTCTAGGTGGTGGCCATGCCCGATACCATTCCGACGCGCGCCCCGGCCGCCGATCGCCGCACCGCCGCCCAGCGGCTGGGCAATGCCATGGTGATGTTCGTCGTCACCGGCTTGTCGCTGATCCTTCTGGTCTATGTCGGGTACGGCGAAGGCAAGCGCACCTATGGCGAGTTCCATGTCGCCAAGGTCATCACCCAGGCCGGCACCGTGCGCACGGCGATGGAAGCCTTTCTGCGCGACGGCCTGCCGATCCGCCAGTTCGTCGGGTTCAACTCCTTGACCGGACCAATCGTCGATTCGGAATATGTCGACGCCGTCACCGCGCTCGACACCTCGGGCAAGGAGATATTCCGCAACGTCGACCAAAAGCTGAGCAACGTCCCGCGTGCGCCGGCCGAAGCAATGTCGGGCGAGGAGACGCGCCGCTTCAGCGCCGACGGCTATACCCACGTCTCGGTGCCGCTCCGCAGCCGGTTCGAGGCGGCGGGAACCCTGATCGTCAGCTCGTCCGACGCCGTAGCGACGCGGCTGGTCGACGGCGCCTTCCTGCCGCTGACCGGCGTCGCACTGCTGCTGTCCGGCCTGTTCGCGGCCGGCGTCGCCACGATGCAGTCGCTGCGCAACGACATTCGCACCCGGTGGCTGCATGTCGCCTTCGCCGGCGTGTTCCTGTCGATGTCGGGCGTGGTGATCTGGACGCTGGTGTCGCTCTATTCCGAAGGGGCGCAGGACAAGGCCCGCGTGCTTGCCAACATGCTGGCGCAGCGCATCGGCGAGATCGTCCAGTACGACCTGGCGCTGCGCGATTTCGTCGGCATCGACACGGCCTTTGCCGACTACCGCAAGCTGAATCCCGACATTGCGGCGGTCGCCCTGATCGTCGACGGCAACACCCAGGTGCACACGGATGCGGCCCGGCTGGGCCAGGCCTGGGCGCAGGACTCGCGCAACTATGCCTACGTCATCAGCCTGGGCAAATCGGCCCAGACCGGCGCCGTCGGCATCGCAGTCGAGGTTCCGCGCGAAATCGTCTACCGGCAGGTCGCCCGCAGCGTGAAGAATTTCGCCGCGATGTTCATCGCCTCGGCCTTTCTTGCCGGGCTGTTCCTGCAGGTGGCGTCGTCGCTGCAGAACCTGCGGCGCGACGAGGAGGCGGGTGAGCCGGATGCCTTGCGCCGCGCCGCGCTGCGCGAACGCGCCGCGCTCAGCTCGGTGAAGCCGCTGTTCTTCGTCGCGGTGTTCCTGGAGCACCTTACCTATTCCTTCCTGCCGCAGCACATGCAGCAACTCGCCGCCGCCGCCGGCTTGTCGGCCGGCTTCGCGTCGGCGCCGTTCATGATCTACTACCTGTTCTTCGCGTTGAGCCTGGTGCCGTCCGGGCATTTCACCCAGCGCGTGGGTCCGCGCGTGTCGATGAACGGCGGGCTGATCCTGGCGGGCGTCGGCCTGCTGGCGCTGATCCTGCCGATCGGCTTCTGGGGGGCGCTGGCCGCCCGCGCGGCCTCGGGCATTGGCCAGGGAATGCTGTTCATCGGCGTGCAGTCCTACATCCTGGCGATCGCCTCGGCCGAGAACCGGACCCGGGGCAACGGCATCATCGTGTTCGGCTTCCAGGGCGGCATGATCTCGGGCATGGCGATCGGCTCGCTGCTGGTCACCTATCTGGGCCCGTCTGGCGTGTTCGAGCTGGCCGGCATCCTGTCGTTCGTGACGGCTTCCTACGGCTTTGTTCTGGTGCCGGGCGGCGCGCTGGCGATGGGCGCGCGGCAGAGCATCGCGGCCGAGCTGCGCACGCTGTTCCGCGACGTCATCCAGGTCCTGCATCACTTCGAGTTCATCCGCGCGATGTTCCTGATCGGCGTCCCCGCCAAGGCCGCGCTGACGGGCGTCATCACCTTCGCCTTGCCGCTGCTGCTGGCCCGCAGCCAGTACAAGCAGGAGGATATCGGCCAGATCGTCATGCTCTATGCGATCGGAGTCGTCGCCGCGTCGCACTACGTCACGCGCTTCGTCGACCGCAGCCGGCGGACGGTGCCCGTCCTGGCGCTGGGCGCGGCGGCCAGCGGCGTGGCGATGCTGGTGATCGGGCTCAACGACTGGAACGACCCGGCGGGCGCCATGCTGGGCGGCAGCTTCGTCACGTGGGTCGTGATCCTGGGCGTGATCGCGATCGGGATCGCGCATGGCTTCGTCAACGCGCCGGTGGTCACGCATATCGCCGAACTGGACCTGGCGAAGGCGATCGGCGTCGGCTCGGTAACCGCCACCTATCGCTTTCTGGAGCGGCTGGGCCACGTCGCCGGGCCGATCCTGGTCGGCCAGCTCTTCGTCCTGATGGGTGTCACCCCGCTGGTGATCGCGCTGTTCGGCGGCGTGACCTGCACGTTGGCGCTGCTGTTCCTCGCCCCGATGGGCGGCACGGGCGGCAAGTCCGCCCAGGTGGAGAGCCCGGCATGAAACGATTTGCGGCGATCGTGCTCCTGGCGGGGGCGCTCCTGTTGGCGGGATTTGGCGACGCCAGGGCCGCCATGCAGAGCCTGCCCGGCAAGCATGCCTGGTTCGGCTTCGGCGAGGAGGTGCGCGTCAACTGGGAGGTGACGCCCTGGGCCGCCGACCCCATGCGGGTCACCATCCTGCCCCGCTTCGCGTCCACGCCCGTGTTCCGGGTCAAGGTCCTCTATCCTCGGCAGTCCTCGGCCTACGACGTCGCGATCACCAAGATCCTGCAGGTCTTCGCGCAGAAGGACATCGACGCCCGCTTCGAAATCTTCAACTACAACAACGACGACGCGCTCGGCCGGCAGGCGATCGCTACCGCGGAGCAGGCCAAGGCCGATCTGATCTTCAGCATGGGCTCGGAATCGACGGCGTGGCTCTATCGGAACTACCTGGGCGGCGCCATTCCCGTGATCAGCGTCTGTTCGAAGGACCCGGTGGATCTTGGCCAGGCCAAGGACTACGAGAGCGGCAGCGGAACCAACTTCGCCTTCACCTCGCTGAACATGCCGACCGAGGTGCAGATGGCCTATATCCGCGAGCTGAAGCCGAATCTGCGGAACTTCGCCATCCTTGTGGACGGCAAGAACATCAGCGCCGTGCAGACCCAGGCGCAGCCGATGGGCGGGCTGGGCCGCAAGCTGGGCATCCGCGTGCTGGACCTGGTCGTGCAGAACCCCGACAACGCGGCGGCCGAGCTGCGCTCACTGGTGGCCGATGCGGTACGCCGGATGCGGACCAACGATCCGACGCTCGCCAACAGCGTCTTCTGGATCACCGGCAGCACCTCGGTCTTCCGCGAGATCGCGACCATCAATGCCGCCGCCGACGTGGTGCCGGTGATCAGCGCCGTGCCCGAGGTGGTCCAGCCGGGGCTGGTGAGCGCCGTGCTTTCGATCGGCATCAGCTTCGAGAGCAACGCGCACCTGTCCGCAGTCTACGGCGCCGACGTGTTGCAGGGCCGCGCCAAGGTCGGCGATCTGAAAGTCGGCATCGTCTCCCCCCCGGACATCGCGATCAACTTCGGCCGCGCGCGGCAGATCGGCATGCGCGTCCCGTTCAGCTTCTTCGAGGGCGCGAGTTCCATCTACGACTATTCCGGCCGGGTGGTGCGCAACGGCGGCCGGGCCGCCCCGCCCGCCGGCGGCTGAGCCGCGCCGGCCGGCGCGCGCTAGCGCAGCAAGGTCCGCTTCGAAGGAAAGCGCAGGGTCGCCGTGGTGCCGACGCCGCGCGCGCTTTTCAGCTCGATCGTCGCCTGGTGCAGGTCGGCGAACAGCTTGACCAAATAGAGGCCGAGGCCGGTGCCTTCGTGGCGCCGGCTCAGCGAATTATCGATCTGCGAAAAGCGCTCCATCGCCCGCGGTATGTCGGCCGGGTCCATGCCGATGCCGGTGTCCTGGACCTGCAGCACGACGCAGTTGTGCTCGATCCCTCCGCGGACCGCGACGCGCCCCTGCTTCGGCGTGAACTTGACCGCGTTGGACAGGAGGTTGAGCAGGACCTGCTTGACGAGCCGCTCGTCCGCGAACAGCAGCGGCATGTCCTCCATCAGCCAGGATTCCACCGCCACCTCGGCGATCTCGGCGCGCTCGCGCACTAGGTGCATCGCCGCGTTGACGACGGCGGCGACCTCGACCGGCTCCTCGTGCAGCACCAGCTTGCCGGATTCGATCTTGGAGATGTCCAGCACGTCGTTGACGATGCCGAGCAGATGCCGCCCGCTGTCCAGTATGTCGCCGCAGTAGGCGCGATAGCGCGGGTTGCCGAGCGGACCCATCGTCTCGTTGGCCATCAGCTCGGAAAAGCCGATGATGGCGTTGAGCGGCGTCCGCAGCTCGTGACTCATGCTGGCGATGAACTCGGACTTGCCGCGGTTGGCCAGTTCGGCGGCTTCCTTTTCCCGGCGCAAAGCCTGTTCGCGCCGCGCGATGCGCGTGGCGTCGAGGATGATGCCGTCCCACTGAACCGATCCGTCCGCCAGCTTGGTCGGCCGCGCGATGGCATGGGTCCATTTGCGCGTGCCGTTGCGGCTGATGATTTCGGCCTCGACGTCCCACATCGTCAGGGTTCGCGAGGCTTCCAGCAGGCGATCGCGGAAATCCATGCGATAGCTGGGGCCGTGACAGTCGAACAAAGCCTTCGGATCGGACAGGATTTCGCGGGGCGAGACGCCGAACAGGTCGTGGGCGCCTTCGCTGATGTAGGTGTAGCGGATATCGCCGTCCGGGCTGACGCGGCGCTGATAGACGACCCCGGGTATGGCCGAGGTAACGGCGGCGAGGCGGTCGTCGGCGGCCTTGAGCTCGCTTGCATGGCGGTGGCGCTCGATCGCGATGTTCGCCACGGCGGCCAGATGCTCGCAGGCATGCCGGGCCGCATCGGCCGGGCCGGCCGCCGCGACCCCGAACATCACGATCGTGCCCAACGCGGCGCCGCGATGGTCGGCGAGCGGCCGCGACCACAACAGCTCCGACGTGGCGGCGCCCACCAGTCGGTGAACATCGGCGGCGTTGCCCACGTGCGCCGCGTCCGGTCCCGTATCGGCGTTGGCGGCCTTGCCGTGCCGGGCGCGCATGGTTGCCTCGACGCCTGCGGCCAGCACGTCCCAGAGGGAGGCAGGAATGTGCGGCGCCGCGACGATCCTGTATTTGCCGAGCGGCTGGTCGCAGATGGCGATCGCGCAAGAGGCCGGCGCGGCGATCGATCCGATATAGGCGGCGAGCCCGCCGAGGATCAGCGCCAGGGGCGCATCCGCGGCGATGCCCGCGATCGCCGCATGCTCGACCTCGACCAGCGCCGGGTCCCGCGCTGCCGCTGCCAGCTGCACGGCGGCCCGGCTTGGCTGCCCGGCCGCAACGGCGCGCCTCTCGCCATCCCGGGAGGCCGCGCTGTGGGATCGAGGCATCTACCTTCCTCGCTCGAAAGTCCAGGCAGAATAAGCGCTTCTCTGCCAAGAATGCAGCTGACTATAGATAGACGAATATTACCAACCTCTAAAAACCGGCCTGGGGCCGATAACGATGAATTGTCGCGTCCTGCTTGTCACGTCGCCAGAATTAAACGCCGCCACGCAGGCACGCCGCCGAAAACACGGTTGCCGAAGTCTTAACCGCCGGGTCGGCCTCTCGCGGCGCAAAAGCCGGCCAATTTGCCGCAGCGGCATCGCGTTCCCGTCTTGATGCCTTACGGGGACGGGCCGATCCCTGCGGCGGCGATCCGCGCGCGCCACGCGGCGCCCCCATGCCGATGCGGCATGGACATCCGGCAGCTTTATGCATTGGACGGCGGTTGGGCGCGTTCCTACCGTTCGCGCACCGGGTACGAATAGCGGCGGCGCGAGGCGCACCTGCGAGGCACCGTCCAGTCCTTCCCGGCGTCACTTCTTCAAACGGAGGTCTGCAAATGACCAAAGCGAAACCGCGTTTCATCATGTCGTGGGGTCGAACCTACCAGACCAACGGCAAGCTCATCAGCCTGAAGATGCAGCGGCACATCTCGCATCGGGCGAAGCCGCTTTTCTACCACCCGCAGGGGATGGGGAACTACTTCACCTACCGCGAGGCGATCGACGTGCTCGGCTGGGAGCACACGGATGTCTACAAGGGGGGACGCATCGATCTCGATCCCGCCGAGTGGTCGGACCTCGGCTGGATGTGCTCCTATGTCGGCCCGCCCGCGAGCGCCGTCGAGGAAATGAAGCGGCGCTGCGTGGCGGAGAACCTGGGGCCGTATCCGCCCGATCTGCTCTCCGAGCTGCGCGACCTGGCGGCGGTGAAGAAGTTCGGCCGCGAACGGGATGACGATTTCGAGGTCATCGGCGTCGAGGGCGCGCAGGGTGGCATCGGCTACACCTACCTCACCTATCTCGACCCGGGCGACGAAGTGATCATGCCGGACCCGGTATACTTCCACTTCGCGCCGGCGGCGCTGATGGCGGGAGCGACTCCCGTGCAGATCCCGCTCGGGCCGCAGAACGACTACCGGCTGAAGCCCGAGGAGATCAAGAAGCGCATCAACCTGCGCACCAAGATGATCGTGATCTGCGATCCCATCAACCCGTACGGGACGACGCAGAGCAAGGAAGAGCTGCTCGAGATCGTGAAGCTCGCCAACGATCACAATCTCCTGGTGTTCAACAACATCACCCACAACACCCACCAGCTCGACCCGAAGACGCGCCAGTATCCGATCGCCGCGCTGCACAAGGAGATCGACACCTCGAACGTGATCTCCACCTCCGGCATGTCGAAGGGCTACGGCATGGCGGCGCTGCGGCTGGGCTTCCTCGCCGGCCATCCCGACCTGCTGAAGGCGGCGGCGATGATGAAGATGGAGATCACCAAGATCCATACCAACCTGCTGGCCCAGTACGGGGCGATCGCCGCGCTGAACGACAAGAAATATCTGGAATCGGCCGAAGCGACCATGCGGCGCAACCTCGCCCACGTGGCCGAATCGGAGAAGATGTGGCTCGCGAGCGGATGCGAGGTGACCATCCCGGTGATGCCGAAATACGGCTTCTCCATGGTCCTGGACATCTCCAAGACGGGCGCGACGGCGCAGGAGATCTGCGTTGCGCTGTTCAAGCGGAAGGTGGCGCTCTACGCCGGCGACGGCCTGGGCGACGTGGGCGCGGGCACCGCGATCCGCATCAACCTGTCGCGGTCGGACCTGTGGGCCTACGAGAAGCTGCGCACGGAGATGAAGCCGGCGGTCGAGGAGGCGCGCACCGGCGTCTACGCCGACCAGATCATCCGCTTCTTCGAGGAAGGCGGCACCCCGCGCGGACTGCACCTGGCGCAGGAGTTGCGGGCATTGCAGGCCAAGCGCGGCAAGTCGCGGAAGATGGCGGCAGAATAGCGTAGTTCGCGCGCGCGACGCTCACCGGTGGCCAGGACCGCCGGTGAGCGTCGCGTTTTCTTTTGCGTCCGGCGCCCAGCGTCGCCGGCGCGGTCCTCCCAGATGGCCGTCGTGCTAGACTCCGCGTCCACGGAAGCCGAGGAGAAGCCGTTTGTCCAAGCACGATTTTCCGCCGGAAGAGTTTTCCCTGCGTCTGGCCCGGGTGCGTCGTGCCATCGCGGACGCCAGGCTTGACTGGCTAATCGTGTTCCATCCCGTGTCGATGCACTGGCTGATCGGCACGGACGCGAAAAGCTTCCAGTCCTTCCAGTGCCTGCTGGTTTCCGCCGACGCGAAGCCCTTGGTGATGTTCACGCGCGACGCCGAGCGCAACGAGATGCTGCAGGATTCCTTGGTCGAAGACCTGCGCATCTGGGGCGGCGGCGAGCCGGAGGACCCGATCGAAGCGTTCGGCCGGGTGGCCGATTGGCTGGGGCTGCGCCGCCAGCGCGTCGGCATGGAGGTTCCCGCCTACTACCTCCACCCCCGGCACTATGTCCGCGTCAAGGACATGCTGGGCGCGGCGTTGGTCGCCGAGCCGGACAACCTGATCCACGACCTGAAGATGGTGAAGTCCCCGCGCGAGATCGCGATGGTCCGCGAGGCGGGGCGAATCGCCGATCTGGGCATGGACGCCTGCGTGCGGACGATCGCCGAAGGCCGCAGCGAACTCGAGATCGCCGGCGCCGTCTACCAGGCCATGCTGAGCGCGGGCGGCGGATTGCCGGCCAGCGCGATCAACCTGGTGACCGGCGACCGCCTGGGTTTTTCGCACGGTTCTCCGACCGCGCGGCGGCTGGGACGCGGCGAGGCCGGCAACGTCGAATTCGGCGCCGCCTACAACCGCTATACCGCGACCATCGGGCGGATGTTCAGCCTGGGCGAGCCGTCCGCGCGGATGCGCGAATTGCACGCGGTCGTCCGGCGCGCCGGCGACGCCTGCATCGCGGCGATGCGGCCCGGCGTCGCCGCGACCGTGCCGCACGAGGCGGCCAAGCGGGTCATCGCGGAAGCCGGCTTCGACCGCCATCGCTGCCACACCACGGCCTACGGCGTGGCGCCGGGCTTTCCGCCCTATTGGGGCGAACCGATCCAGATCTTCGGCGGCAGCCGGTACACGCTGGAGGCCGGCATGGTTTTTTCCGTCGTGCCGCCGATCTTCATCGGCGAAGAGCGCCTGGGCGCGCGCATTACCGAAACGGTGCTGGTGACCGACGCCGGCGCCGAGCGCATCTCGCGCCATTCGCGCGACTTCATCGTCGTCGAATGAGCCGGACCGGCCGCGCCGTCAGGATTGATCGAGCGACCGGCCGGGCCACGCGCCCGCCGCCGTAAGCTCGCGCGCAACGTCGCGTACCGTGCGCGCGAAGATCGACACGATGTCCGAGCGCGCGGCATCCGCGGACATTATCAGCGCCAGCGTCCAGGTCGCGCGCGGGCGGAACGGCAGAACCTGCACATCGCCATGAACAAGTTCCGCGTCGACCGCGGCGCGGGTCAGCAGGGTGAAGCCCACGCCCTGGCGGACGAGGGCGCGGATCACGGAATGATCGTCGACCTCGATCTTTACATGAAGCGAGGTCCTGTGCTGCGCCACCCAGCTGTCGAGCAGCCGGCGCGAAGCATTGGGGCGGCCGGGGAGGATAAGCGGCAGGTCGGCCAGGTCCTTGATGCTGATGTGGCGGCGGCGGGGCGGCAGCGTGCCGGGCTTGCCGGCAAGAAAGATTTCCTCGCTGAGGAGCGGCGTTATCTCAAATCCCCGCTGCGGCAGCGGATCGTGGGCGCACGCCAGGTCGACCTGGCCGCGCACCAGCCATTCGTGGATATGCCCGCTGAATCCGGGGACGATGCGCAGGAAGACGTTGGGGCATGCGGCGCTGAAGCGACGCACCAGTTCGGGCACCAGGAAATTGCCGGCGGCCGGCGGCACGGCGAACGAGATCGTGCCCGAGGGTCCGGCCTTGCCCGAGCGTATTTCGTCTTTCGTGCGCTCCAGTTGCCGCAACACCGCCTGGCTGCGTTCCAGCAGGATGCGGCCGGCCTCGGTCAGGGTGACGCCCTGGCCGTGACGCTCGAACAGCGCGCTGCCCAGTTCTTCCTCGAGCCGGCGGACCTGGCGGCTGACCGCAGGCTGGGAGATGCGCAGAAATTCGGACCCGCGGCTGTAGCTGCCGAATTCCGCCACGGCCTGGAAATAGCGCAGAGCCCGCGTCTCCATGCTCGGCAATGCCTCAAAATGCGCCCTGCCGACTGACGCATAACACTAGGACGGCCGATGCCGGCAATGCAAGGAACGGCGCGACCCGCCCCGGCGCTGCGGTCACGCTTCCGACGGCAATTCCGTGCGGCATAACGCCGCGCGGTCGTGCGATGTCGTCGCGACCTGCGCTAGCGCCCCGGCGCGATGCGGCGATAGGACAGCGCCTCGGCGATGTGCAGGCGGCCGACGCGGAAGCTGCCGTCGAGGTCGGCCAGGGTGCGTCCCACGCGCATCACGCGGTGGTAGCCGCGCGCGCTGAGCTTCAGCTTCTCCGCCGCCTTGTTGAGCAGGTCGCGCCCGTCCTTGTCCGGACCCGCCACTTCCTCCAGCAAGGTGCCGTCGGCCTCGGCGTTGGTCGCGATGCCATAGCCTTCGTAGCGCTTGGCCTGCACCGCGCGCGCGCGGGCCACGCGCTGGGCCACCTCGGCCGAGCCCTCGGCCGGCGGCGGCAGGGAAAGATCGGCGGCGGCGACCGCCGGCACGTCGACATGCAGGTCGATGCGGTCGAACAGCGGGCCCGAGATCTTGGCCTGGTATTCCTGCGCGCATTTCGGCGCCCTGGCGCAGGCCTGCGCCGCATCGTCCAGGTGCCCGCAGCGGCACGGGTTCATCGCGGCGACGAGCTGGAAGCGCGCGGGATAGGCGACATGGTGGTTGGCGCGCGCCACCACTGCGCGGCCGGATTCCATCGGCTGGCGCAGCGCCTCGAGCGTGGGGCGCTGGAACTCGGGCAACTCGTCGAGGAACAGGACGCCGCGATGGGCCAGCGACACCTCGCCCGGCCGGGCACGGATGCCGCCGCCCACCAGCGCGGGCAGCGAGGCCGAGTGGTGCGGGTCGCGAAAGGGGCGGCGGCGCGTGATGCGGCCGTTCTGCAGCGCGCCGGCGACGGACTGCACCATCGACACTTCCAGCGCCTCGCCCGGCGCGAGCGGCGGCAGCAGGCCGGGCAGGCGCTGGGCCAGCATCGACTTGCCGGAGCCCGGCGGGCCGATCATCAGCAGGTTGTGCCCGCCGGCGGCCGCGACCTCGAGCGCGCGCTTGGCCGTCTCCTGGCCCTTGATGTCGCGCAGGTCGGGGATCGCCGCGTCGTCCTCGGCCAGGCGCGGCTCGGGCCGCGCGAGGATCTGCGTGCCCTTGAAATGGTTGATCAGCGAGAGCAGCGAAGGGGGCGCCAGCACGTCGATCTCGCCCGCCCAGGCCGCCTCGCCGCCGTTCGCCGCCGGGCAGATGATGCCGCGCCCCTGGCCATTGGCGCCGATCGCGGCGGGCAGCACGCCGGCCACCGCCGTGATGCCGCCGTCCAGCGCCAGCTCGCCCAGCGCGGTGTAGCCAAGCAGTTCCTCGGCATCGAGCACGCCCATCGCGACCAGGATGCCGATCGCGATCGGCAGGTCGAAATGCGAGCCTTCCTTCACCACGTCGGCCGGCGACAGGTTGACCGTGATCCGCTTGGCCGGCAGCGCCAGGCCGATCGCGCCCAGCGCGCTGCGCACCCGCTCGCGGCTCTCCGACACCGCCTTGTCGGGCAGGCCCACCACGGTGAAGCCGACGATGCCCGGCGCGATCTGCACCTGCACGTCGATGTCCAGGCAGTCGATCCCCTGGAACGCCACCGTCCAAACCCGCGCGACCATCGGTCCCCCTCGCGGGCGCAAGCCTACGACGGAAAAACCGGCTTCGTCACGTGGCCTTTCCTATTCGTTGAGAACGAGGAAGGTGCCGAAGCGCCGATTGATGGCAAGGTCGTGCGGGCGGTAGTGCCGATGGATGAAATGCGACTTGTCGAGATAGGGCGTGTCGCCGTCGGGGCCGAACGGCTCTTCGCGCATCGCGCCCAGCCGGGGCAGCAGGCTGCGGCGAACGAAAAAGCGGATGCCCTGGACGATGACGGGCCTGTAGAGCGCATAGAACAGTTCGGCATCGGCGAGCGCGGCGCTCCAAAAGGCGTGGGCTTCGATGATATCCGCCTGCTCGCGTTCGATCGCGATCGCCTCGATTCCTTCGAGTCCGGTGCGTGCGAGGTCGCGATTGCACAAAAGCCCAAGGTCGACGATGCGAAGATGGTCGCCATAGAGCGTCAGTCCGCCCATGTCGGGCGCCGCCACGGTGATCGCCTCGCGGCCGGCGCGCCGGCGGATGCGGTCGATCGGCGCGACGACCGACGCGACGTTGGCGACGGTGAGTTGCGGCATGTAGGCCGGGGCGTCCAGCCTGGCCATTTCGCGATAGGCTCCCTGGACGGCAGCGACATTCAAGACCAGCAGCGCCGCCATGAAGCCGAACCGGACAACCGGGGACGGCGCCGCCCAGCAGCGGCCGATGCAAGCCGCGGCGCACACGAACGCCAGCGGCAGCGCCGGCGCGAAGAGGCGCGCCGGCGCGCCGAAATTCCGGCCCGTCGCGATATTGAAGACCAGGCCGGCGGCCACGACCAAGGCGGCGACGAAAGCGCCCGTTGGCCGCGGCCGCGTCGGCGGGGGCGCCGCGCGCCATCGACGGTTTGCGCCACAGCAGGCATGGAGCAGGCCGGTCAGCGCAACCAGCGGGAACAGCAGAAGCGCGATGTCCAGCGCGGCCCCCATCCGCGACCCTACCGCGGTTGCCATGTCGAGCGCCGCATAGGGAAAGTTCGACTTCGCCACGATCGTGTTCGGCAGAACGTCGCCGAAATAGGCCAGGCGAAACGCGGTGAGTCCCAGAAAGGCTGCCGCCCACAACAGGTGTTCGGGCGCCCACAAGCGACGCAGCCCGTCCTCGCGCGCCACGTTGATCGCGAACGGCAGCAGAAACCAGAGGGCCTCCCACCGCACCGTCACGGCGAGAGTCGAGGCGACTGCATAGACCGCGTAACGGCGCGGCGAGGCGCGGTCGAGATAGCCTAGGAATGCGATCAGCAGCAGCAACACCAGCAGCGGGTGCTCCATGCCGTTGACCGATTCGTAGAAGTTTACCGTCTGGCTCGCCCAGCCGGCGGCCAGCAGCCCTGCGACTTCCACCGGCGCGAACCGGCGAAGGATCGCAAACAGCGCCGCGAGGCTGGCGATGTTCAGCGCCAGCGATGCCGACGTCGCGAATTGCAGCAGCCCGGCCGGGCTCTGGATGACGCGATAGGCGCCCGCGTTGATCAGCATCCACAGGGGCGTCGAGTAGCCTTCGACCCGGTCCGACCATAGGCTTGGCCGGATCTCGCCATGCCGCGCGAGCGTGCGGGCGAAGCCGAGGGTGATGGCGCCGTCATCCCAGGCGATGGACGCGAACCGGCCGGCGGCATCGACATGCGCGGCGGCGGTCGCGAAGAGGCAGGCGAAGGCGAACCACAGCCATGGCGATGCGACGCCGCGGCTGCCGAACAAGGCCGCAGTCGAGCGCATAGGGGAAAATGCCGGGTTCATGGCTGCCGATTCCGCGGCCCAGGGCTCGGATGCCCGATTCTCGTTCCCCGTGGTTGATATTCTCCTAATGGCTTGTGTTTCCCGGAAAGAATGGTGGAATGGCCGCGGGGCGGGGGTTGCATGGCATGATCTGGAGCTTGGCTGCGTGAAGGTCGCGCCGGACAGGCGCCGTGCCGCCCGGCGCCGCGGGCGGCTTCCGCTGCTCCTTGTCGCCCTGGCGGCGCTGCTCGCCGGCTGCGCGCAAGCGCCGCGCGAGGATGTGTGCCGGCAGATCCTCGAGGCCCTGCTGCCGGCGGAGGCCGCGCCGCAGGTGACGGGCGTCGAGTCCGACCCGGTGTCGCACAACGGCGTGGTGCTGCGCTATCGCGTCAAGCCGACGGGACCCAGGCTCGACGAGGAGCATCACCTGCTCTGCGTTTTCGCGCCGCCCTCCGGCGATCCGGCGCGGTTCGGGCTGATATCGGTCGAGGTCGACGGCAAGCCGCTGTCGCGCGTCAAGCTGATCCTGCTGCATCGCTGGCTGGGCCAGGAAATGCCGCCGCAGCTGCTGGACCAGGACGCGCCGCATCCGCGCTGGCCGTTGGGGCTGCACCTCGCCTACCTGGTGCAGCAGGTGTTGAACGGGCTGGTCGTCGGGTCCGTGATCGCCCTGGTCGCGGTCGGCTATACGCTGGTCTATGGCGTCACGCGCCACATCCAGTTCGCCTATGGCGAGCTGCTGGCGATCGGCGCCTTCATGACCAGCCTTTCCTATGGCGCGCTGGTCATGGCGGGCCAGGCGGGGCTGGCGGCCGTCGTGGGGCTGGGCCTGCCCTTCGCGATGCTGATCGGCGGGCTGGGCGGATACTGGATCGACCGCACGGTCTTCCGCCCGATGCGCGGATCGGACACCCAGACGGCGCTGATCGCGGCGATCGGGCTTTCGATCTTCCTGCAGGAATTCCTTCGCCTGACCCAGGGCGGCCATGGGCGGTGGCTGCCGAGCCTGCTGCCGGGCAAGCTGCCGTTCTTCGCCGCCGGCGGTTTCGCCGTGTCGCTGACCTTCTCGCAGGTCGCGGTCGTGCTGATGGCGGTGGCGCTGTCCCTGGCCCAGGGCTGGATCCTTCACCGCACGGCGCTGGGCCGGTCCTATCGCGCCGCCGCCGACGATCCGCGCATGTCGGCGCTGCTGGGCGTCGACGTGACGCGGGTCGTCGCGCTGACCTATGCCGGCGGGGCCGCGCTGGCCGCCGCCGCCGGCGCGGCGCTGATGCTGCACTATGGCGAGGCGGGCGCGCAGATGGGCGTGATGTTCGGCTTCAAGGCGCTGACCGCGGCGCTGCTGGGCGGCATCGGCTCGTTCGCCGGCGCGCTGGTCGGCGGCCTCGTCATCGGCCAGGTCGAGGCGCTGTGGGCGGGATATCTCGACGGCGCCTGGCGCGACGCGGCGGTGTTCGCGGTGCTGGTGCTGGTGCTGCTGTTCCGGCCGGCCGGGCTGTTCGCGCCCAGCGACCCGCTCACATCGGGCGGGTCTTATGGCGGGCCCG
>JADZDN010000388.1 GCA_020851015.1 Alphaproteobacteria bacterium | reverse complement strand
GACGCCGATCACCGTGGCGGCAACCGACTGCAACTTCCACATCTTCGTCGGGCCGTGGTCCAAGTTCACGGAGTGCGACCGGGCGAAGGACTTCCTGACCAAGTCGGGCCTGTCGTTCAAGTCGGTCCCGGCCGAGGCGGGCAAGCCCGTGGTCGTCACCATCTGCAGCACCAAGCTCGAGGGCTTCGACGCCAAGGAAGGCGCGGCGAAGTACGGCGCGGCGCTGAAGGCGGCGGGCTATCCGGCGGCGGCCGACAAGGCGAAGATCAACTATCCGATGACCCTGCTGCTGCTGGTCATCATGGTGATCTACGTGACGATGGTGTACGGCCCGATCGCGGCCTTCCTGGTCGAGCTGTTCCCGACCAAGATCCGCTACACCTCGATGTCGCTGCCCTACCACATCGGCAACGGCTGGTTCGGCGGCATGCTGCCGCTGCTGGCCACCGCGCTGGTGGCCTGGTCGGGCGACATCTACTACGGGCTTTGGTACCCGATCGGCATCGCCGTCATGACGATCGTCGTGGGCTGGCTGTTCCTCAAGGACAACATGCAGGCCGACATCCATCGCTAGCAGACTGCCGAAACAGGCCGGGCGCCGGGACAAGGTCCCGGCGCCCTTTTCTTTTCAGAAGCCCGACCGCGCGCCGGGCAGGGCTGCAGGCCCCAGCCCGAGGAATTGCGGTACGCCGAGCGCGGGGTGGTCGATCCGCAGCATCTCGGCCTGGAAGACGCGGCGGACCAAGTCGGGCGCCAGCGCCTGGCCGGGCGGCGCGTCGGTCGCCACCCGGCCCTGGCTCAGCACGATCAGCCGGTCGACATAGAGCGCGGCCAGGTTGAGGTCGTGCAGCGCACAGAGCACCCCGACACCCCGCGCGGCCAGCGCGCGCATCACGGCCAGGCACGACGCCTGGTGATTGATGTCGAGGCTGGCGGTCGGCTCGTCCGCCAGTAGATACCGCGCCTCCGCCGTATCCTCATCGATCTGCGCGAGCGCCCGGGCGAGCGTGCAGCGCTGCTGCTCGCCGCCCGACAGCGTGGTGAAGTCCCGCCCGGCCAGGGACAGCACGTCGGCCTGGACCAGGGCCGCGTCGACCGCGCGGCGATCCTGCTGGCGGCGGCTGCGCCCGCGATGCGGATAGCGCCCCAGCTCGACCACCTGGCGCGCGGTGAAGGCGAAATCGAGCCGCGTCGCCTGCGGCACCACCGCCAAGCGGCGCGCGCGCGCATCGGGATCGAGCGCGCCGATCGGCTTGCCGTCGATCGCGACCGCACCCGCTGCCGGCCGCAGCTCGCCCGCGAGCGCGGCGATCAGGGTGGACTTGCCGGCGCCGTTCGGGCCGACGATGCCCACCACCTCGCCGGGCATGATCGCCACATCGACGCGATCCAGCACCGCGCGGTCGCCGCGCCGTACGCCGAGGTTGTGTGCCGCGAGCATCGCTAGGCCAACCGCCGCAGCAGCAGCCACAGGAAGAACGGTCCGCCGATCAGCGCGGTCACCAGGCCGATCGGCAGCTCCGCCGGCGCCACCACCATGCGGGCGGCGATGTCGGACACCAGCAGCAGGATCGCCCCGCCCAGCGCCGCGGCCGGCAGCAGGACGCGATGCGCCGGACCGATCAAGAGACGCACGACATGCGGGGCCACGATGCCGATGAAGCCGATCACCCCGGTCAGCGCCACCGCCGCGCCAACACCCAGCGCGACGCCCAGGCTGGCGCGCCGGCGCACCGCTTCGGGATCGATGCCCAGATGCCCGGCCTCGCGCTCGCCCAGCAGCAATACGTCGAGCCGCCTGGCCAGCGGCAGCAGCAGCACCGGCGACAGCAGCAACGGAACCAGCGCCGGCAGCATCGCGCTCCACGCCCCGTGGCCGAGGCTGCCCATGGTCCAGAAGGTGATCATGCGGAGCTGGGATTCGCCGCTCATGAAGGTGAGGAAGCCGGTCAGGGCTCCCGCCATGGCGTTCACCGCGATGCCCGCGAGCAGCATCGTCATCGGCCGCAGCGCTCCGGCCTGGCGCGCCACCGCGTAGACAAAGGCGGTGGCGCCAAGCCCGCAGAGGAAGGCCATGCCCGGTTGCAGCCACGGAACCAGGCCGCGCGGCATCAGGTCCGGCAGGCGCTCGCCGAGCACGATCATGGCGACCGCGCCGACCGCTGCGCCGCTGGACACGCCCAGCACGCCGGGATCGGCCAGCGGATTGCGGAACAGGCCCTGCATCACCGCGCCGGAAAGCGCCAGCACCCCGCCGGCCACGATCGCCAGCGCGATGCGGGGCAGGCGGATGGTCAGCAGCACGGCCGCGTCGACCGCGCGATCGGCCGGAGGCGCGCGGCCGGCCAGCACGTCCTGCAGGATGGCCGCGATGCGCGCGGGCGCGATGGCGAACGGCCCGACACCGAGCGCGACGATGACCGCCGCCAGCAGGCAGACAGCCAGCGCGGCGAGCAGCGCGCCCGGACCTAGCCGCCGATGGCGCGCCGACGCCGCGTGTCCGAGCGCGACGGTCACGGCGCCCCGCCCGGCAACGCCAGGCCGGGATGCAGGCGACGCGCCAGGTCGGCCGCGGCCTGCGGCGCGCGCGGCCCGACGCCCAGCAGGTAGGCCGTCTCCATGACGATCACGCGGCCAGACCGTCCGGCGGGGGTCAGCGCGATCTGCGGCGCCTTCAGCGCCTTGTCGAGCCCGCCCATCGCATCGACGCCGTGCGAGGGCAGCAGGATGGCGTCGGGCGCGCTCGCCACCGCGCCTTCGGCCGTGATCGGCTTGTAGCCGGCGTAGCCGTCGATCGCGACCTTGCCGCCGGCCAGCGCGATGATCGACGCGGCGGCCGTTTCGCGCCCCGCCGCCATCAGGCTGTCGGCGGTATTGGCCAGCACGAACAGCACGCGCGGCGTCTCCCGGCGCGCCGCCAGCGCCTGGGCGAGCGCGGCGAACTGGGCGTCGACCTTCTGCGCCAGGTCGCGCCCGTCGGCCGGCCGGCCGATCGCGTCGCCGACGATGCGGATCGATTCCAGCACCGTCGCCGGGGAGTGACCCTCCGGCATCACCACGACCGGCAGGCCGGTGCCGCGCAACTGCGCCAGGGCGGCGGGCGGGCCGGCATCCGCGGTGATCAGCAGCACGCCCGGCCGGAGCGACAGCACGCCCTCGGCCGACAGCGAGCGCATGTAGCCGACCTGGGGCAGGCTGCGAAGCCGGGGCGGGTACTGGCTGCTGCTGTCGACCGCCGCCAGCCGGTCGGCCGCGCCCAGCGCGGCCACGGTTTCGCTGACGGCCGGACCGATCGCCACAATACGCTCGGCCTCCGCCGGGCCGGCCCCGCCCGCGCCGGCCCCGCCCGCGCCGGCCCCGCCCGCGCCGGCCCCGCCCGCGCCGAAAGCGAGCGCGGTCGCTACAAGGGCGGCGCGCTTCCAGCCTGATCGCATCAGGCGCTGCTCGCGGATCTGCCATCGCCGCACAGGCCATGCGCCAGGGCGCGCCAGGCGGCGTCCTCGGGCTGACCGGGTTTGCGCTTGCCGAACAGCAGCGCGATGTTCTCGCCCGCCGCGTCGAACAGCTCAAGCGAGGTGACCGGCCCGTCGCTGGTCGGCTTGGTCACCACCCAGGACGACGCGATCGCGGTTTCGCGCAGATGCAGGTTGAAGCCGGGATCGAGCACGTTGAACCACGGGCCCGTCGCGCGCAGCGCCGTGACCGGGCCGGTGTGGATCTGGATGCAGCCCGCGTTGCCGACGAAGACCATGATCGGCAGGTCGCGCGCTGCAGCGGCTTCAAGGGTCGCGCGCAGCGAAGCGTTGGCGACCGGCCGCGCACGGTCCGGTCCGGCCAATCGCAGCGCCTGGGTGCGCGCCAGTTTGTGCTTGCGCAGCATCGGGAAGAACTCGTGCGTGTCCTTCAGCGCGTCCCAGGCCGCGAGGTACGCCGACACGTCGATGGCGGCGTCAGCCAGCGGCGCCGCCGCCGCCGCGGTCGGCTCGACGGCGGGAACCGCCTGCTCGGCATGGCGGAACTCCGCGACCAGCGCGCCGTAGCGGTCCATGTCGCTGTTGGCGTTCATGTAGACCTTGTGCACCGCGCCGCCATGGCGGTCGAAGAACTGCAGGCTGTGGCGCACCAGATCGCCGGTCGCTTCGCGGACCGCGAAGCCGTGCTTCCATTGCGCCAGGAAAAGCCGCAGATCGATATCCGTGCCCAGCACCAGCCCATGCGGGCCGCCCACCTCGACATTCTCGTAGATGCCGGTCTTCTCGTGGACCGCGTGCTCGTTGCGCGTCAACGCCATCACCTGGCCCAGCCCCGGCAGGGCGCGGACGATGTCGGCCCAGGGACCGCAAAGACGCGTCGCACCCTTGCCGAGGTTGAGGGCCACCAATTCCATCTCGCTGACCCCCAGGCGCTGGGCGGCGTCGCGGATGCGCAGCTTGGGCTCGCTCGCGCGCAGCGCGGCCAAGCGTTCGGTCAGCGCCGCGGCTGCCGCGCGCGTAGGTTCGGGCACGTCCATGGTCTCTATCCTTTCCTTGCTGTCTCTCACCGCAGTCGTAAATCCGAGCCGCAGGCGCGCGAACGCCCGCCAACCGTCAGGCGGGCGGGCGCGGCGCGCCGCAGCGGCGCTATCGGGCGCGACGTCACCATCTGAACGTCGCGTTGATGAAGAAGGTCCGGCCGGGCTGGCTCAGCCGCTGGATCTGCGTTTCGTTGTTGGCGAGCACGCCCACCACGTCGCGCGAGACCCAGTATTTGTGGTCGAGGATGTTCTGCACCCCGGCGTTGATGCTGAAGTCCGGCATCAGCTCGTAGTAGCCGGTCAGGTCGGCGATCGCGTAGCCCGGCGCGCGGAAATAGGTCGGGTCGCTGACCCGGTCGTGCTGGAAGGCCTTCTTGCCGGTGAGCTGCGCGCCCCAGCCGTCGGCGTTGTCGTAGCGTGCCCCGCCGACGAAGGTCAGCGGCGCCACCGAGTCGAGCGGCCGGTTGGTGTCATAGTTGGTGCCGCGCGCGAAGGCGGCCGATCCGAACAACGCCCATTCCGGCAGGAAGCGCCACTCGCCCTTGCTCTCGATGCCGTAGATGTGGACGCTGGTGATGTTGCGCGACTGGAACTGGAGCAAGCCTTGCGGCGTGGTGCCGATCTGCAGGAAGTCGATGTAGTCGGTGAAGAAATTGTAGAACGCGCCGATCGAGAAGCTGCTGCCGTCCGAGTATTTGCCGCGCAAGCCGCCTTCGATCGTGTCGCTCGATTCCGGGCGCACCGCGAAATTGGGCAGGATCTCGTAGAACTGAACGTTGTTGCGGTAGGCGGTGTTGGTGTCGTCGTAAGTGGGATTGCGGAAACCGTGCGCGTACTGCGCATAGGTGAGGTAGTTGTTGTCCACCTTGTAGGTGGCGCCCACCTTCGGCGTGATCGAGAAGCTGTCGACCGACGTCACCTGAGCGTTGTTCAGGTTCGTGTTGCGGAAGCCCTGGTCGGTGTTGGGATAGAGCGAGAACCAGTCGAACCGCACCGCCGGCGTTACGGTCAGGCGCTCCCACTTGATCTCGTCCTGCGCGTAGGCGCCGGTCTTGATGACGGCCGAGTCGGGGAACGACTTGTTGGGGAATAACTCGCCCGACACGCTGTTCGTCACCGCGCCCGTGGAAAGGTTGACCTCGTAGCGGTCGCGCGGACGGCGCGTGGTCGTGTAGGTCGCCTCGGTTCCGTAGGTGAAGTTCTGGCGCACCGGGCCGGTATCGAGATGGCTGGTGAACTGCACCTCGACCCCGTCGATCAGCTGACGGTAGTCGAAATCCGAGGACTGGTAGCGAAGCTGCGTCGATCCGAACGGCAGGCGAATGGCCTCGCGGTCCTCGTCGCGCGTCACGCGCGTGACATAGGTGCGCGCCAGCACGGAATCGAGGAAGTAGAAGGGGGCGTTGCGGGTGTATTCGGCCTGGACCCGGAAGCGCTCGGTCGTGTCGTCGGCGCGCGAGTCGAGGAAGGCGGAGGCCGTCGTCGTCGCCCGGAAGTTCAGGTCGGACAGCACGTCGGTGCGGTCGCGCCGATGCAGGAACTCGCCGGTAAAGCGCAGTCGATCGTCCGGGGTGATGTTGAGGTCGAGCTTGCCGAGGAAACTGTCCTGCTCGATCTTCTGCGGGTTCCACGAGGCGCTGCCGCCGGGCACGGTGCCGCGGGGCTTCACCTCGTTGCCGTCGCGCCGCGTGGCGACGACCAGCGCCTCGGCGATGCCGAACCGGCCCGCCGTGGTCAAGGTCTCCGAGAAGCTGCCGTCGACGCTCTCGTAGCCGCCCTTGGCGCCGACGAACCAGTCCTTGCCCACGAGGTCGAGATAGTCGCGCGCGTCCTTGGTGACATAGGCGACCACGCCGCCCATCGCGTCGCTGCCGTAGAGCGCCGAGGAGGGGCCGCGCACCAGCTCGACCCGCTTCAGCGTGTCGAAGTCAACGAAGTCGCGCGAATAGAGCGCCGGGCCGCCGATGAACGAGCCGGGCATGTCGGGCAGCAGCGTGCCGTCGATCATCATCAGCACGCGGTTCTCGCCCAGCCCGCGGATCGTGTAGCCGGTCTGGCCGAAGCGCGAGGGCTGATTCCCAACCTCGACGCCCGGCTCAAGCCGGACCAGGTCGCGCATCGATTCGACGTTGCGGCGCTCCAAGTCCTTCTGGTCGAAGATGGTCACGACCGACGGCACCTCGAACACCTTCGCATCGGTGCGCGTGGCGTAGGAGGTGACCGCGTCCATCTCGGTCGCCGGCGGCGCGGCGGTGGCTTGGATAGCGCCCGGTTGGGTATTGGTCGCCGGCCCTTGCTGCGCCATAGCGGGACTGCATGCCAGGATGGCCAGTAGCGAACAACGCCAGGATGTCTGCATCGAATGCCCCCAGGGAAACGCGCGTTAAACGTGCATTCCTGGCTGGCATTCAGGCGCCGGCAGGCGCCCGGGGCTGGCTAGGTCGCGTATCAGCGGAGCGACGCACGGGGGCCGGCATCACCCGCCCTGGCAAATGCCCGGACCGACCAGCCGACCGCCCGGGCACGCTCCGTTCCCCCGGGCAAGCGGAGTCATAACGCGCGAGCTTTGTTATTGCAAGTCATTCGCAATAACGCCATCATCCCGATACAACTTGTTGCAAAAATGCCTTACCGTTGAGTTGCGCGGAGGGCGAACTTGCCGTCACGCATCACCTTATTGGCGCTGATCGCACTAAGCGCGATAGGACTTGGCCCCGCCCCCGGGTCTGCGCGGGCGGCGCCTTCCGTCGCGGTCGTCTTCGTCGATCCGCAGTCCTATGTCGACGCGCGCCAGTTCGGCGCGAGCCGCTCCGGAGCCGACAAGGCGGTCCTGAGCGGCCTGCGCACGCATCTCGAACGCCTGGGCGGGCGTGCGCTTGCGCCGGGGCAGTCGTTGGTCATCGAAGTGCTGCAGATCGATCTGGCGGGCTATCGGAGGACCGCCCGCAACGCGGATGCGGCCCGCATCGCGACCGACGCCGACTGGCCGAGCATGCGCCTGCACTATGTTCTGAGCGAGGGCGGCGTCGCCGTGTTGACCGCCACCGAGACCGTGGCCGACGCGAACTATCTGCGGCATGGCGGTCCCTACGCGAACGATTCCCTGCGCTACGAGAAGCGTATGCTCGACGACTGGTTCCAGGCGCGAATCGTCGACCGCCGCGCACCGCAGCCATGACGGTGGAGCGCGCGCGCCGCCCTTAACCAAGGTGGCGCGCCGCCCTCAACCCTGGATAGGGCTTGGACGACCGCCGGATCGTTGCTACAAGGAAATTCGCAAGACCGCTGGCGCCGGCGTAGCTCAGTTGGTAGAGCAACCGCCTTGTAAGCGGTAGGTCGCGGGTTCAACTCCTGCCGCCGGCACCATTGCGGCGCCAGGACAGGATGAAATCGCTAGGGCGGTCGTCGCGAGGGACGGAGGCAGCATGCTGAAAAGCCAGGCGCAGGAACCCGGAAGTGTCGTGCCCCGGACCGCCAAGTACGGCATCGGCCATATCGTAAAGCATCGCTTCTATCCGTTCCGCGGCGTGGTCTACGACGTGGATCCGGTCTTCAACAACACCGACGAGTGGTACAACGCGATTCCCGCCGCGATGCGGCCCCGCAAGGACCAGCCTTTCTATCATCTCTATGCCGAGAACGAGAAAGGCCCCTACGAAGCCTATGTCAGCGAGCAGAATCTGCTGCCGGACGCCGAGGGCGGGCCGATCAAGCATCCGATGATCGCGCAGATCTTCGGCGAACAGATCGTCGAAGGCTGCTATCGCCCGCGGCCGCAGACCATCCAGAAGCTCTTCAACTAGCCCGCCCGGCACTCCCGTCCAACATCCCGGCCGGCTCGCGGCCGGAACCTTGCCGAGTGCCACGGCGTTTTTCGCCCGTGGGGCTTGCGCAATCCTGCGCGGGCCGACCGCGCCAGGAGGAGCACACACCATGATTCAGCAGACTCTCGCCAATAGCGAGTCGAACACGCTGATTGCGGCCGACAAGGTGGAAGGCACCGAGGTCTACAATCCGGCCGGCGAGCATTTGGGCGAAATCGACAACGTCATGATCGACAAGCTGTCCGGCAAGGTCGCCTATGCCGTGATGTCGTTCGGCGGCTTTCTAGGGATCGGCGAGCGCTATCATCCGATGCCGTGGAGCCTGCTGAAATACGACACGAACAAGGGCGGCTATGTCGTCAACCTGGACAAGCAGACCTTGACGGGCGCGCCGAACTACGAAACCGAAGACCTGCCCAACTACGCGGACCGCAACTGGGGCAAGAAGGTCCACGACTATTACGGCGTCGCGCCGTACTGGTACTGATCCGCGGCGGCGAGGGGAGCGCGGGCGGCCAGTTCCCGCCCGCGCTCCCGCCCCTAGACCCGGCGCGTGCGCGGTGAAGCGAGCAGCGCGCGGATGTGATCGGGACCCGCGAGGCCGCCCCTGACCTTCGCCAGCAATCCCGCCTCGGCCTGCTTGACGTCGGCGAGCTTCGCCGCGACGCGCTCGGCGTCGGCGCGCGGTACGATCACCACCCCGTCGCGGTCGGCGGCGACGATGTCCCCGGGCTCGACGCGGCGGCCGCCGATCACGATCGGCATGCCGGCCGTCCCCGGTCCGCTGCGGGCCGGCGAGTTCGGGCTGACGCCGCGCGCGTAGACCGGCAAGCCCACCTCCAGGATTCCAGCCACGTCGCGCACCAGCCCATCCGTGACCAGCCCCGCGGCGCCCGCGTTGCGCGCCATGCCCAGCAGCAGATCACCGAGGATGGCGCAGCCCGTATGCCCCTCGGTCGCCGCGACGACCACGTCGCCGGGCTTGGCGATCGCCAGCGCGCCGAACACCGCCAGGTTGTCCGCCGGCCCGCAGAAGCAAGTGACGGCAGGACCCAGGATCATCGGCGCCGGGCCGAGGATGCAGGCCTCCGGCAGCGCCTTGATGCGCCAGTCGAGCGCCCCGGTTCCATCCATGCAGTCGACCAGATAGCCCACCGGCACACCCTTCAGCTTCGCGATCACCTCGGGCGCGGGGCGCGGGAAGTCCGCGCGGACCGTCAAGACAGGCGCTTCCTCGATCATCCGTTTCCCCTCGATACCGGTCTAGCGATTGGTTTGGCCGAACCGCCGCAGCATGGTCATCGCGATGCCGGCGTCGTCGCTGGACGCGGTGCCGTCTTCCAGGCGGCGCAGGAAGTCGCTGAATCCGGGCTCGCCCGCAAGGTCGCGGTTCGAGATGTCGTCGAACGCCATCGACCAGGCGGCGAATTCGCGCCGCGTGATCGGCTGCCGCACTACCTGAATCATGCCCGCGTGACGGGGATCGAGGGCGATGCGGTCCAGCAGCCTGTCGACCGCTTCCGCCGGTCCTTCGATCGCCTGGATGAAGTTGCCCGAGCGATAGAGCAGCATGCCGGTGATGCCGGCGGCCTCGTTGTTGCGGCGCGCATGCCGCAGCAGCTCGAGCAGCTCCTGCCGGCCAAAGGGCTTGATCGCCGAGGTGACATAGACCGCTGACACAAGAACCCCGGCCGGACCGCCGGCGGGCTTCCCGTTGTCGTTCGTACCGGATTCACCGTTCGACATCCCAACTCCTCACCGGCTTGGCGCCTGGGCCCGGTCGTCGTGACCGTAGTCGCGCAGCACCGCGGCCACGCGCAGGCGATAGCGGGCGAAAATTTCCGCCCGGCCCAGGTCCTGCGCGGCGCGATGGTCGAGCTGTTCGCGCCATGCCCTCACCGCCGCCTCGTCGCGCCAGAAAGACAAGGAAACGTATTTGCCCTTCTCGTAGATGCTTTCGAAGCGCTCGACGGAAATGAAGCCGTCGATCTTCTCGACCACCCGGCGCATCTCGGCAGCCACGTCGAGATAACGTGCGACCTGACCCTCCTTTGGCCAGAATTCGAAGATTACCGCGATCATCCCTGGTTTTCCCTCCTACTGCCGTCTAGGCGCGACCCCGTCAGCGAGCTAGGCCAAATTAATCTTTCATTTAGAGCTAAATTATATAAAATGCTTTCTACTTATCGGCTAGAACCAGGAGGCCAGGATGGCCCGGGGTGACAGGATCGTCGGCTATCTACGGCCGAACCGGCGGCGCGACAAGCGCCGGGCCATGGCGTGCCAGATTTTCGCCGGCCCGCGCCGCCTCAAGGCGGTTACCAAGGACATCAGCATGGGCGGATTCGCCGCCGTCGGCCCGCTGCCCGGCGTTGGCCTCGGCAACATGATTCCGGTCGAGCTCGAGTCTCCCGGCGGAAGCTGGATCCGGTTGCAGGCGACGGTGGTGCGCAATGCCCAGGACTTCGCCGTCGCCTTCGACGGGCTGACCCCCCAGGCTTTCCGCGACATCGAGCGGCTGATGTCGGCCCCGCTGCGCGCGTTCGAGCGGTCGCGCCCGCTTGTGCCGGCCCCCGCGGAAGCGTAATCCTGCTTTCGTTGTGAGCGACTGGTATGCCCGTCTGTTTCCGCTGCTCTGCCGGCTGCCTGCGGAGACCGCGCACCGCTTGGCGCTGACCGCGCTGGAGCATGGGCTGGTACCGTCGCCCCTGCGCGGCAGCGATCCGATCCTGCGCATCCAGGCCTTCGGCCGCGCGTTGGCCAATCCGGTCGGCCTGGCCGCCGGGTTCGACAAGAACGCCCGCGTCTTCGCCCGCATGCCCGCGCTGGGCTTCGGCTTCGCCGAGGTAGGCGGCGTCACGCCGCTGCCGCAGCCCGGCAACAAGCGCCCGCGCCTGTTCCGCCTGGTCGAGGACCGCGCGCTGATCAACCGCATGGGCTTCAACAACGACGGGCTCGAGGTCTTCGCCCGGCGGCTGGAGCGCCACGCCGGCGACGGCCAGTTCGTGGCCGCGAACCTGGCCAGCAATACCAGCAGCGCCGACCCGGCCGAGGATTTCGTCATCCTGGCCCGCCGCCTGGCGCCGCTGGTCGAGTTGCTGGTGATCGACGTGTCCTGCCCCAATACCGCCAACGGCAAGATGTTCCAGCGCCGCGAGCCGCTGGACGATCTGCTGACCCGGCTGGCCGCCGTGCGCGGAAAGACGCCGATGGCGCTCAAGGTATCGCCGGACCTGACCGATGCCGAGAAGAGCGACATCGTGAGCCTGGCGCTGGCGCATCGCGTCGATGGCATGGTCATCGCCAACACCACCGCGACCCGCCCGGCGACGCTCCGCGGCGCGCATCAGGGCGAGCGCGGCGGCCTGAGCGGCCCGCCGGTCAAGGAGATGTCGCGCCGCCTGCTGGCCGAGGTCTTCCGCATGGCGGCGGGCCGGCTTACCCTCGTCGCCGTCGGCGGCATCGAATCGGGCGCCGACGCCTATGCCGCGATCCGCGCCGGCGCCACGCTGATCCAGCTCTATACCGCGCTGGTCTATCACGGCCCGATGCTGGTGCACCGGATCAAGGCCGAGCTGGCCTATCTCCTGCGCCGCGACGGTTTCGACGACTTGGCCCAGGCCGTCGGCGCCGATCACGGCCACAAGGCGACCCAGGGCCAAACGGCGTAAGCGCGTCAGCGACGAGGGTAGAAAAGCTGCTTTGTTTTCGCCTCCGGCAAGCTGCTTAAGCGCTCGTAGAACGATGTCTCCGTTATCTCTGTCGCCCATTCCAGACGTACGGAGATCATCCGTGCGGTACCAACCCGCTCGGTGCTAATCGCAGTGAAACCATCCAGAAATCCAAGGTCATACGCGAATGCGCTTTCCGGCGCTTTCAGCGACTCGTATTCTTGCCGCATGGATGCATAGAGAACTTCAAGCTCGATTGGGCCGGTTGCATCAAGCAAATGACTTAAGATTGCGACTTGGCGTTTGGCTAGGGCACGTTTACGAGTCGATTTCAGTCGCGCATACATCCGCGCCATCACGTCGCGGAACAGGCTCTTCGCAACATGGGTGCCAACCTCGCGCAAGAGTCGCTTGCACTGGAACGCGATGCCGGCGAGGCCGAATTTCAGGAACGGGGTCAGGTCATGCCCGCGATCGCGCGCATCGCTCAGCGCCGCGAGGTAGCGGTCCTTTTCGTCGTAGTAGTAGTTGGACATCGCGATAAAAAGCGTGTCCTTGAGTTGCGCGCGGCGCAGCAGCAGCGCCTTCAGCGCGCGGGCAGTCCGCCCATTGCCGTCGAGGAACGGATGCATCGCGCCGAGGTGGTAGTGAAGCGCCAGGGCCTGGATCAACGGATCGTGCGCCCGAAACTCGTTGCCCAACGCCGCGCATAGCCGGTCGAACGCCTGGACGCAGCGCGCGCCCCCGTCCACACCGCGATGGCGGGGCCGGCCAAAGACGACATTCTGGTCTTGCCCGCGCAGTTCGCCCGGCGGGCAAAGATCGTCGTCGCATCCCGTGACAATGCGCCGGTGCACCTCGCGGATAAGCGCCGCGTCGACCGGCCGACCGGGAGGCACTTGCGCAATCCATCGATAGGCCTCGCTGGCCGACCGCGCCTGACGCTGCGAGCGGGTCAACTGGTCCTGCGGCGTGCGGCCGGCGAGCGCTTCGTCCAGTTCGCGTTCCGTGAACTCGGCACCCTCAATCCGCGAGGTGCCGGCGATCTCGCGCTTCAACTCGATCGCCTGCATGGCATCCGCCCAGGCGCGCTGGAAGGGAATCGCCGCAAGCGCCAGGACAGCTCCCTTGCCCTCCGCGAGTTCCGCGACCAACGCCGCCGCGTCGTAACGCAGCCATTGCTCCGGGAGCGCATAGGGAATCGTCATCGAATCAACTTTGTTCTTGGCTTATTTTCGCGTCAAGCGAAATATGCTATAGGTAACCTATTATTATATAATGATTATTCCTTCAGAAGAACACGCCGTTGTCCGCTCATTTCTATTTCGTTTTTCCCTGATTTCGCCCATTCCGGAGAACGCGCGGTAGCGCTCTTCGGCCAGTGTCGGATTGTATTTTGGGCATCCGTGGATATAGTGCCGGCAAGATCCCCAACCTACTTGCCCTAGCGGAGTTCTGCCGATGTCGGACCCCGTGAAAATTCCGACCGACCGCAACCGCACGGCGCCGCGCACGGCGGAGGCGCCGGCCGAGCTGCGCGACCGCGTGTTCGCGGAGCAGAAGCCGCAGACCGACTTCAAGTTCAACAAGCAGACGGCCCAGGTCTTCGACGACATGGTCAGCCGCTCGGTTCCGTTCTACGGCGAGATGCAGCGGATGACGACCGAGATCGCGGCCGACTTCGCGGTGCCGGGCACCAATCTCTACGACCTGGGCTGCGCCACCGGCACGACGCTGATGGCGCTGGACGGGCCGGTCGATCCGGGCGTGCGCTTCGTCGGCGTCGACAATTCCGACGACATGCTGGCCAAGGCCCGGGCCAAGATGGAAGCCGCCGGCATGGGCCGCGCCTACGAGCTGGTCAACGCCGACCTGCACAAGGGCCAGATCGTCGAGAATGCCTCGGTCACGCTGCTGCTGCTGACGCTGCAGTTCGTGCGCCCGCTCTACCGCGACCGCATGGTCGCCGACATCGTGCGCGGCATGAACGATCGCGGCTGCCTGATCCTGATCGAGAAGCTGACCAGCGCCGACACGCTCTTCAACCGCCTGTTCATCAAGTACTACTACGACATGAAGCGCCGGAACGGCTATTCCGAGGTCGAGATCG
>JADZDN010000387.1 GCA_020851015.1 Alphaproteobacteria bacterium | reverse complement strand
GCCGCACGCGCCTGGAAAAAAAGAGACGGCGAGGCCTGAAGGCCCCGCCGCGTCCACTCCGTTCCGATAAAGGAAAGTTCCGGAAACTACTCCCCGAACGCCGCGATTCCCGTCTGCGCCCGCCCGAGGATCAGCGCATGCACGTCATGCGTCCCCTCATAGGTGTTCACCGTTTCAAGATTCAGCACGTGCCGGATCACGTGATACTCGTCCACGATCCCGTTGCCGCCATGCATGTCCCGGCTCATCCGCGCGATATCCAGCGCCTTGCCGCAGGAGTTGCGCTTGCACAGCGAGATCATCTCCGGTGCCGCCCGGCCCTCGTCCATCAGCCTCCCCAGCCGCAGCACCGATTGCAGCCCGATCGTGATCTCGGTCTGCATGTCCGCCAGCTTCTTCTGCACCAGCTGCGTCGCCGCCAGCGGCCGCCCGAACACGATCCGCCCGAGCGTATACTCCCGCGCCGCCTGCCAGCAGAATTCCGCCGCCCCCAGCGCCCCCCAGGAAATCCCGTAGCGCGCATTGTTCAGGCACGAGAACGGCCCCCGCAGCCCCTTCACCTTGGGTAGCATGGCATCCGCCGGCACGAACACCTCGTCCATCATGATCATGCCGGTCACCGACGCCCGCAGCGAGAACTTGCCCTCGATCTTCGGCGTCGACAGGCCTTTCATGCCGCGCTCCAGGATGAAGCCGCGGATTTCCCCCGCATCGTCCTTGGCCCAGACCACGAACACGTCGGCGATCGGCGAATTCGTGATCCACATCTTGGCGCCCTTGAGCACGTAGCCGCCGGCCGTCTTGCGCGCCCGCGTCTTCATGCCGCCGGGGTCCGAGCCGTGGTCGGGCTCGGTCAGGCCGAAGCACCCGGCCCATTCGCCGGTGGCCAGCTTGGGCAGGTATTTGCGGCGCTGCTCCTCGCTGCCATAGGCATTGATCGGGTGCATGACCAGCGAGGACTGCACGCTCATGGCCGAGCGGTAGCCGGAATCCACGCGCTCCACCTCGCGCGCCACCAGCCCGTAGCAGACATAGCTGACGCCGGCGCAGCCGTAGCCCTGGATCGTGGAGCCGAGCAGGCCCAGCGCGCCCATCTCGTTCAGGATTTCGCGGTCGAAGCGCTCGTGCCGGTTGGCCTCGAGCACCCGCGGCATCAGTTTTTCCTGGCAGTAGTCGCGCGCGGCGTCGCGCACGGCACGCTCGTCCTCGCCGAGCTGGTCCTCGAGGAGGAACGGGTCCTCCCACTGGAAGGGCCCCATGCCGGATTTCGACGGTTTCGCACTGGTCTTCGCGGAGGCGGCGGCTGTCATGACAAGTGGCCTTTCCAGAGGACTGCAGACGGCCGGGATTATAGGTCGCGGTGGAAAGCGCGCAAACCGGGGGCACCGCGCTATACTCCGCGGCGCCAGGTGCGGGCGACGGGGACCGCGAGCCATGCCGGAGGTCTATTTCGAGTTCCAGCAGATCGGCAATTACGTGAAGGTTACCGCGATCGATTCCGCCACCATGGTCGAGGTCTCGGTGACCGGCGCGGCGTCGGCCGGTCGGCAGAGCCTGCAGCAGCTTGCCCTGCGGCGGCTCGAATATGTGCTCGCCAAGCGCCGGCCGCCCGGCGGCGGGCAGGGCGGGGGACGCGGCGGCACCACAGCGTGACCCTCGTGCAACTGGCGAACAACCATGCAATGGCCCGCATCATTGCCCGACTTGCGGGCAACCACGGGGCAGGATAGCTTCTCGCCACCCTAAGAGGGGGGTGGGGAATGTGCCGGGGCTGCCCGGTGCGCGCTTGGCTTGAAAATTGCTGCAATCGGGGGCGACGAAACACCGTCGCCTTACGGCCGCAAAGAACGGCCGACCGGGAACACAAGGGGGCAGATGGCTTATTTTCTACAGCAGCTGATCAATGGTGTCGTGCTGGGGTCCATCTTTGGACTGATCGCCATCGGTTACACGATGGTCTACGGCATCATCGGGATGGTCAATTTCGCCCACGGCGACATCTTCATGATCGGCGGCTTCGTGACCATCCTCACTTTTTTGGTGCTTGGGGCAATCGGGCTGACCTGGGCGCCGCTGGCGCTGCTGCTGATGCTGGTGATCGCGATGGCGTTCACGGCGCTGCACGGCTGGGCGGTCGAGCGCGTGGCCTACCGGCCCTTGCGCACCTCGAACCGCCTGGCGCCGCTGATCTCGGCGATCGGCATGTCGATCTTCCTGCAGAACTACGTGCAGATCCTCCAGGGCGCGCGAAACAAGGCGCTGGGCACGCCGCTGATCGGCGGCTACATCGTGCTGATGGACCGCGACGGCTTCGCGGTCCAGATCACCTACATGCAGATCGTGATCGTGATCGTGACGGTGGTGCTTATGGCCGGCTTCACGATGCTCATCAGCAACACCGCGCTGGGCCGCAATCAGCGCGCCTGCGAGCAGGACATGCGCATGGCGCGCCTGCTGGGGGTCGACGTCGACCGTACCATCTCGCTGACCTTCGTCATGGGCGCCGCGCTGGCCGCGGTGGCGGGCATGGTGTGGCTGCTCTACTACGGCATCATCGACTTCTACGTCGGCTTCCTGGCCGGCATCAAGGCGTTCAGCGCGGCCGTGCTGGGCGGCATCGGCTCGTTGCCGGGCGCGATGCTGGGCGGGCTCTTGATCGGGCTTATCGAGGTGTTCTGGTCGGCCTATTTCAGCGTCGAGTACAAGGACGTGGCGGCCTTCGCCATCCTGGTGCTGGCGCTGGTGTTCCGGCCGACCGGATTGCTCGGCAAGCCCGAGATCGAGAAGGTCTGACATGGTCGCGGCGGTCGAAGGCGCCCGCAAGGCGGCGGCCCGTTCGTTCCCGGCCATGCTGAAGGACGCGCTGGTTTTCGCCGGCGTGTCGCTGGCGCTGGCGATCCCGCTGGTCGGTTTCTACATCACCGATCAGGGCTCGACCAACACGCTGCACACCCGCTTCGGCCCGATGTTCTACGGCGTCGGCGTGCTGTTCCTCGGCAAGCTCGCGCTGTCGATCGCCGAAAGCAACGAGGCGGTCGCGAAGCGCGTCGCGCTGATCGCCAGCGCGGTGGCCGTGCTGTGGTTCGTGGTCGCGCTTGCGGGCGCGGTGCCCGAGGAGAACCAGGTCCTTGGATGGTTCACCTGGATCGTCGTGGTGGCCGTGGCCGCGCGGGGCTGGATCGAATCGCGGCGCAGCGGCGCGGAGGCGCGCGCGGCGGCGACCGCGGAGGGCACCGGGCTCGGCGCGGCGGTCGCGCGAATGGGCCCGTTCCTCGGCCCTCTTTTCGTCGGCATCGCGCTGGTCGCGCCCTTCTATGCCGTCGCGGTCGACGACAAGCGACTGGTCGACCTGGGCGTGCTGATCTTCACCTACGTGATGCTCGGCTGGGGCCTGAACGTCGTGGTCGGCCTCGCCGGCCTGCTCGACCTCGGCTATGTCGCGTTCTACGCGGTCGGCGCCTACACCTACGCGGTCTTCTCCGTGAAGCTCGGCCTGAACTTCTGGGAGACCTTGCCGGTCGCCGGCGCGCTCGCCGCCAGCTTCGGCATCCTGCTTGGCTTTCCCGTCCTGCGCCTGCGCGGCGACTACCTGGCGATCGTGACCCTCGGCTTCGGCGAGATCATCCGCATCATCCTCTTGAACTGGGCCGACCTGGCCGGCGGCGCGCAGGGCATCGGCGGCATCGAGCGGCCGACTTTCTTCGGCCTGCCGTTCACCTCGAGCCCGCCGGAAGGAACGACGTCCTTCAACGAGTTCTTCAACATCGAATTCTCGCCGCTGCACCGGCAGATCTATCTCTACTACATCATCCTGTTCCTGGCGCTGTTGACCAACTGGTTTACCCTGCGCATCCGCAGGCTGCCGATCGGGCGCGCCTGGGAAGCGCTGCGCGAGGACGAGATCGCCTGCCGGGCGCTGGGCATCAACCCGACCAACACCAAGCTGACGGCCTTCGCGATCGGCGCGATGTTCGGCGGCTTCGCGGGCTCGTTCTTCGCCACGCGCCAGGGCTTCATCAGCCCGGAGAGCTTCAACTTCCTCGAATCGGCGATCATCCTGGCGATCGTCGTCCTGGGCGGCATGGGCAGCCAGATCGGCGTGGTGATCGCGACCGTCGTTTTGATCGGCGGGCCGGAATGGTTCCGCGATCTCGCCGCCTACCGCATGCTGGCCTTCGGCGGGCTGATGGTGCTGATCATGATCTGGCGGCCGGAAGGCCTGCTCGCCCATCGCGAGCCGACCATCCGCATGCACCCCAAGAAGGGTCGCGCATGAGCGCGGCGATGACCCAACCGCCGGCGGCAGTCGGCGTGTCGTCCCACCCGCTGCTGACGGTCGAGCACCTGACCATGCGGTTCGGCGGGCTGGTCGCGATCGACGACGTGTCGTTCGAGGCGCGCAGCCAGCACATCACCGCGATCATCGGCCCGAACGGCGCCGGCAAGACGACGGTGTTCAACTGCCTGACCGGCTTCTACAAGCCGACCGTCGGACGGCTGACCCTGCGCCCGCCGGCCGGCGGCGAGTTCCTGCTGGAGCAGATGGAAGGCTTCCGCATCGGCCAGTTTGCCCGCGTGGCCCGCACCTTCCAGAACATCCGGCTGTTTCCGAAGATGTCGGCGCTGGAGAACCTGGTCGTGGCCCAGCACAACAAGCTGATGCGCGCCTCGGGCTTCACGGTGACCGGGCTGGTGGGCGCGAAGGGGTATCGCGCGGCCGAGCAGCATGCCGTCGAGCTGGCGCGCTATTGGCTCGACCGCATCGGGCTGACCGACCGCGCGGACGACAACGCGGGCAACCTGCCCTACGGCGCGCAGCGCCGGCTGGAAATCATCCGCGCGATGTGCACCGAGCCGCGCCTGCTGTGCCTGGACGAGCCGGCGGCCGGACTGAACCCGCGCGAATCGGCGGAGCTGAACGAACTGCTGCTGTTCATCCGCGACGAGCAGAAGATCGGCGTGCTGCTGATCGAGCACGACATGACCGTGGTGATGAAGATCTCGTACCATGTCTTCGTGATGGACTACGGCCTAAAGATCAGCGACGGCACGCCGGCCGAGGTGCGCAACGACCCCGCGGTGATCCGTGCCTATTTGGGCGAGGCCGAGACCGACGAACTGCCGCCCGAAGTCGCCGCCGACTTGGCGGAAGAAGGGCGGATCTGATCGCCATGCTGTCGGTCCAGGGCGTCCACACGTTCTACGGCCATATCGAGGCGCTGCGCGGCGTCGACCTCGAGGTCAAGCAGGGCGAGATCGTGACGCTGATCGGCGCCAACGGCGCCGGCAAGTCGACCCTGCTGATGACCATCTGCGGCACGCCACAGGCTTCGGCCGGGCGGGTGATGTTCGACGGCCGCGACATCACGCGGATGCCGACTCACCTCATCATGCGCGGCGGGATCGCGCAGTCTCCCGAAGGCAGACGGATATTCCCGCGCATGACCGTGCTGGAAAACCTGCAGATGGGCGCGCTGGCCGCCGACCCGGCGCATTTCGCCGAGGACCTGGAGCAGGCCTTCGCGCTGTTCCCGATCCTCAAGCAGCGCCAAGCCCAGCGCGGCGGCACGCTGTCGGGCGGCGAGCAGCAGATGCTGGCGATCGCGCGCGCGCTGATGAGCCGTCCGCGACTGCTGCTGCTGGACGAGCCGTCGCTCGGGCTCGCGCCGATGATCGTGAAGCAGATTTTCCAGATCATCCGCGAGATCAACACGCGCCGGAAGATGACCATCTTCCTGGTCGAGCAGAACGCGTTCCACGCGCTGCGGCTGGCGCATCGCGGCTACGTCATGGTCAACGGCAAGATCACCCTGTCGGGCACCGGTCGCGAACTGCTGGCCAACCATGAGGTGCGCGCGGCCTATCTGGAGGGCGGGGCGCACGAGGCCCCGGCGGGAGCCCACGCATGAGCCCTTTCCAAGCGGAATGGATCCAGATCGTCGTCGCTGCCTTCGTCATCTTCGGCGGCTTCGCGTTGATGAGCGGCCAGGCGATCGCGCGCACCTGGCGGCCCTGGACGCAGTGCATCGGCTACGGGCTGCTGCTGTCGTTCGGCTCGCGCCTGGCGGAGTTCGTGCTGTTCATCGGCCGCGCCCAGACGCTGGACGCCTATATCCTCGACAACCTGGGCTTCGCGCTGGCCAGCACCGCCTATCTGATCGCCATATGCATGATCGCGCACCGCATCACGCTGACGCGCATGATGGTGACGCAGTATCCGTGGCTTTATGAACGGGCCGGCCTGTTCTCCTGGCGGGCCCGGGCATAAATGGCGGCCTTGTCCGTTATCCCCAGACGAGGCATTGCCAGGGCGCGCCGGATTGTGGCATCACTAAGGCACCAAGGGTTTGAAAATCGTCCGGTTTTCGGCCCCGAGGCGTTCGTGGGGATCGTTCAACCAGCAAGCAGGGAGAGGATGGATGAATAGGTTTACCGGGTTCCTTCTGGGCGCGGTCGCCGCGACGGCGCTTGCCGCTGCAGCCCATGCGCAGGACGTCGTCGTCGCGACGGCCGGTCCGATGACCGGGGGCGATGCGATCTTCGGCGAGCAGATGAAGCGCGGCGCCGAAATGGCGATCAAAGACATCAACGCGGCCGGCGGGCTGCTGGGCAAGAAGCTGAAGCTCGAGGTCGGCGACGACCAGTGCGAGCCGAAGCAGGCCCTGCCCGTGGCCAACTCGTTCGTGCAGAAGAAGGTCGTCTTCGTCGCCGGCCACTACTGCTCGGGCGTGTCGATCCCGGCCTCGGCGGTCTACCAGGAGAACAACATCCTGCAGATCACGCCGGCCTCGACCAATCCCCGCCTGACCGACGAGGCCAAGCAGAAGGGTTGGAAGACCGTGTTCCGCACCTGCGGCCGCGACGACATCCAGGGCAAGATCGCGGGCAAGTGGATCGCCGAGAAGTTCAAGGGCAAGGGGCTGGCCATCCTGCACGACAAGACGCCGTATGGCCAGGGCGTGGCCGACGAGACGAAGAAGGCCTACAACGCCGCCGGCGGCAAGGAAGCCCTCTACGACTCGTTCCAGAAGGGCGACAAGGACTTCACCGCCCTCATCAGCAAGATGAAGGCGCAGAAGATCGACGTCGTCTATGCCGGCTCGTACCACACCGAGGTGGGTCTGCTGGTAAAGCAGGCGCGCGAGCAGGGCTTCAATGCCCAGTTCCTCAGCGAGGACGCGCTGGTCACCGAGGAGTTCTGGAAGATCGCCGGACCGGCCGGCGAAGGCCTGATGATGACCTTCGCGCCGGACCCGATGTCCGACCCGGCCGCCAAGCAGATCGTCGAGAAGTTCAAGGCCGACAAGTACACGCCCGAGGGCTACACCCTCTACACCTACGCGGCATTCCAGGTTTACGCCGAGGCGGTGAAGAAGGCGAACAGCTGGGACGCCAAGAAGGTCGCTGCGCAGATCCACGGCAAGACCTTCAACACGGTGCTTGGCAAGCTGATCTACGACGACAAGGGCGACGTGTCGAATTCCAACTACGTCTGGTACGTGTGGAAGAACGGCAAGTATTCGCAGATGTAAGTCGACTCCAGGTTCGACGGCGACGGCCCGGCGGGCGACCGCCGGGCCGTTTTCTTTTGCGCCTGTCAAGCTTGGCGATGGCATCCATCGGCGGGCGGTGGGTAGCCCTCTCCCGCGTCAGGCACTATGCTGGCGCATCGGGTCCGGCCGCTGGCCGGCGCGCAATCGCGACATTGGGAGAGAGCGTCCGATCATGACCGTGAAGAGCAAGAGCAAGCCGAACCCCAAGTTCGACAAGGCGAAGCTGCCCAGCCGGCACGTCTCGGTGGGACCGACCAGCGCGCCGCACCGCGCCTTCTACTACGCGATGGGCATGACCGAGCAGGAGATCCGCCAGCCCTTCGTCGGCGTGGCGACCACCTGGAACGAGGCCGCGCCCTGCAACATCACGCTGGCGCGCCAGGCCCAGGCGGTGAAGAAGGGCGTCAAGGCCGCGGGCGGCACGCCGCGCGAATTCACCACCATCACGGTGACCGACGGCATCGCCATGGGCCATGCCGGCATGAAGTCCTCGCTGGTCAGCCGCGAGGTGATCGCCGACTCCGTCGAACTCACGATGCGCGGGCACTGCTATGACGCGCTGGTGGGCATCGCCGGCTGCGACAAGACCCTGCCGGCCCTGATGATGGTGATGGTGCGGCTCAACGTGCCCTCGGTCTTCCTCTATGGCGGCTCGATCCTGCCCGGCCGCTACCAGGGCAAGGACATGACCATCGTCGAGGTGTTCGAAGGCGTCGGCCAGCACTCGGCCGGCAAGATCACCGACAAGGACCTGCACGACATCGAAAGCCTGTCGCTGCCGTCGGGCGGTTCCTGCGGCGGCCAGTACACGGCCAACACCATGGCCTGCGTCAGCGAGGCGATCGGCCTCGCGCTGCCCGGCTCGTCCGGCCCGCCCGCGCCCTACGAGGCACGCGACGCCTTTGCCGAGAAGTCGGGCGAGGCGGTGATGCGGCTGATCAAGCTGGGTCTGCGGCCGCGCGACATCGTCACCCGCAAGTCGCTGGAGAACGCGGCGGCGGTGGTCGCCGCGACCGGCGGGTCGACCAATGCCGCGCTGCATCTGCCGGCGATCGCGCACGAGGCCGGCATCAAGTTCGACCTGTTCGACGTGGCGGAGATCTTCCGCCGCACGCCCTACATCGCCAACCTGAAGCCGGGCGGCAAGTACACGGCCAAGGACCTGCACGACGTCGGCGGCGTCGGCGTGGTGATCCGCGCGCTGCTCGACGCCGGCCACATCCACGGCGACTGCATCACCGTGACCGGCAAGACCATCGCCGAGAACGTGCGGGGCGTGAAGATTCCGCCGGGACAGGACGTCGTCTTCCCGGTCAAGAAGGCGCTGAGCACCACCGGCGGCGTCGTGGGCCTCAAAGGGTCACTGGCGCCCGAGGGCGCGATCGTCAAGATTGCCGGCATGAAGCGCCTGCAATTCGCCGGCCCGGCGCGGGTGTTCGACTGCGAGGAGGATTGCCTCTCGGCCGTGCTGAAGCACCAGTTCAAGGAAGGCGAGGTGCTGGTCATCCGCTACGAGGGCCCGAAGGGCGGGCCGGGGATGCGCGAGATGCTCAGCACCACCTCGGCCCTCTATGGCCAGGGCATGGGCGAGAAGGTGGCGCTGGTGACCGACGGGCGTTTTTCCGGCGGCACGCGCGGCTTCTGCATCGGCCATGTCGGTCCCGAGGCGGCCGTGGGCGGGCCGATCGCCCTCGTCAAGAGCGGCGACATGATCCGCATCGACGCAATGAAGGGGACGGTCGACCTGGACGTGCCCAAGGCCGAGCTCGCCAGGCGGCGCAAGGCCTGGAAGGCGCGCGCGCACGACTTCCAGTCGGGCGGTCTGTGGAAATACGCCCAGACCGTCGGCCCGGCGCGCGACGGCGCCGTGACCCATCCCGGCGCCAAGACCGAGTCGCACGTGTTCGGGGATATCTGACGGGCAGGGTCTCGTCGCCCTTCGAGACGGCCGTCCCGAGCGATTGTCGACGGGCGGGGCCTCCTCAGGGTGACGGGACCGTTTGAGCCTTCCCCTAAATCGCGTCATCCTGAGGAGCGAGCGAAGCGAGCGTCTCGAAGGATGAGGAGCGGAGCATGAGCCACCTTAGCGCTGCGACATATCTTGCCCTCGCCCTCGCGCTTGCTGCGACGGGCGCCGCCGCACAGACCCAGACGCCCGCGAAGCCGGCCGCGCCGGCCGCCTATCCGACCGCGGTCGTGGACGCCTTCATCGGCAGCTGCGGGCGCGAGAGCGGCGGGCGGACCGAATTCTGCCGCTGCCTGGTCGACGGGCTGCAGAAGAAGCTCAGCTTCGCCGACTTCAAGCGCTGGGAGACGGCGGGCGCGCTGGGCATGCAGGTCTCGCAGGCGATCAACGAGAAGGTGCTGGACGTCGCCGTCCAGTGCCGCTGGCCGGACTAGCACGCCGGACGGCGCTCGGCCTGAAGCCGCGTCAGCTCGGCGCGCTGGGCACGTCGCGCTTCAGCGCCAGCTTGCGTTCGCGCAGCGAGATATAGACGCCGCTCGCGATCAGGATCGCGATGCCGACCCAGGTCCAGCCATCCGGGAAATCGCCGAAGCAGAAATAGCCGAGCGCGCTGGCGCTGACGATCTCGATATAGGAGAACGGCGACAGCAGCGAGGCCGGCGCGTGCTCGTAGGCGCGGATGATCAGGTAGTGGGCGAGCGCCGCGCACAAGCCGATCGCCACCATCCAGCCCCATTCGGCGGGCGCGGGCGCCTTCCACGCGAAGGGCAGGCTGGCGGAGGTCACCAGCGCGCCGATGATCGCGCCGTAGACCAGCGTGACCAGCGGCGGCGCGGTGCCGGCCAGCTTGCGCGTCAGCACCACGTAGAGGGCATAGCTGATGCCCGCCGCTAGCGGATAGGCCGCCGCCCAGTGCATCAGGCCGCTGCCCGGGCGGATGATGACGAGCGCGCCGAGGAAGCCCACCGCCACGGCCGTGAAGCGTCGTGCCCCTACATGCTCGCCCAGCAGCAGCGGCGAGAGCGCCGTGACCGCCAAGGGCGCGATGAAGGCCAGCGCCAGGGCATCGGCCAGCGGCAGGTAGGCGACGCCCAGGAAGAACGTGTAGGTCGAGATCACCAGCATCAGGCCGCGCAGAAGCTGCAGCGCCAGCCGCGCGGGTCGCAGCTCGCGCGCGGGATGCAGCATCAGCATCATCGGCACCGCCAGCGCCAGGTGGAACACGTAGCGCGCCCAGGTGATCTGGTTGACCGGCAGCGTCGCGCTCAGGTGCTTGGCGATCGCATCCATCACCGGCACGACCGTCATGGCGACCATCAGGGTGAGGATCGCCGGCAGGGGCGATGCCGGGCGGCCGCCGCTCATGGCGTCGCGGCCGCCTTCGCCAGCCCGCGTTCGCGGAACGAGATGTAGATGCCGCTGCCGACCACGATCGCGATGCCGGCCCAGGTGGTGATGTCGGGAAAGTCGCCGAAGATCAGGAAGCCCAGGATCGTCGCCCCCACGAGCTCGGCATAGTTGAACGGCGCCAGCACGGCTGCCGGGACGAGTTCGTAGGCGCGGATGATCAGGTAATGCGCGACCGAGGCGGTCAGCCCGATGCCGACCATCAGCAGCAGATGGAACGGCGTCGGCGTCACCCAGACGAAGGGCAGCATCGCCGTCGTCGCGCCGGCGCCGATCAGCGCCGCGTAGGCGAGCCCGGCCATCGGCGCCACGGTGCCCGCCAGCTTGCGCGTAATGATCAGGTAGAGCGAGAAGCTGGTGCCGGCCAACAACCCCAGCAGCGAGGACCACTGCATCGTGCCGGCGCCCGGCTTGACGATCAGCAGCGCGCCGATGAAGCCGACCGCGCAGGCCGCGAAGCGCCGCGGCCCGACGCGCTCGCCCAGCAGCAGCGGCGACAGGGCGGTCACGATCAGCGGCGCGCTCATCACCAGCGCCAGCATGTCCGCCAGCGGCACGTGGCGCACGCCGATCACGAACAGGAACGACGCGGCGACCATCAGGAAGCTGCGCAGGAGCTGCAGCGGAACGTTGGCCGGCCGCGCCAGCGCCCGCCAGGGCGTGCCGCGCAGCGCCAGCGGCAGGGCGAACAGCAGGTGGAAGAAGTAGCGCGCCCAGGTCACCTGCACGGCCGGCATCGCCGTGGCCAGGTACTTCACGGTCGCATCCTGCAGCGACACGATCGACATGGCGGCGACCACCAGGAGGATCGCCGGCAGCGGCGAGGCTTGGGCAGGGGGCAAATTCGCTGGTCCGCAGGGCCGGGAAATTCGCCCCAACCTATAGGATCAGCCGCGCGCCGCACAGGCCCCCCCTCGGCAAGACGCATGGCCCCATTCCGGAATTCGGTCGCTGTCAATCCGCGCGCGAGAAGCGCCGCGGCGCATGTCCTGTCCGGCTATTGCCGCGGCCGAGTTGACTAGCTCGGGGGCATATGGGAAATGGTCCGTTCGAATGTCGGTGTCGGACGAGTTACAGGTTCGGCTTGCGCTTGGTCACAGCGACAGTTCTTGCGACATCCGCGGCAAATTTGGACAAGGCCAGGTGAGTACGACCGGACGACTCATGACGGTAGGCTCCGCGTGGGTCGTCGTTACCCGCTGGGCGCTTCGGCTGCTGGGTGTGGCGAGCACGATCGTCCTTGCGCGCTTGCTGTCGCCCGACGATTTCGGCCTTGTCGCCATGGCTACCGTGGTCGTTGGGCTGGTCCAGGTGTTCTCCGACACCGGCCAGGGTGCGGCCATCATCAGGCTCAAGCATGTCGAGCGGGCGCACTACGATACCGTTTGGACGATTCGAACGATCATCGGCATCGGCATCGCCCTGGTGCTGGTCCTCGTTGCGCCGTTCGTCGTCGCGTATTTCCAGGAGCCGCGCGTCGAGGGACTGATCTATGTCTTGGCGTTGGGCCCGCTGATCGGCGGCATGAACAATATCAGGACCGTCGATTTTCGGCGTGAATTGCGGTTCGAGCGCGAGTTCCAGCTGACCTTGTGGCCTAAATTGGCCAGTCTTGCGACGACGATCGGCCTGGCATGGCTATGGCGGGACTATCGTGCGTTGATCGTCGGCATCCTCGTCTTTCAGGTCGTCAATCTCGTCGTCGGCTACGCGATGCGTCCCTACAGACCCCGCTTCTGCTTCACCAAGGCCGCCGAGCTGTGGTCATTCTCGATCTGGAGCCTGGTGACGAACGTCGCGTACGAGTTCTGCAGCAAGATCGATCAACTGGTCATTGGTCGTCTCCACGATGTGACGGATCTTGGCCGATACAGCGTCGCCGCCGGTGTCGGCGCCATGATCGTCGAAGAGCTGGTCGCCTCGCCGTCGCGCGCGCTCTATTCCGGATTTTCGCGGCTTCTCGACGATGTGCCGAAGTTGCGCGAGTCGTATCTGAGCGCACTCTCCATCGTTCTCAGCCTGGCGATCGCGTCGAGTGTCGGCTTGAGCGCCGTGGCGGAAGACGTCACCGTCCTGCTGCTCGGAGAGAAGTGGCGGTCCGTCGCTTCGCTGGTGCCGTTCTTTGCCTTGGCGGCGGCTTTCTGGGGCGCCTGCAGCACCAACTACGCGATCCTGACCGCCCTAGGCTATCCACGTCGGACCGCGATCAGCCAGTGGCTGTTCGGAGTCGCGCTGATACCCAGCATGTTGATCGCGCAGGAGGCTTTTGGCCTTCCAGGCGTCGCCGGGGCGCGGGTGGTCTGCAGCGCGGGACTGTTCGTCGCGGTGCAGATTGTCGTGTGCCGATTGCTGTCGATCGAGACGACGGTCATCGCCGGCCTGTTGTGGCGCCCGGTTCTCGCCGCGATCGTCATGGTGCTGGCGATCGAGGGTCTGAAAGACTTGGCAATTGCCATAATATGGACACGACTGGCGGTTCACATCGTCGTCGGTGGCGCGGTATTCTGCGCGGTGCACTTCCTGGCTTGGTGGGCCGCAGGCCAGCCGAAAGGCGTCGAAAAGATCGTTTGGCATCTGTTCCGTCCGGAAGCCGCCTGACCACGGCTGCCCGCCCAAGGCCTGCCGCATAAGTCCAGGCGGATGCGCGGATTCCTGGCGTTCCCCGGCTTGGCAACCAGCCCGGGGGGGGGTGCCGATGCAGGAATAGTGATGGGCCGGCGGCAATCGGGGCGATTGGCCATCGACACGCTATGATTGCAATGGGTATGATTTTGAGAGATTGGTGCGGGGGCACACTAGTCGGGCCATAGGGGCTGTTGGATGCGGGTTTTGACGGACGCGCACATCGGGCGAGAGCCCGAACGGGCCAGTGCGACCAGGATCAAGGGACGGCATTGCGTCGCATATCTTCGCGGCGTCTGCGACCATTTCGACCGCGATGCTCGCGCCGTTGTTCAAAGAATCGAGGCCAACCTCGATGACGCGGATTGGGTATTCGCGAACATCCCGTTGCGCTTCGGGCCCTACGGCCTGGTAGTGGAGGCTCTCCATTCGAAGCGCGTCTATTTGATCGCGGATCCATTGGGAATGGAGCCGATATACTACTGCCAATCAAATGGCGACTGGCACTGGTCGTTCGACATCAAGCATCTTTCCGGGCGCCTCGACCCTCGCGCACTCGACATGCGCGGCGTGGACGAGATGTTCAGCTTTCGATGGCTGATGGAAGATCACACCTTGATCGATGGCGTTACCAGGGTGCTTCCATCGCACGTCGTATGTCTTGAAAAGGGCCGGGCGCCGCGGATCCACCGGTATGCCCGCATCGACTATGCTCCGTCGGCGGCGGCGGGGGACGAAGCCGACGCGATCGCGCGCACCGATCGGGCATTGGACGCGTATCTATCCCGATTGCGGGGCCATACGTCGAGGTTGGGCGTGTTCCTGAGCGGCGGGGTTGATTCCAGCCTGCTCCTGGCGAAAGCGCGCGATCACGGGTTCGATCGGTTGCTGGCGCTTACCGGCGTATTTCCGCATCGACCGAATCCCGAACTCGAACGGGCGCGCGCCGTCGCCTCCCATCTGAAAGTCGAGCACCGGATCGTCCCCGTCGAAGACCAATACATCGCGGACGTATTTCCAAGACTGGTTTGGCAGTTTGAATCGCCCGTATCCTATTTCAACAATTTCATCCGCGCGGCAATGTTCAAGAGCGCTGCTGGGCTCGTCGACTTCGTGCTGACCGGCGAGGGAGCGGACGGCATGTTCAGCCAGGAGGTCGGGCGGACCCAGGATGCGCTTCGTTTCGACGCCAAGCGCCGTCTCGTCGGGTGGTTGCCGGCGCCGCTCCAGGCGGGGCTATCGCGGCTTCTGCTGGCATTTCCCTCGCAGGCGGCCGCGAGGTTGGCGCGCATCTTCGCGAACGATACCTGGCGGTATATTCGCCGGCGCGGCGCGTTGTTCGACTACGGCAAGGGAATCGACAAGACACATGCCGAGGATCTGATCGCAAGCTTGAGCCGGTACCGAAGGGAACATGGAGAGCCTTTGTATTCGGTGTACGAACCGGCGAACATGTCGATCTCGGTTTTCTGCCAGAACCGCGGACTCTATACGCAGAACAGGCATCAGTACTACTGCTACGCCGTCTTGGCGCGCGAGCACGGGATCAAGGTCGGGTTGCCCTATCTCTCCAGCGATATCTTCGCCGCCGCTCTCACCCTGCAAGATGCCCTGAAGTCGGATGAGCGCGGGCCGAAGCCAATCCTGAAGAAGCTTGCCAGGCGATACATTCCAGAAGACATCGTCTACGCGCCGAAGGCCGGATTCGAGACACCCGACGTGGAATTGCTTAGGGGGCCGCTCGGAAAGTGGCTGCCAATGCTGACCGATGAGAGGACAAGAGCGCGAAACCTGTTCGATCAGGATGTGGTCGCGAGTCTGGACGTTGCGCGCGACGTCTATCTTGTCTTCTGTGCCCTGGGGCTGGAGATATTCATGCGTCAATTCCTGGATGGAGACGGCCCGGACATACATTAGTCCCGCCCGAATTTGGCGTCTGCCAGCCCAGCCGCTATGGTGAAATCGTCGTCATCGCCTTCGCCGGAAAGGTCGCGCCCCGCCATGCCCAAGCGCCGATTGCGCATCGCCGTCGCCGGGTTCCAGCACGAAACCAACACCTTCGCGCCGCTGCAGGCGACCTGGGAGGAATTCACCACGCCCGGCGGTTGGCCCGGCCTGTCGACCGGGGAGACCTTGGTCGAGGCGGTCAAGGGCGCCAACCTGCCCGCGGCCGGCGCGATCGACGCGCTGAAGGCCGAGGGACACGAGGTCGTGCCGCTGAGCTGGGCCAGCGCCTCGCCCTCCGCGCAGGTCACGCGCGACGCCTACGAGCGCTACTGGACCCTGTTCAGCGACCTCTTGCGCAAGGCCGGGACGTTCGACGCGCTCTACCTCGACCTGCCCGGCGCGATGGTGACCGAGCACCTGGACGACGGCGAGGGCGAGTTCCTCCAGCGGGTGCGCAGGCTGGTCGGGCCGGACCTGCCGCTGGTCGCGAGCCTCGACCTGCACGCCAATGTCAGCCGCGCGATGGCGGACAATGCCGATGCGCTGGTTTCCTACCGGACCTATCCGCATATCGACATGGCCGACACGGGCGCGCGCGCCGCGCGGCTGCTGGCGCAGATCGCCGCCACCGGCAAGCGCCCGGCCAAGGCGTTCCGCCAGCTTCCCTACCTGGTCCCGTTGAGCTGGCAGTCGAGCTTCATCGCCCCGGCCGACGGCATCTACGCGCAGGTCAAGGCGGGCGAGGGCGGCGCGGTGGGCGCGTTGTCGCTCAACATGGGCTTCCCCCTCGCGGACATCGCGGATTGTGGCCCTTCGGTGCTGGCTTATGGCGCCGCGCAGAAGGATGCCGACGCGGCGGCCGATGCGATCGAGAAGCTGATGCTGGCCAAGGAGAGCGCTTTCGCCGGCCGGCTCTACAGCCCGGCCGAGGCGGTGACCGAGGCGATGAAGCTTGCGCAGCGCGCCAGCAAGCCCGTCGTGCTCGCCGACACGCAGGACAATTCCGGGGGCGGCGCGCCGTCGGACAGCGTCGGACTTTTGGAGGCGATGGTGCGCCATCGCGCGCCCGGCGCGGTGATCGGCCTGTTGTTCGATCCCGAGTCGGCCGCGCAGGCGCATCAGGCGGGCGAGGGGGCCGAAGTGCGGCTCAAGCTCGGCGGCAAGCGCGTGCCGGGGCACAAGCCGCTTGAAGCGACCTTCAAGGTGCGCAAGCTGGGCGACGGCAACTTCACCGCCACCGGCCCGTTCTACGGCGGTTCGCGCATGAAGCTGGGGCCGATGGCGCTGCTGGAGCTGAACGGAGTCGGCGTGGCGATCTCCTCGCGCAAGCTCCAGGCCGCCGACAAGGAGATCTTCCGGCATGTCGGCGTCGAGCCGGCGCAGCAGAAGATCCTCGGCCTCAAGAGCTCGGTGCACTACCGCGCGGACTTCCAGCCGATCGCCGAGACGATCCTGGTCGTCGAGGCGCCGGGCGTGGTGCACGCCGATCCGGCCAAGCTCGCATGGAAGAAGCTGCGTCCGGGCGTTCGCTTGAGTCTGCGGGCGTCGTAGCCGCCGGCACGGCCCGCTTGATGCTCATCCTTCGAGACGCTCGCTGCGCTCGCTCCTCTGGATGACGCGCTCATTCTTTGAGCACGCAATGAACGCGTCATCCTGAGGAAGGCCGAAGGCCTGTCTCGAAGGATGAGAAGCGGCGCTTTTCCGTGTGCTTTCGGTCAGCGCCGCCGGCATACTCGCGCTGGGAGGAAACCGCATGAGGATCGGCTCGCCGGAGCACAAGGAGCTGTTCTGCCGCGGCTTCATCGACAGCCATGTCGTCTACGAGCCGGAGACGCTTCCCTGGCCCGACCTCGATCAGCGCTATCTCGAACGGATGCGCGGCGTGCCGTACTGGGAGGAGGTGTTCTACGCCGAACGCCGGGCCGGCATGGTGGTGCAGCGCTTCGCCAAGACCATAGGCGATCCGCTGCTGCGCGCGGCGATCGACCTGCAGGGCTTCGAGGAGGCGCGGCATGCAAGGCTGATCCGCGCGATGATCGACCGCTATGGCGTCGACGCGCGGGAGCGGCCGGTGGCGGCCCTGCCCCAGGACATCGAGACCGCCTTCCTCGATTTCGGCTACGGCGAATGCGCGGATGCCTTCGTCGGCTTCGGCGCGTTCAAGCTGGCGCGCGAATCCGGCTTCCTGCCCGACGCGATCTTCCGCCTGTTCGACACCTTCATGCAGGAGGAGACGCGCCACATCGTCTTCTTCGTGAACTGGATGGCCTGGCGCGAGGTCAACGCAGGGCCGTTGCGCGCGGCGTTCCGGGGCGCCACCTCGGCGCTCTATCACGGCCGCGCGGTCGGCCGGCACCTGAAGAACGCGCGCCAGGAGGCCAAGGGCGGGCGCAACTTCTCCGCCGCGCAGGCCGACATCTTCCCGGACGGACTCGATGTCAGGCGGTTCCTCGGCGAGTGTCTGGCCGAGAACGAGCGGCGCATGGCCGGGTTCGATCCGCGCCTGCTGCGTCCGCGGCTGATGGCGTCGATCGGCCGCGCGGGTCGGGCCGGCGCGAAGCGGTGGCCGGCGAAGAAGCCGGCCGGGACCGGCCGCACGCCCGCGTGATCACTCCGACAGGGTGCACCACACCGGCGTGTGGTCCGACGCTTTCTCCCAGGCGCGCGGGGTGCGGTCGACACCGGCATCGGTCAGCCGGTCGGCGGCGCGCGGGCTCAAGAGCAGATGGTCGATGCGCAAGCCATGGTCGCGCTCGAAGCGGTTCTGGAAGTAGTCCCAGTAGGTGTACTCGCGGCTGTGCGGATGGAAGGCGCGGATGGCGTCGGTCCAGCCCTGGTGCAGGATGGTGCGGAAGGCCGCGCGCGATTCCGGCTGGCACAGCGCGTCCTTGGCCATGGCCTTGGGGTCCCACACGTCCTCGTCGGTCGGGCAGACGTTCCAGTCGCCGGCCAGGACCACCTTACCTTCGCCCGCCAGCAGCTCGCGCGCATGGGCGGCGAGCCGCTCGAGGAACTTCAGCTTGTATTTGAACTTGTCGGTGCCGATCGGGTTGCCGTTCGGCAGGTAGATCGACGCCACCCGCACGTCTCCGACGGTCGCCTCGAGGTAGCGCGCATGGTCGTCGCCGTGATCGCCGGGCAGGGCGTGGATCGGCTTCTC
>JADZDN010000386.1 GCA_020851015.1 Alphaproteobacteria bacterium | reverse complement strand
TGGCCCAGGAGCTCGCCAAGCCGCGCTGATCCCCGAGGCATCGGGTCGCGCGCAGGAGGTTAGGTATCATGGCCGTCGCGAGAGTTGCCGCCGCCGAAAAAACAACGCGCGCCAAGCCCGGCAACGGCGAGGTCGCGCCGTTCCCCCAGGCCGGCACGCTGAAGACCTTGGGCGTGATCGGCGCCGGGCAGATGGGCAACGGCATCGCCCATGTATCGGCGCTGGCGGGGCTGAACGTCCGCCTGCTCGACGTCACCGACGAGCGCGTCAGGGCGGGCTTGGACGCGATCAAGAAGAACATGGGCCGCCAGGCCGAGCGCGGGAAGATCAGCGCCGACGACATGGCCCAGGCGCTGAAGCGCATCAAGACCGGCATCGACTACAAGCTGTTCCAGGACTGCGACGTGGTGATCGAGGCCGCGACCGAGAACGAGCAGATCAAGCGCGAGATTCTGAAGACGCTGATCCCCTCGCTGAAGCCCGACGCCATCATCTGCACCAACACCTCGTCGATCTCGATCACCCGGCTCGCCGCCGTGACCGACCGGCCGGGCCGGTTCATGGGCATGCATTTCATGAACCCGGTGCCGCTGATGGAGCTGGTCGAGCTGATCCGCGGCATCGCGACCGAGGAGCAGACCTTCCAGGCGGTCAAGGAACTGACCCTGCGCCTGGGCAAGAAGGCGGCGGTGGCCGAGGACTTCCCGGCCTTCATCGTCAACCGCATCCTTTTGCCGATGATCAACGAGGCGGTCTACACGCTCTACGAGGGCGTGGGATCGGTGACCGCGATCGACACCGCCATGAAGCTGGGCGCGCACCACCCGATGGGCCCGCTGCAGCTCGCCGACTTCATCGGGCTGGACACCTGCCTGGCGGTGATGCACGTACTGCACGACGGCCTGGCGGATTCCAAGTACCGCCCCTGCCCGCTCTTGGTGAAGTACGTCGAGGCCGGCTGGCTGGGCCGCAAGTCCGGCCGCGGCTTCTACGACTACAGCGGCGAGACGCCGGTCCCGACGCGGTAGATCCGCGCCCCCGCCTACGCCATCCACGCCGGCGCGATGGTCGGCGCCCCGTAGCGGTGGCCCTGGAAATATCCGACGCCATGCGTCCGCAGGAAGGCCTCGTCCTCGGCGCTTGCCGGGCCTTCGGCGACGCTGGCAAGGCCGAGCCCGTGCGCGACCGTTGCCAGCGATTGGATGAAGAGCTGGCTGTCGACGTTCTCGGCCACGCCGGCGACAAAGGAGCTGTCGATCTTCACCACGTCCACCGCCAGCGCCTTCAGGTGGCGGAACGAGGTGAACCCGGCGCCGAAATCGTCGAGCGCCACGCGCACGCCAAGCTCGCGCACCTGGCCGATGAAGCGCGCCGATTCCTCGATGTCGCGCATCGCCGCGGTCTCGGTGATCTCCACAACCAGCCGCCGCGCCAGCGCCGGCGCATGCCGCAGCCTTGCGTTCAGGCTGCGCAGCCAGGCCCGGTTGTTGACCGTCAGGCCCGACAGGTTGACCGACAGCCCGACCGCCGGGTGGCGCTCGAGCGTTGCGATCGCCATCTCCAGCGTCTTGCGGTCGATCGCCGGGATGTCGCCCAGCCGCTCGACCGCGGCGATGATGCCCGGCGCGTTGGTCGCTCCGCCATCGCCCTGGTCGATCCGCAGCAGGCACTCGTAGTAGGCCGGCGCGAGCGTGTCGGCGCGCACGACAGGCTGATAGGCGAACATCAGGCCGCCGTTGCGCAGCGCGCGATGCAGGCGCTCCGCCACGGCGATCGCGGCCGCTTCGGCGTCGCGTTCGGACGCCGTCGGCTGAAACACCGCAAAGCCGGCGCCGCCGCGCCGGGCGCTGGCCAGCGCGTCCTCGGCGCGGGTCAGCGCGTCGGCGGCGCTGCGCGCGTTGCCGGGAAACGCGACCGCGCCGATCGCGACCGCGCGCGGCGGATCGACCTGGCCGCCGGCGTCCGGCGCGGTGATCGCGGCGCGGATCCGCTGCGCGGTCGGCGCCAGCTGGCGCGGATCGCAGGGACTTAACAGCACGCCGAACGTGTCGCGGCCGATGCGCGCGATCATGTCGGTCGCGCGCAGGCAGGAATCCAACCGCCGCCCGACCTCGATCACCAGACGGTCGGCGGCTTCCTCGCCCGCCGCGTCCTCGATCGCCGCCAGCCCGTCGATGCCGAGTGCGATCAACCCGCCCAGCGAATCGTGCCGCTTGGCATGGGCGATCGCGAATTCCAGCGCCTCGGCGAGACGGGTGCGGCTGAAATGCCCGGTCAGGTCGTCGTAGCCGAAATGATGGGCGCGCCGGGCGGCGTCCTGGCGCCGCTCGGTGACGGGGCGCAGCACGCCGACCAGGCTGAGCGCGCGGCCCGCCGGATCGCGCGTGCAGGCGCCGCGGTCGTGCACCCAGTGCACCCGGCCCAGCGCGTCGCGCAGCCGGTATTCGCAGTCGTAGTCGCCCTGGCCGGCCACGTGGTCGGCCAGGCGGCGCAGCCGGTCGGGCAGATCCTCGGGATTGATGCGGGCCTGCAGCGCCTCGCCGGTCGGCGCGCGGACGCCGGGACCCAGCAGGGCTTCGACCGCCCCGTTCAGCGTCAACTTGTCGGTCGCCAGGTCAAGCGCGTAGGCGATGTCGCCGGCGGCGCCGATCGCCGCCGCAATCCAGGGCGGCGGGTCGTAGGAGCGGTCCATCAGGTTCCGGGGTCTTGGTTTGCCAAATCTTCCATGCCCATCCCGTGCCACAGATAGCGCAACCGGCTGCCGGGGGCGACTGGGCAAATTTTCGGCGGATTTTACGCAATCTTAAGAGATGTTCGCGTCAAATCAACGATCTGCCGGGGTCTTGCCGACATCGACCGGACCCCTTGAAGGCTGAAGGGAGCGCGAAGCGCAGGGCGACATGGCATCAGCCGCCCCCGTCACATACGGCATCGTCCGAACGGTGATCGACGCCGAGGGCTATCCGCAGCCGCGCCCGCGGCGGGCGGACGGGCCGGCGCGCGGTCCCGTCTTCGAGTCGCCGCGGCCGGTCGACCGCGAGGGACGGCCGGCGACGATCCTGTCGTTTCCGCGGCGGGTCGCCGACGCCTATGCCGGGGATGACGAGCCGTCGCCATGGCACCAGGCGTCGACGGGCTGGCACGACGCGGGCGGCGCACCCCTGCCGAGCAGCGCGTTCCTGACGCAGCATATCGCCCAGGAGCGACTCACCGAGGGCCTTTCCCTCGATCCCTATGCCGGCGCCAGCAGCGCCTATGGGCGCTCCGGGCGGCTTTCCGTCCCGGCTATTGCCCAGACGGTCGACCTGGCCGTCTGATTCGCTATCCAATTGATTTAATCGTGGAATTGCCCTGCCTCCGCGGCGAGCAGCCCGCGCTCCGGTGATCCATCCCCGCTAATCACTGGCAGCCCCGTCAATTTCCGCGTGAGTACGGCGTGAAAATTCGGTAAACTTTCCACAAAGGGCGCGGCGCCGGACGAGGGGAATTTAAACAAAATGGATAGCCGACGTCCGAATTCCATCTGGTAGCGGGGCGAGAACATGGGAATTCGCACACACGAACTCGACAGGTTTGTCGGGGCCCGGATACGCGAACGCCGGACCATGCTGGGTTACACGCAACAGCAACTGGCAGACATGATCGGCGTCACCTATCAACAGGCGCACAAGTACGAGCGCGGCATCAATCGCGTTTCCGCCGGCCGCCTGTACGAGATCGCCGAGGTGCTCGACGTGCCGGTCGGCTATTTCTACGACGGGCTGGGATCGAAGGCCGACAAGGAAACGCCGACCCGCCAGCGCATGTGCCTGGAACTGGCGCGCAACTTCTCGATGATCAAGAACGACCGCCACCAGGAGGCGCTGAGCCAGCTGGCGCGCGCCCTGGCGGCGGGCGAGGCCGTGGCGCAGGCCGCCGTCACCAAGACCGAGACGCCCGAATAGGTTTCGCCGCGAGCGGCGCGGGTCCGCGCGGGCGCAAGATCCGCGCCGCATGGCCGGCGCACGCCGCGTAGCCGATGCTGGCCCTGAGGAAACGACGATTCATGCCGTGGACGCGGCTCGCCGGCTGCTGCCTGTTCCTGCTGGCCTGCCTGGCGCCAGCGCCGCCGGCCGCCGGGGGCGGCTTCGAGGATGCGCAGGCGCGCGGCCGTTTGCAGATCGGCGTGCGCGCGGACTATCCGCCCTTCGCCTTCATCGACGGCGAGAGCCGCAACGCCGGCTTCGAGATCGACATCGCGCGCTTCCTGGCGCTGCGGCTGATGGGGTCGGAGAACCGCCTGCGCCTGGTGCCGCTGGCGAGTTCGCAGCGCATCGACGCGCTGCTCGAGCGCAGGGTGGACCTTGTGCTGGCGAGCCTCGCCACCACCGACAGCCGTCGCACGCAGGTGCTGTTCACCGAGCCCTACTACGCCTCGGGCGTCGGGTTGCTGGCGCGCAAGGACGCTCCGTTCAAGGCGTGGACGGAGCTGCGCCAGCGCAAGGTCTGCGCGATCGAGGGCGCGGGCTACGACGAGCAGCTGGCCCAGCTGGGCATCGAGCAGTTGCGCTTTCCCGCCGCGCCCGCCGCCTTCAAGGCGCTGCGCGACGGCGCCTGCGAGGGCCTGGCCTACGACGATTCCGCGCTGGCGGCGCGGCTGGCCGATCCGGAATGGGGCAGCGATTTCGGCCTGCCGCTGCCGGCGCTGGCGGTCGTGCCCTGGGCGATCGCGCTGCGCCGCGACGACCTGCAATTCCGCCAACTGATCGATCCGGTGCTGCAGGAGATGGAAGGCAGCGGCTTCATTCTTGCGCTTGAGGCGAAGTGGCGCCTACCCCCCTCGCCGTTCACCCGCGACCGCATGGCCAAGGGGCGCAAGACCCCCGGCCGATAACACCATCAGGACAGTGGACAGGGGCGCGCCGCCGCGCGACTCTGTCGTCATCCCACGCATCGCCTGGAACCCATAGCCCGCGACATGGCGCCAACGTCCATCCGCCCCGGCCGAAGCGGCACCGAGATCGGCGCCGCGTCGTCGGTTTTGACCGCGCTGCGCGACGCCGCCGCGCTGCTGCGCCAGGGACGCGCGGCCGACGCGGCGGCCGCCTATCGCCGCATCGTCAAGGCGAACCCGGCCCATGCCGAGGCGCAACACAACCTGGGCGTCGCGTTGCGGGCGTCGGGACGCGGCGAGGAGGCGCTGGCCGCCTATCGCCGGGCGATCGAGCTCAGGCCCGGCTATGCCGGCGCGCATCATCACCTGGCCCAGGCGCTGGATGCCGCGGGCCAGCCGATGGAGTCGCTGAAGCATCACGTGCTCGCCTATCGCCAGGCGCGCGACCGCGTTGAATTCGCCCAGGCCCTGGCCACCGCGCTGCGCCCCGTGCGGTTGAAAGGCGCAAGCCCCGCGGTGGTCGAGGCGCTTTCCGGCCTGTTCGCGGAGCGCGACATCGACCACCAGGACTTGATGGCGGTCACCGCCGGCCTGCTGCTGGCGCGCGACGGCATGGAAGAGGACCGCCTGTTCCATGCGCTGATGCGCCACACCATCGTCGCCGACGAGTTGCTGGAGCTGGCGATCGCCGGGCTGCGGCGGCGCGCGCTCGACCGGTTCGAGGCGACCGGTGCGCTTGATGACCGCGAACTGGCCGCGTCGATCGCGTGCCAGGCATTCGCCGGCGATTTCGCCCTGGCCGAGAGCGCGGAGGAGCGGCGCCTCGTGGACGCGATGGCCGCGCGGATCGGCGACGAGCGCTTGCTGGCGACGACGGCCGGGGACCTGCTGCTGGCGATCGGCATGTACCGGCCGCTGGGCACGCTCCCGGGCGCCGCCGACCTGGCGCGACGGGTGCGCGGCGGTTCGGATGCGGTGGACCTGGTGCTGGCGCGCCAGATCGACGCGCCGGCGCAGGAGGCCGAGCTGGCCGCCGGCATCGCAGCGCTGACGCCGATCGACGATGCCGTGTCGGCCAAGGTCCGCGCGCAGTACGAGGAGAACCCGTATCCGCGCTGGGGATCGATCACGCGCCGGCCGGCGCGATGGCTGTCCGAGGTGGTGACTGATCTGTTCCCGACGGTGCAGGCGGAGACGATTCCTCCGCCGCCGCACCGGGTGCTGGTCGCGGGCTGCGGCACCGGGCGCCATGCGCTGGCGGTCGCGTTCCGCTTCGCCGAGGCCGACATCCTGGCGGTCGATCTGAGCCGCGCCTCGCTTGCCTATGGCATGCGCCGCGCGCGCGAGCTGGGGGTCGACAACATCCGCTTCCGCCAGGCCGACATACTGGGCCTGGGCGCGATCGACGAGCGCTTCGACCTGATCGAGGCGTCGGGCGTGCTGCACCACATGGCGGACCCGGAGGCGGGCTGGCGCGTGCTGGCCGGCCTCTTGAAGCCGGGCGGCTTCATCAAGCTGGGACTCTACAGCACGCTGGGGCGGCAGGGCATCGCCGCCGCGCGCGCCTTCGTCGCCGCGCGCGGCTTTCCCGCGACGGCGGAGGGCATCCGCGCCGCGCGCCAGGCGATCCGCGCGCTGGACAACGATGACTCCGTGCACAAGGTCGCCGACGAGCTGGACTTCGCCTCGCTCAGCGGCTGCCGCGACCTGCTGTTCCACGTGCAGGAACGCAGCTATAGGCTGGGCGAGATCGAGCAGGCGATCGGGCGGCTCGGCATGTCATTCCTCGGCTTCGAGATCGCCGACGAAGCGACCCGCGCCGCCTACGCGAAGATGTTCCCGCGCGACCGCGAGCGGCGCGATCTCGCGAACTGGCGCAAGCTGGAAGAGCAGCGCCCGCAGACCTTCCGCACCATGTACCAGTTCTGGTGCCGCAAGCCGTGATCCAGTCTGGCCTTGCCGGCGCCGCGCGGCCCTTCGCCGACCGGCGCGTCTTCCTGGCGCTGATCGCCGCCTACGCGATCCTGCAGTTCGCGCTGCGCGTCGCGGTGTCGCCGTCGCTCGGCCGCGACGAGCTAATCGAGGCGATCATCGCCCAGGGCTGGGCGCTGGGCTACAACCCGACCCAGCCCCCGCTCTACACCTGGCTGATCGTCGGCGCCTCGGAGATCTTCGGCCCCGGCGTCGCGGCGCAATCGCTGGTCAAGTTCGGCTGCCTGTACCTGGCGCATCTCTTCTTCTTCCTGGCCGCCGAGCGCGCGATCGGCAACAGCTACCTGGCCGCGCTGGCGACGGCGAGCTGGATGCTGACCTACATGCTCG
>JADZDN010000385.1 GCA_020851015.1 Alphaproteobacteria bacterium | reverse complement strand
GCTGCGCGGCTCGGACACGGACGCCGCGCTCTACTGGCTCGCGCGCATGCTGGCGGGCGGCGAGGACCCGCTCTACATCGCCCGGCGCCTGGCGCGCTTCGCGGTGGAGGACGTGGGCCTGGCCGATCCGCAGGCGCTGGTGCAGGCGCTGGCGGCCTGGGACCTCTACGAGCGCCTGGGCTCGCCCGAGGGCGAGCTGGGCCTGGCGCAGCTCGTGATCTACCTGGGCACGGCGCCCAAGTCGAACGCCGCCTATGTCGCCTTCGGCAAGGCCCGGCGCCTGGCCAAGGAGACCGGCTCGCTGATGCCGCCCAAGCACATCCTCAACGCGCCGACCAGGCTGATGAAGGAGCTCGGCTACGGCGCGGGCTACGAATACGACCACGATGCCGAGGAAGGCTTCTCCGGCCAGAACTACTTTCCCGACGGCATGGCGCGCGGGAAGCTCTACGAGCCCGTCGAGCGCGGATTCGAGCGCGAGATCCAGAAGCGCCTGGAGTACTGGGACAAGCTGCGGCAGAAACGGCGCGAGGAAGGCTGACGCTCGGCGTCCCCGACCTCAGGCGTGATCCCATACGTGCTGGCGGATGCGCTCGGGATCGGTCGTTACCCAGGGAATGCCCATCGACTCGATGAAGGTGTCAGGCAGGTGGGACAAGACATCGAGGCGCGCCACGACCGCGCCACCGCCCGGCCACCAGAGCACGCAATCAAGGTCCCTTAGGAACCCTGCGATGATCTCCCAGAACGCCACATAGCCGGCCGGTCGCCTGACGCTGAAACCGTCGACAAATTCCTCGGTCGGAATGTGGATCTCCGCCCAAGACCCGCCTTCCTCGAAGCCCAGATGCCAGATCCCACCGCGCTGACCAACAATGACGGGGCCGAACCGCTTACGGATTTCCGCCGCCGGGAATGTCGACGATTCGCCATCACGAAACCTGGATACGAAGATGTTGAATGCCATCGCACGATGATCCAGCACGAGGTCATCCGGTCATGAGTGGTCCCACACATGCTGGCGGATGTGCTCGGGATCGGTGGAAACCAGCGGGATGCCCAACTTCTCGATGAACCATTTCGGCATGTGCGGCAAAAGTTCGAGGCTCCCCATAACCGCGCTGGTGCCCGGCCAGTAGAGCAAGCAGGGATAGTCCCGCAGGATGCCGGCGATGATGGCCCAGAACTCCAACTCCTCCGGAGGATGGTGTGCGAAGAACCCATCGATCATGTCATTGGCGCCAGCTTCAAATCCAAGCTCCGTGGCCGGCAAGCTTATATGGCCGAACGACAGGTAGAGCATGTTCGGATCCTCGTGAATAACGTGCCCGGAAAACCGGTCGCGAATCGCCGCGAGCGGAATCCAGGCGCTGTCTTCTTTGTCGAAGACGCTTATGTAGATCGAGAAGCTCACGGCCGGAGTCCTGTCTATGCACCGGCAACAGGTGAGGCTCGACCGTGCAGATGGTCGCGAATCTGCTCGGCATCGGTCTTCACCCAAGGGATGCCCATCGCCTCGACACGGCTGTCCGGCAGATGGGACAAGACATCCGCCGGGAACGTCGACGATTCACCGTCACGAAACCTGGATACGAAGATGCTGAATACCATCGCGCAATGATCCAGCGAGAGTTTGTCAGATCATGAATGGTCCCATACATGCTGACGGATTCGTTCGGGATCGGTGGACACCAGCGGGATGCCCAGCTTCTCGACCATAATCTTCGGCAAATGCGGCAGTAAATCCAGGCTCCCCATGACCGCGCTGGTGCCCGGCCAATAGAGCACGCACGGATAGTCCCGCAGGATGCTGGCGATGATGGCCCAGAACTCCAGTTCTTCCGGCGGATGGCGCGCGAAGAAGCCTTTGATTGCCCCTTTGACGTTTGGCTCATAGCCAAGCTCCGTCGCGGGCAGGCTGGGATGACCGAACGACAGGAAGAGCATGTTGGGGTCTTCTTGGATGGTTTGATCTGCAAACCGAGCGCGAATATCGCTGACCGGAAGGACCCAGGCGCTGTTCTCGTTCTCAAACGCTGTAACGTATACTGAGAAGCTCATTGAACGAGCGTCGGCGCGCGATGAAGCGGCGGAGTATGCAGAATGTCGATGTTGGAGATTCCCAGCCCATCTCTAATTTTGCGTAGCACGTCTGCAACACGGCTTTCTGCTACGTGCCATTCAACCATTCGATCTCTGGCTGCGTCTGATTGTCTGATCATTTGGCTCACCAAATCAGCTCGTCCATCATAGTGGTCGACGAAGTCATCGCCCTTGATCGCCCACGCATAATTCTCGCCCTTGGCCTCAAGCATTCTCCTGCGTACCTCGTCGCATCCATCGAAACGTACGCCGCGTAGTTTGACTGCAAGTCCTGGCTTCAATCCGGTGATCTGTTCCTGATAGCGCTTCGATGCGAGACTGTTGTGGCTGTCAGCATCGGGTCCGACAGAGTTTCTATCTCGCCCGACGACGCCCGGCGCGTGAGCGTCAGGAACCCTTCGTCGTACTCAAAACGAACACCGTCGACACCAGGCACGACACCCGATTGGACGTGTCCCTCGTTCGTCGGAACCAACAACCCGCCAAGCACCCCGAGGGGGCCAGCGGCTCTCGCGGCAAGTCGGCCCAGTGCCGCGAACAAGTCTGCGGCGCCAAGTCTCACGCCGCCCGCGACTGTACCGGCCGGGATTGGCTCGCGTGCTTGTGTTTCTCCTCCTTTGGTCCATCGCCCTCCGTGCCCGCTGGGATCTCCGGCCGGCACCCTCGGCTGGTCGGAGTCGTAGTGATCGCCGTCGCCGCCTAAGCCGCGATCGGCATCTGAAGGCGCCAAGGCCTACCAATTATGAAAGTGTCGATGTTAAGAACATACCATGAACACAGGATTTGCATAGCCCCTTCCCCAAAATAAACCTGGGGATAGGCCGGGACGCCGTGAGCCGGACCCGATATCGCGGTCGGCCCCGGTGGTTCGCTGAATTGCAGGGTCAGCCGCGACCGGGGCGCGCTTGTATCGCCCGGGGGGCATCGCTAGGTTGCCGCGCATGATCAATATCCTGGCCGTTGCCGCGGGCGGCGCCGTCGGCTCCGTCGCGCGGTACCTGCTGATGGGGCGGGTCGCGCTTTGGCTCGGCACCACGTTTCCCTGGGGTACGCTGGCCGTCAACGTGATCGGCTGCGCGATCTATGGCGCGCTGGTCGAGCTGTTCGCGCGCAGATGGTCGGCCGGCGGCGAGGTGCAGGCGCTGCTGTTCGTCGGCTTCCTCGGCGGCTTCACGACCTTCTCGGCCTTCTCGTTCGACGTCTACGTGCTGTACGAGCGCGGCGCGGTGGCCGAGGCGGCGATCTACGTGCTCGCCTCGGTCGCGCTGTCGATGCTCGGCCTGTTCGCGGGGCTGCACCTCCTGCGCTCGCTGCTGGCCTGAGCCATGGCCGGCGTCGAGACGCGGGTGACCGGCCCGGACGAGGCCGAGCTTCGCCTGGACCGCTGGTTCAAGCGCCATTTCCCCCTGCTCACCCACGGGCGCCTGCAGAAGCTCTTACGCACCGGCCAGGTGCGCGTGGACGGCAAGCGCGCCGAGTCCAGCCTGCGTTTGCAGCCCGGCCAGGCGATCCGCGTTCCGCCCCTCGGCGATCGGGGCGGCGATCCCGCGACGCGCCCAGCCGCGACGCGCCCCGCCGCGACGCGCAAGCCGGTGCCGGCGGCCGAGGCCGAGAAGCTGCGCCGATCCGTGCTGCACAGGGACGATCTGGTGATCGTGATCGACAAGCCGGCCGGCCTGGCGGTGCAGGGCGGCACCGGCACGCCTCGCCATCTCGACGCCATGCTGGACGTCTTGACCTTCGACGCGAAGGAACGCCCGCGCCTGGTGCATCGGCTCGACCGCGACACGTCGGGCGTGCTGGTGCTCGCGCGCACGGCCAGGGCGGCCGCGCTCTTGGCCGATGCGTTCCGCCAGAAGACCACGCGCAAGATCTACTGGGCCATCGTCGCCGGAAGGCCGAAGCTGGCGCAGGGCCGGATCGACGCGGCGCTCGCCAAGCGCCTGGGCCGGCAGGGCGAGCGCGTGATGGCGGTGGACGCCGAGGACGAGGACGCGCGCCGCGCCGTCACGCTCTACGACACGATGGACACGGCGGGCGACAAGGCGGCCTGGCTGGCGCTGTGGCCCGTCACGGGCCGCACGCACCAGCTCCGCGCCCATTGCGCGCTGATCGGCACGCCGATCCTGGGCGATGCCAAGTACAGCGAGGAGGGCCGGGCGGCGCTCGGGCCCGCGCCGGCGCGCCGGCTGCATCTGCATGCGCGCTCGATCGCCGTGCCGCATCCCGGCGGCGGGATGCTGGCCGTGAGCGCGCCGCTGCCCGCCGATCTGCGCGATAGCTGGAAGCTGTTCGGCTTCGACCCCGACCGCACCGACGACCCGTTCGAGGGCGCGCAGCCGTGACCCTGCTGCCGCGCCCGCGCCTCGTCCTGTTCGATTTCGACGGCACCTTGGTCGACAGCCAGCATTCGATCGTCCAGGCCTTCGCCACGGCCTGCCGCGACCACGCGATCGACGATGTCGATCCCACGGCGATCCGCCGCTCGATCGGCTTGCCGCTGGCGGTGGCGATCGCCGCCAGCGTGCCGGAACCGCATCGCCACCGCGCCGATGCGCTGACCGAGAGCTACAAGCTGGCGCACCGCGCGCTGGCGGCCAGCGTGCCCGGCCACGATGCGCTGTTCCCCGGCGCGGCCGAGACGCTCGACGCGCTGCGCGACGCCGGCACGGTCCTCGGCATCGCCACCGGCAAGGGAAGGCGCGGCCTGGTCAACACGCTGAACAAGCACGGGCTGTTCGGACATTTCACCGTGCTGCGCACGGCCGATGACGGCCCGGGCAAGCCCGACCCGTTCATGGTGCTTTCGGCGCTGGACGAAACCGGCATCGACGCCGCCGACGCGGTGATGATCGGCGACACGGTATTCGACATGGCGATGGCGGCGAATGCCGGCGTCCAGGCGATCGGCGTGGGCTGGGGCAATCACCCGCCGGAAGAACTGGCCCAGGCCGGCGCGCTCGCCGTCGTGGACGATTTCCATGCGCTGCTGGAAACGCTCAGGCAGCGGGGGTTTCACGCGTGAAGCGCTGGTTCAAGGCGGCAGAAACCACGCCGGCCGCAAGCGGCTTCGGCATCGCGCTGGACGGCAAGCCGCTGAACACGCCGGCGCGCACCGCCATCGTGCTCCCGACCCGCGCGCTCGCCCAGGCGATCGCCGAGGAATGGGCGGCCCAGGGCGGCGAGATCAAGCTCGCCACCATGCGGCTGACCAAGATGGCGGCGACGGCGCTCGACCAGATCCGGCCCGATCCCACCCACGCCATCGCCCAGATCGCCGAGTACGCCACGACCGACCTTCTGTGCCACCGCGCCGACGAGCCGGAGGACCTGCGCCGCCTCCAGGAGGCCGCGTGGCAGCCGGTGCTGGACTGGGCGGTCATGCGCTACGACGCGCCGCTCAAGGTCGTGACGGGCGTGATGCCGGGCCGGCAGACCAAGGCCGCCCTATGGGCGATCCGCGTGGCCATCGCGGAATACGGCGCGATGCACCTGGCGGGCCTCCTGGTGGCGACCACCGGCATGAGCTCGGTGCTGCTCGCCTTGGCGCTGGCCGAGCGGCGGATCGACATCGACCAGGCCTGGGCGGCGGCCGACCTCGACGAGGCCTATCAGCGCGAGAAATGGGGCGAGGACCCGATGGCCGCCAAGCGCCGCGCCGAGATCGAGGCCGACCTGCGCGCGGCGGCGCGCTTTCTTGACCTGCTGCGAACCTGAGCGCTCCGGCTGGCGCAGCCAACCCATTGATGCTAATAGGGTTGTAGGATAAGCCGCGGTGCGGCCGCGGCGGCGGGGGGCCTTGGCGCGATGCAGGACATCATCCGGCAGCTGGAGCAGAAGCGGGCCGCAGCCCGGGCGGGCGGCGGCGAGCGCCGGGTCAAGACCCAGCACGACAAGGGCAAGCTGACCGCGCGCGAGCGCATCCAGCTTCTGCTCGACACCGATTCCTTCGAGGAATGGGACATGTTCGTCGAGCACCGCTGCACCGATTTCGGCATGGCCGACCAGAGCGTGCCTGGCGACGGGGTGGTCACCGGCTACGGCACCATCAACGGCCGGCTGGTGTTCGTCTTCAGCCAGGATTTCACCGTGTTCGGCGGCAGCCTCAGCGAGGCGCATGCCGAGAAGATCGGCAAGATCATGGACCAGGCGATCAAGGTCGGCGCGCCGG
>JADZDN010000384.1 GCA_020851015.1 Alphaproteobacteria bacterium | reverse complement strand
GCGTCCAGTCCGCCAGCACCCGCGCCAGGGGGTCCGGCAGCGCCGCGATCTCCTCCAGCCCTCGGGCCATCGCCTCGATCCGCGCCGGCGTCAGCGCCAGTCGGTCGCGAAACGCCACGGTCCCGCCGCCGGCATCGAAGGCGGCGAGGTCGCGCGCATTGGCCGCCCCGATCGCGCCGGCCCGCGCCCGGATCGCGGCGGCGGCGGCAAGCAGTGCTGCGTTGCGGGCCTCGGCCGGGGCGGTGGCGAGCGCGGCGGAGGCGGCCTTGGCGCGGGTGGTGGCGTCCTGCATCCAGTCGTTGGCGGTCATCATCCGTCCTCCCGTCAGCTTTCGCGCAGCACCAGGTCGTCGCGGTGGATCAGCTCGTCGCGGCCGCGCCAGCCCAGGATCGCCTCGATATCGGCCGAGCGGTGGCCGATGATGCGCGCGGCATCGGCGCTGCTGTAGGCCGCCAACCCCCGCCCCAGCGCCCGCCCGTCCGGCGCCAGCACCTCGACGACATCGCCGCGCTCGAACTGTCCCGCGACCTCGCGCACCCCGGCCGGCAGCAGCGAGCGCCCCTGCGCCATCGCCCGCACCGCGCCCTCGTCCAGCGTGAAGCGCCCGGCCGGGTGCAGCGTGCCGAGGATGAAGCGCTTGCGCGCCGAATGGTCGGCGCCGTCGGCCAGGAACCAGGTGCAGCGCGCGCCCTGTTCCAACGCGGCCAAAGGGTTGTCGATGTTGCCCAGCGCGATCGCCATGGCACAGCCGGCGCCGGTGGCACTGCGCGCCGCGGGCACGCTGGTGGTGGACGACGGCGCGGCGGCGGCGCTGGGCAAGGGCAAGAGCCTGCTGCCCGCCGGCGTCGTGCGCGTCGCGGGCGACTTCGACCGCGGCGACGCGGTCGCGGTGGAGGACAAGCGGGGCAAGCGCCTGGGGCGCGGGCTGGTCGCCTATTCCAGCCAGGACTGCCAGCGCATCATCGGCCACAAGTCGGGTGAAATCGCGGCCATCCTCGGCTACCGTGGGCGCGACGAGATGATCCATCGCGACGACCTGGTGCTCGACCCATGACCGCGGCGCTGGCGAAGGACCATGATCTGCAGGCGGCGATGCGGCGCATCGGCGCCGCCGCGCGCGATGCGGCCCGGACGCTCGCGATCGCGCCGCCGGAATCGAAGACCGCGGCGCTGCGCGCGGCCGCGGCCGCGATCCGCGAGCATGCCGCCGACATCGTCGCCGCCAACCGCGAGGACGTGGCCCAGGCCAGGCGCGCAGGACTTGCCGCACCGCTGATCGACCGACTCATGCTCGACGAAAAGCGCGTCGTCGCCATCGCCAAGGGGCTGGAGGAGATCGCCGATCTGCCCGATCCGGTGGGCACCGAGCTTGCGCGCTGGACCAGGCCCAACGGGCTCGACATTTCGCGCGTGCGCGTGCCGCTCGGCGTGATCGGCATCATCTACGAATCGCGCCCGAACGTGACGGCCGATGCCGGGGGCCTGTGCCTGCGCGCCGGCAACGCCTGCATCTTGCGCGGCGGGTCGGAGAGCTTCCATTCCTCGCGCGCGATCGCGCGCTGCCTGGCCGATGGCTTGCGCGCGGCCAACCTTCCGGAAGCCGCGATCCAGCTCGTGCCCACGCGCGACCGCGCCGCGGTCGGCTTGATGCTGACGATGCCCGCGTTCATCGACGTGATCATCCCGCGCGGCGGCAAGGCGCTGATCGAGCGGGTGACGGCCGAAAGCCGCATTCCCGTCCTGGCCCATCTCGAGGGCAACTGCCACGTCTACGTGGACGGCGCAGCCGACCTCGACATGGCGCGCAAGGTCACGGTCAACGCCAAGATGCGCCGCACCTCGGTTTGCGGCGCGGCCGAGACGCTGCTGGTGGACCGGCGCGCGGCCGGCACGCACCTGGCGCCGCTGGTGAAGGACCTGCTCGACGCCGGCTGCGCGGTGCGCGGCGATGCGTCCGCGCAGAAGGTCGATCCGCGCGTGACGCCCGCGTCCGACAAGGACTGGGACACCGAGTTCCTGGACGCGATCATCGCGGTCGGGCTGGTGGACGGCGTCGCGGGCGCGATCGACCACGTCAACCGCCACGGCTCGCATCACACCGACGCGATCGTGACCGAGGACCATGCCGCCGCGGAGCGGTTCATGCGCGAGGTCGACAGCGGCATCGTGCTGCACAACGCCTCGACGCAGTTCGCCGACGGCGGCGAGTTCGGCATGGGCGCGGAGATCGGCATCTCGACCAACCGCCTGCACGCCCGCGGCCCCGTGGGCGCCGAGCAGCTGACCAGCTTCAAGTACGTGGTGCGCGGCGCCGGCCAGACGCGGGCCTAGGGGAGCGTTCGGCGCGCCACATCCTTCGAGACGGCCGCGTCGCGGCCTCCTCAGGATGACGCGCGATTTCCGTGTTCGCACAAGAAGCGCGTCATCCTGAGGAGCCGCTGAAAGCGGCGTCTCGAAGGATGAGGAGCGAGCGAACGCGAGCGTCTCGAAGGATGAGGAGCGCGGACCGCGCTCAAGCCGCCGTCGCCGGCGGCTGCGCGCTCGCCAGCGTCTCGGCGACGAAGTTGCAGATCTCGCGCAGCGTGAACGGCTTGGCGATGACCTTGTGGATCAGCGCGTCGAGATTGTGCGCGCGCTGCCGTTCGGCCGCATAGCCCGTCATCATCAGGATCGGCATGCGCGGATGGTCCTTGGACACTTTAAGCGCCAGCGCGATGCCGTCCATGCCCGGCATCACGATATCGGTGACCAGCAGGTCGAACTGGCCGCGGCTCAGCGCTTCGACCGCGCCAAGCCCGTCGTCGACCGCCGTCACCTCGTGACCGCTGTGCGTCAGCGCGCGGCGCACGAACTCGCGCACCGCCGCGTCGTCTTCCGCCAATAAAATCCGCGCCATAAGCAGCCTCGTGGAGGGAGGGAGTTGTCGCCGATTCGTTCAGTGTCCCTGGCCAGCCACGTCCAATTCTTCTTGTGGGCCTCCGGCCATCCCGCCGCCGTTAGCCGCTGATTTGAGATAATAGCGTCCACATTGTTAACGGCTCCTTAACACCGTTGCCGCCCGGCCCGGAAATTCCCCATACGTTCCTTTACGAAAATTCAGAGGTCTTTAGCTGCCGGTCAGCGCGAACGTCACCTTCACTTCCGTCGCCGCCGCGGCCGGGCTGCGCAGCGTCGTCTCGAACCGCACGCGCTGGCCCGGCTCGACCCGCTCGGCGCTGGCGGTGAAGGTCCAGTTCTGCAGCTCCTTGGCGTCGCTGCCGAGCAGCGCGCCGCGCAGCGGCGGGATGGCGCGCGCGGCGGCGGCGTTGTTGACCACGTCGCCCGCGACGATCAGCACCTGCACCGCGCCCTCGGCGCGCCGCTGGGTGGTGACGTTCTCGAAGCCAAGCCCTTCGGCCGTCGGCGCCTGGTTCATGCCCAGCGCGCCAAGCAGCGCGGCGACCAGCGGGTTCTTCGCCAGCTCGCCGCCGCGCAGCGCGGCGACGCCCAGGCCGAGCAGCGCCAAGACCACGATCAGCGCCAGCAGCATCGCCACGACGCGCTTGCCGCTGCCCGGACGCGGCAGCAGGTCGGCCGCCCGCCGGCGCGCGCCGCGCTCGGGTATCGCGGTCTCCGCCGGTCCCGGCGCCGGCGCGACGGTCGCTGATTCGTCCGTGGCGGCGCCAGCCGGCGCCGCGATTGCCGGCGCGGCGGCCTCGACCAGGCCGGGCGACGGGGGGATGGTCGCGCCGCTGCCGTCCGCGCGCTGCAGCCAGACATGGCCGCACTTGCTGCATTTCACCTTGCGGCCGCCGGGGCCCAGCTTCGCGTCAGGCACCTCGAATCGCGTAGCGCAGCTTGGACAGGAAGCGATCATCAGGCGCAATTCCGCTATCGACGCTGGCAGCGTTATAGGTAACGCCCGCCGACGTGGCAAGCAACGCCCGCGACGGGACGCCGCGCGGCGGGTGCCGCGCGCCTTTTATGGACGCGCATGGGCAGGACGTGCGAATCTCCGCGCGCATTTTCAGCGAAACGGACGGGAATGTCGGTCGGCGGCGCCTTCGTGCGGTTCGAGAACGTGAGCTTCAGCTACGGCGACGGGCCGCTGGTGCTGCGCGACGTCACGTTCGATCTCGAGCCAGGCACGTTCCATTTCCTGACCGGGCCCAGCGGCGCCGGCAAGACGTCGCTGCTGCGCCTGATGTACCTGGCCGAGCGGCCGAGCGGCGGAGCGATTCGGCTGTTCGGCCGCGATACCGTGTCGTTGTCGCGGCTGGAGGCGCCCGTGGTGCGGCGCCGGATCGGCGTGGTGTTCCAGGATTTCCGCCTGCTGCCGCACCTCTCGGCCTTCGACAACGTGGCGCTGCCGCTGCGCGTGGCATCGGTCGGCGAGGCCGAGATCCGCCAGCACGTGGGCGAGCTCTTGGCCTGGGTCGGGCTGGCCGATGCGATGGACGCGCGGCCGCGTACCTTGTCGGGCGGCGAGCAGCAGCGCCTGGCGATCGCCCGCGCCGTGGTGGCGCGCCCGGACCTGCTGGTGGCCGACGAACCGACGGGCAACGTCGACGACCACAACGCGGCGCGCATGATGCGCCTGTTCCAGAACGCCCATCATTACGGCGCTACCGTCGTGGTGGCGACGCACAACGCGGCGCTGGTCGCCCGCCACGGCTATCCGCAGCTTCATCTTGAAGCCGGACGTTTCTCCATCGTGCCGGCCTGACGCCCGCGCATGTTCCGCCGCCGCTACGACCTGCCGCTCGACCGCGAGGGCGCGACGCGCCTGGTGCCCTGGATCATCGCGCTGATGTCCTTCCTTGCGGCGCTGACGCTGCTGGCGGCCTTGCTGTTGGGCGGCCTGGCCTGGCGCTGGACCGAGGGCATTTCGGGCGCGATGACCGTCCTGCTGGCGCCCGCGTCGGAGGGCGCGCCGGCCGCCGAGGCGGCGCGGCTCAAGGCGGTGCGCGAGGCGCTTGCCGCGATGCCCGGCGTGGCCGGCGTCGACGTGCTGGACGCCGCCCAGGTGGCGCGCCGCCTGCAGCCCTGGCTGGGCGCCGGCGTGTCGGCCGAGGACCTGCCGCTGCCGCGGCTGCTGACGGTCCGCCTGGCGCCCGACCGGCGCCCGGACATCGAGGCCATGCGCCAGCGCCTGGAGCAGGTGGCGCCCGGCGCGGTGATCGACGACCACGGCATCTGGCGCGCCGAGATCGCGCGCCTGGCCGCGCGCATGACGACGATGGCCGGGCTGGGCGTGGTGCTGATCGCGCTGGCCAGCGCCGCGGTGGTCGTGTTCGCGGTGCGCGCCGGGCTTGCCATCCACCGCGAGACGATCGAGGTGCTGCACCTGATCGGCGCGCATGACGACTACATCGCGCGGCAGTTCCAGAACCACACCACGCGGATGGCGTTCCTGGGCGGGGTGATCGCGCTGGCGCTGCTGGGGCTGACCGAGGCCTTCCTGGTGCAGGCGATCCTGGGTCTGGACCCGTCGCTGCTGCCGCGGCTCGACCTCGTGCTGTGGCAGTGGGTGGCGCTGGGCACCGTGCCGGCCCTGCTGGTGTTCGCCGGCATGCTGGCGATCGCCAACGCGACGGCGCGCCAGACCGTGCGCCGCGCGCTGGCGCGCCTGGTGTAGCGGCGTCATGGCGCGGCTGGTGATGCTGGACCGCGACGGGGTGCTGAATGTCGACCGGCCGCGGTCGGTGCGCCATCCCGACGAGCTGGAGATGATCCCCGGCGCGGCCCAGGCGGTGGCGCGGCTCAATCGCGCCGGGCTTCGCGTGGCGCTGGTCAGCAACCAGGCGGTCGTCGGCCGCGGCGAGATCGACCGCGCCATGCTCGACGCGATCCAGGCCAGGCTGCGCGATGCGCTCGGCGCGGCCGGCGCGCGGCTGGATGCCGAGTTCCTCTGCACCGACACCGAGGGTCCGCGCCGCAAGCCCGCGCCCGGCATGCTGCTGGAGGCGCTGGCGCGCTTCGGCGCCGATCCGGCCGCGACGCCGATGATCGGCGACGCGCTGACCGATCTTCAGGCGGCCAAGCAAGCGGGCTGCGCGCGCGTGCTGGTCCTGACCGGCAAGGAGACGCTGGCCGCCCGCGACCTGCCGGCCGATCTTGCGCCGGTTGCGATCCATCCCGACCTTGCGCGCGCGGTCGACGCCCTGCTCGGGGTGTCTGCCCGGTGATCGCGGTGCTGCGCCGCGCGCTGAAGATCAGCGGCCTCAGCATGGCGGCGCTGCTGGTCGTGGTCGCGCTGTGGTCGGGCGGGCTGGTCTGGTTCGCGCTGACCGTGCCGGACCGGGTCGAGGACCCGGCCACGCCGACCGACGCGATCGTCGTGCTGACCGGCGGCAGCCGGCGGCTGGGCGTCGGCCTGTCGCTGTTGATGCAGGGCCGCGCGAAGAAGCTGTTCGTGTCGGGCGTCCATCGCGGCGTCGACGTGGCCGAGCTGCTGCGCGTCGCGCGCCAGTCGCCGGCCGAGGTCGAATGCTGCATCGCGCTGGGCTATGCTGCCGACAACACGGCCGGAAACGCCGCCGAGACGCAGCGCTGGATGACCGAGCAGAATTTCCGCTCGCTGCGCCTGGTGACGGCGAGCTACCACATGCGCCGCAGCCTGCTGGAGTTCCGCAACGCCATGCCCGGCGTCGTCATCGTGCCGCATCCCGTTTTCCCCGACCCGTTCCAGCCGACGGACTGGTGGCGGCGCGGGCCGGCGGTGGGGGTGGTGGTCGCGGAGTACAGCAAGTACCTGGTGGCGGCGGCGCGCATCGCGCTGGGCATACCCGCGCCCGGCGCCGGACGGGGTGCCGTCGGCGGAGGCGAGCTGTGATTGCGCTGCGCGCGTTCCTGTTCAACGTGTTCTTCATGGCGTGGACCGCGAGCCTCGCGATCCTCTACCTGCTGCTGCTGCCGTTTCCCTGGCGCGTGCTGTTCGCGTCGGTGACATGGTGGGCGCGCACCGTGCTGTGGGTGCTGAGGCATTTCATCGGGCTCGACTATGTCGTGCGCGGCCGCGAGAACCTGCCGGCGGGCGCGGCGATCGTCGCGGCCAAGCACCAGTCGGCCTGGGACACGGTGGCGATCAGCGTGCTGCTGCGCTTCCCCAGCGTCGTGCTGAAGCGCGAGTTGTTCATGATCCCGGTCTGGGGCTGGCATGCGCGGCGCTGCGGCATGATCGCCGTCGACCGCGGCGCGGGCGCGGCGGCGCTGAAGTCCATGGTCAAGGGCGCCAAGGCGCGCGCTGCCGAGGGCCGCAAGATCGTGATCTTCCCGCAGGGCACGCGCACCGCGCCGGGCGACAAGCGGCCGTATTTCCCCGGCGTCGCCGCGCTCTACGGCCAGCTCGACCTGCCGGTCGTGCCGGTGGCGCTCAATTCGGGCCTGTTCTGGGGGCGGCGCGCCTTCACCAAGCTGCCGGGCACGATCGTGGTCGAGTACCTGCCGCCCATCCCGCCGGGGCTGAAGCGGGCGGAATTCATGGCCGAACTGGAGCAGCGAATCGAGGCGGCGAGCGACCGGCTGATCGCCGAGGCCCAGGCCGGGGCCGGCAGCAAAGCCACAGGCAAGCATGCAACAGCGGTGGACAACCCTGTTGAACAAGGCCCGGCGCCCCGGTCCTGACCGGGCAGGCCGAAAAACAGAACGTGAACGGATTCTTGACCCCTTAACCCGCTGCCTTTAAAGTTGCGGCGCAAGCCTTTGCCTTGCGCTGAAACATTCTTTCCTGCGCGGTGCGCCGCCGGTCACGGCTTTGCGCGGACCGCAAGCGATGGCGGCGATGGCGACGCTCGAAGCGATTTCGCAGCAGATCTGGGAGATGAAATACCGGCTGAAGCGGCCGGGCGGCGATCCTGTGGATAAGACGGTCGAGGATAGCTGGCGCCGGGTCGCGCACGCCCTGGCGGAGCGCGAGCGCGAGCCATCCCTTTGGCGGGACCGCTTTTTCACCGCGCTGGAGCATTTCGCCTTCCTGCCGGCCGGCCGCATCCTGGCCGGGGCCGGCAGCGGGCGCGACGTCACCCTGTTCAACTGCTTCGTCATGGGGACCATCCCCGACGACCTGGGCGGCATCTTCCAGAACCTGCGCGAGGCGGCGCTGACGCTGCAGCAGGGCGGCGGCATCGGCTACGACTTCTCGACCTTGCGGCCCAAGGGCGCGCCGGTGAAGAGCCTGGGCGCCGAGGCATCGGGGCCGCTCAGCTTCATGGACGTGTGGGACGCGATGTGCCGCACGATCATGAGCGCGGGCTACCGCCGCGGCGCGATGATGGCGACCCTGCGCTGCGACCATCCGGACATCGAGGCCTTCATCGACGCCAAGCGCGAGCCGGGCCGGCTGCGCATGTTCAACCTGTCCGTGCTGGCAACCGACGCCTTCATGGAGGCGGTGAAGTCGGACGCGCCGTGGGAACTGACCTTCGGCGGCACGACCTTCAAATCCGTGCGCGCGCGCGAATTGTGGGAGCGCATCATGCGCGCCACCTACGCCTATGCCGAGCCGGGCGTGATCTTCATCGACCGCATCAATGCGCGCAACAACCTGTATTACTGCGAGACGATCAACGCGACCAATCCGTGCGTCACGGCCGATACCTGGGTGCAGACGGACGAGGGGCCGCGCCAGGTCCGCGAGCTGATCGGCCGCCAATTCGTCGCGCAGGTAAACGGCGTGCCGCATGCCAGCGGCGGGCAGGGCTTCTTCCCGACCGGCCGCAAGCCGGTGCTTCGCCTGACGACGCGCGATGGTCATTGCCTGCGGCTGACCGCCGATCACCCGGTCCTGGTGGAAACCGCCGCCACCCGGTTCCGGGCGCAAACGGAATGGCGCAAGGCCGGCGAACTGAAGCCGGGCGACCGGGTCGTCTTGGGCAACCACCGCGCCTCGGCCGTCGACTGGCCCGGCGCCTACGGTTCCGCCGAGGGCTACCTGCTGGGCCTGCTGGTCGGGGACGGCACGTTGAAATCCGACAAGGCCGTAATCAGCGTCTGGCGGCCGCGCCCGGCCGCCGATGGCACGACGGCGGCGCACGGAGCGGACAGCATCATGGCGGCGGCGCTGGAGGCCACGCGGCAGTTGCCGCATCGCGCCGATTTCGCGGGCTGGGTGCCGGTGGCGGGACGCGACGAGCATCGCCTGTCGCTCGGCGCCGTGCGCCGGGTCGCCCTGGAGCTCGGCATGGCGCCGGACGACAAGGCGATCGCGCCGGCGCTGGAGCGCTGCTCCGGCGCGTTCTGCCGCGCCTTTCTCCGCGGCCTGTTCGACACCGACGGCGCGGTGCTGGGATCGCAAGCGAAGGGCGTCAGCGTCCGGCTGGCGCAGAGCGATCCCGACCGGCTGGGCGCCGTGCAGCGCATGCTGCTGCGGCTGGGGATCGCCTCGACCATCTATCGCGATCGGCGTCCGGCGGGTGCGCGGCCGATGCCCGACGGCAAGGGCGGCCAGCGCCAGTACCATTGCGAAGCGCAGCACGAGCTGGCGATTGCCAACGATAACCTGATCCTGTTCGCCGATCGCATCGGATTTTCCGATGCAGCGAAGCAGCGCAGGCTCGAGGCGGCGCTCGCGTCCTACAAGCGCGCGGTCAACCGCGAGCGGTTTACGGCCGAGGTGCTGGCGGTCGAGCCCGATGGCGTCGAGGAGGTCTTCGACGTGCGCGTGCCGGGCATCAACGCCTTCGACGCCAACGGCATCGTCGTCCACAATTGCGGCGAACAGCCGCTGCCGCCCTACGGCGCGTGCCTCCTGGGCTCCGTCAACCTGGCGCAGCTCATCCTCGATCCGTTCACGCCGCAGGCGCGGCTGGACGACGAGCGCTTCGCGCGCATCGTGCCGCTGGCCGTGCGCATGATGGACAACGCGATCGACGTGTCGCGCTTCCCGCTGCCCGAGCAGCGGCACGAGGCCGAAACCAAGCGGCGCATCGGGCTTGGCGTCACCGGGCTGGGCGACGCGCTGATCCTGTGCGGCGCGCGCTACGGCAGCGAGCAGGCGGTCAGGCTGACCGAGGGCTGGATGCGGGCGCTGCGCCATCGCGCCTATGCCGCGTCGATCGAGCTGGCGAAGGAAAAGGGCGCCTTCCCGCTGTTCGACCGCGAGAAATACCTGGCGGGCGAAACCGTCGCGGGGCTCGACAAGGATCTGCGCGAGGCCATCGCCAAGCACGGCATCCGCAACGCGCTGGTCACCTCGATCGCGCCCACGGGCACGATCTCGCTGCTCGCCGACAACGTGTCCTCGGGCATCGAGCCGGTGTTCAGCTATACCTACCGGCGCAACATCCTGATGCCCGACGGCACCAGGCGCGAGGAGCAGGTCAGCGACTACGCCTATCGCCTCTACCGTCGCCTGCACGGCGAGAACACGCCCCTGACCGACGCCTTCGTCGACGCCCAGCATTTGACGCCGGGCGACCACCTGACGATGCAGGCCGCCGTGCAGCGCTACATCGACAGCTCGATCTCCAAGACCATCAACGTACCCGCGGCGATGACCTTCGACGCGTTCAAGGACGTCTATCGCCAGGCCTACGAGCTGGGCTGCAAGGGCTGCACGACCTATCGCCCCAACGAGGTGACCGGCGCGGTGCTGCAGGTTGGCCAGCGCAAGAAGGCCGAGCCGGCGCAGTCGGAATTGCCGCTGGACGCCCCGCCCGCCCGCCCGGCCGACATCTACGAGGCGGGCGGCGTGGTCTACATGACGCGCCCGCTCGACCGGCCCGAGGCCCTGCCCGGCCAGACCTACAAGATCCGCTGGCCCGACAGCGAGCACGCGCTCTACATCACGATCAACGACATCATCCAGGACGGCCGCCGCCGGCCCTTCGAGGTGTTCATCAACTCGAAGAACATGG
>JADZDN010000383.1 GCA_020851015.1 Alphaproteobacteria bacterium | reverse complement strand
GCCGGCTGCGCTGGGTCGTGGTGCTGTACTGGTACTGGAGCTGATACTCGCGGACCGGAACCGTGCCCTCCAGCGTCCTAATCTTCACGAGCCGTTTCATTGTCTTGACAAGCGAGCCGGCGTGATATTGCGCGGTAACGTCAGCCCGATCCTCGTAATCGAACCGAACAGATGCATAAGGCGCCAATGCAGGCGACAAGCTTGGCGAATCGTTCCCAGTGTAGTCGATTCGGTCAGGCCGGTAATCGCCGTTGGTGTTGTCTTCGATATAGCTGACAGTCCAGTAGTTGCCCGTAGTGTCCATTACCTTGTTCACGGCCCACAACCGCGCCGTCTGGCTGCCCTGCGCCTCGATTCGGCTGTCGGCAGTGTTGCCGAACTGCATGATCACGCCAGCCTTGCTCCAGACCTCGAACCAGGCAGGTCCGGTGCCCGCCGTGCCGTGGGAGACAATCTTGCTGAACCCTTCCAACTCGGTGCGGTACTCTGTCAGATCCGCTCCGTAAGTCCCGCCGGCGATCGCCACCAGGCGCTGGCCGTCCAGGCAGAATCGGTCATTCGCATCGTAATTGACACCGCCCACGACACCATCCTGCGCCATCGTTCGCGCGCAGCGCGATACGACGGGCAAGCCGGATAGCGACCACCCCACTCCGACGTCGCCGTTGCCAGCCTGGCTGCTATAGGTCAGCGTCAACTTCGGCTCCATTCCTCCCGTTCCTGGCGGAACAGCAATGGGAATCGAGTAGGCTGCTGCACCCCCCTCTCCAACGGCGAACGAACCGGGCAGCGACATAGTCGCTACGCCCTTCTGGGCCAGCAAGGGCCCTCCTGCGGCTGTCATCGCTAGAATCAGTGCGGCCGCGATTCGCCCCGACCTGGACCTTGCTGCTCCACCCAAGACCCGACCGCAAATGCCCGCCATTGGACGCCCCATAGCAACTTGCGCAACTATATGACGACCCTATTTTTGAGAAACAACCACCCACGTGCACAATCATTTTTATGCATCTGCTGCGTCATCCACACCGCAATCCTGGTAGCTGTGACTGCCGAGCTACAGTCCAAAATTGACTTTCAATCGAGATGGCAAGTAATCGGGGCGTTTCTATGCGAATCGCGCTCGTTAACGTTGGCAATTCGAATCAATTGCTCCGGACGAAGCTAGAAAGACGCGACACAGGTACCATCCGTTTTAAAGGGCTCTCTCAATGAACCCGCACAAGCCCTTGAATGGTTGTCGCTCCGATCTGGAGGCTAATGCCGCTGAAAATGCCTGCGCTCAAGCGCCGAGTTTCAGTAGTATTGTTTGGGTAACCGAGTGCATAGGTGGTGAATGCATGGTTGCGGACTGCGGTTGTCCTGACACCAGCCTGCTCGATCCCCGCAATAAGGCCGCGGCGTTCGATCGAGGCTGGCTCCAGCGTCTGCCCGCGTGGGTTGGGGAATGACGTGTCGATCGATCTGTCCCATCCGACGCAGGAATTCGTCGAATTTCTATTGGCAAAGGGCGCACTGACTCCAGAAGCGTTGGAGCGCGCCAAGCGCCTCCAGGACGAGACCTCCGAACGATTGCCGTCGGTACTTGTCAAGCTCGGACTAGCATCGGAACGGACCATAGCGGAAGCGCTCGCCGAATTCACGAAAGCGCCACTCCTCGCGGCTCAAGATTTCCCAAGAGCGGCGGTTCAGTCACTACGGCTATCGCAAAAATTCCTACGGCAATCCGGCATCGCCCCAATTGCGGCGGATGCGACCGGCGTGACCATTGCCATGGCCGATCCTTTGGATACCGCGGCCATCGATGCTGTCCGCTATGCTGCAAGCGCCCCGGTCTCCTACCGCGTGGGGTTGCCATCGGACATCGCGCACCATCTCGACCTTCTTTACGGCGACGGCGCGACCAAGACCGAGCGCATCGTGGCTGGATTCGAAAGCGGAACTGACGAGAACCGCGCCGAAGATGCGGAACGTCTCAAAGACCTGGCGAGCGAAGCGCCAGTCATTCGCCTAGTCAATCTTTGGATCGATGGCGCGGTCGAAGCGCGGGCGTCGGACATTCATATCGAACAGGCGGAGACGACCCTTCGCGTGAATTATCGCTCCGACGGGGCACTTAGAACCATAGATGAACTACCTGGACGTCTTGGCCCAGCAGTCAGTTCGCGGATCAAGATCATGGCCCGGCTGGACATCGCCGAGCGGCGGCTACCACAAGACGGGAAATTCCGTACGCCGGTACGCGGCCGCGAGATCGATTTCCGTGTCTCTATAGTGCCGACAATCCATGGCGAGAACATTGTACTTCGAATCCTTGATCGCGGGCATGTTGGGCTCGATTTCGGTGTGCTGGGCTACGACGAGGCAATGCTGCAGCGCTACTTCTCGGTGTTAAGACGGCCTCATGGCATCTTGCTGATCACTGGACCGACCGGCAGTGGGAAGACGACTACCCTCTACACTTCGCTAATTGAGGTTCGCACACCCGAACTGAAAATTCTCACCGTGGAAGATCCGGTCGAGTATCAGCTTGATGGCATCAATCAGACCCAGGTCCAGCCGCAGATCGGGCTAACCTTCGCCACTGCCTTGCGGTCGTTTCTCCGCCACGATCCGGATATCATCCTCGTCGGCGAAATCCGTGATGCCGAAACGGCGCGTATAGCCGTGCAAGCTGCCCTCACAGGCCATCTAGTCCTCTCAACACTCCATACCAACGACGCGGTAAGCGCCATCAATCGATTGCTCGACATGGGAGTCGACGATTATCTCATTGCGTCAACGGTGAACGGCGTGGTTGCTCAGCGCCTCGTTCGTCGTCTTTGCCCGCACTGCAGCCAGGCGTATCCCGCGCCGTCAGAACTCACCAAGAAGTTGGGCATCGAGCAGCCGCTACCGAATTCCGCGGTGCTCTTCAAGCCGGCGGGGTGCACCCGTTGCGACAACAAGGGGTTTTCCGGGCGCACCGCCATTGCCGAGATACTGGTCATGTCGGACGCGATCAGGTCTCTCGTCATGCGCCATGCACCACGCGACGAGTTGCAGCGGGCGGCCGTCGCTGCGGGCATGGAAACTATTCAATTGAACGGCGCGCGCAAATGCCTCGAAGGGCTCACCACCGTCGATGAGGTAATGCGCGCGACAGGCGACGCTTGATGCCCATGTTTCACTACAAGGCCCTGGCGCGAACCGGCGAGTTCCTGGCCGGCGAGATCGAGGCTAGCGATTCCAAGAATGCAATCGCGCTGCTTCAAGACCAGGGACATCTGCCCATCAGCGCTTCGCCTTCGCGCCCACCCAACTGGGTCGAAGCACTGGTTAACCGACTAGGTCGAGTTGGGGACCGGAATCCGTCGTCGCGTGACATTGCGTTACTGACACAGCAGATGGCGGCCCTGATAGGTGCTGGCCTCACCGTGGATCGGGCACTTGTCGTCCTGACCGACGCTGCGGGAGCGCGCAACGTGCGCGAATTGACCCAGGACCTTAGAAGACGGGTCCGGTCGGGAGCGGCGCTGTCCCAAGCACTCCAGGTCCATGGCGGAGTATTCCCGCGATTTTACTGGGCCACCGTTCAGGCCGCGGAACAAGGCGGTTTCCTTGACGCCGCACTTACTCGCCTTGCTTCATTCCTCGCACGCTCGGAATCCTTGCGCTCCGCCGTGCGGTCGGCGCTCGTCTATCCGGCCGTACTCTTAGTCATGGCGGGGGCATCTATCCTGGTCATCCTGATCTTCGTAATTCCGCAATTCCGTCCGTTGATCGAGGACTCGGGCATCACGCCGTCCTTGTCCCTTTCGGCGCTGATGGCCGCGAGCGCAGTAGCCGAGGATCACCTGGCCCTGGCGACAATCGCGATCACGTTAGCAATAGTCCTTGCGGTCATGGGCGCCAAGCGGCTGCGCAATTCGGAATGGGCCGACACAATGACCCTTCGCGTCCCCGTGCTGCGCAGTGTCGTAACTTGCCTCGAGATCGCTCGCTTCACGCGCACGCTCGGCATGCTCGTGGAGAATGGCGTGGCACTGCCCGCGAGCATCGAGCTCTCCGGCACGATCCTGCGCAATCGGCGGGTAGCCGCGATTGCCGCCGATGCGGCAGTATTCGTCAAGGAAGGAAAACGCTTGGCGGATTCCTTGCGCCACCCTGTTGTGCCACAGGCGGTGGTCGAGTTCGTTCGCGTCGGCGAGGAAACCGGCAAGCTTCCCGACCTGTTGACCCAGGCGGCGGACTTGTTGGACCAAGACGTGCAGCGCCTCCTGGATCGGTTGATGGCGCTGCTCGTACCGGCCCTGACGGTCTTTCTCGGGCTCATCATTGCCGGCCTCGTCGCCTCGATCCTCACCGCCCTCATCAGCGTCAACCAGATGGTGGGATAGGAATGCCCAGGAAAGCATCCCATCCATACGAGCGTGGCACATGGGCAACCCAAGACCGCCGCGACGCCGGGTTCACGCTGATGGAACTCCTCGTTGTTCTCGTGATTCTCGGGCTCTTGGCCGCGGTCGCCGCGCCGCCGGTCTTTCGCTCCCTAGGGAAGGCGAAAACCGACATCGCCAAGGTTCAGATACAGAGCCTCTCGACGACGATCGACATGTTTCGCCTGGATGTGGGGCGCTATCCGTCGCAGGAGGAAGGACCAAGGGCATTGATGGCAAAGCCATCGGGGGCAGAAGGCTGGAACGGCCCTTATGTGAAGAAGGAATCGCAGCTCGTTGACCCCTGGGGCGTGCCCTATGTCTATCGCTTTCCGGGCGAGCACGGCGAATTCGACCTATTCACCCTGGGCGCGGATAGAGCGTCCGGCGGAACCGGCGAGAACCAAGATGTCGCGAACTGGTAGTCCTCTTTCGCGTTTCACCGACCAAGGTAGTGCGGACGGCTTCACGCTGATCGAGCTCCTTGTTGTCTTGGCCATCGTTGCCTTGATCGCTTTAATCGTGCCCCCGCTCACCGGGCACGCTTCAGACGATGCGAAGATCAAGGCGGCGGCACGAACCCTGGCCGCGGACTTTCGCTGGCTGCGCCAACAGGCGGTGACCCAGCGCCGGGAAACCAGCGCGGACATCCAAGTCTTGGCGAACAAATATGCGCGTAGTGTCGACAATTTCACGCGGACGCTCCCGCCGAATGCGAAGATCGTGTTCAAGCCGGCTTTCCCCAGCCAATCCTTGGCGGATGCAAGGATACGATTCTTTCCCGATGGCACGTCAACCGGTGGCCAGATCGATCTGGCGTCAAGCGTACGCACTTACCAAGTCTCCGTGTCTTGGCCATTTGGGCACGTTAGGTATCGCGAATGAGACTGACCAACCACACGCGCCGCCGACCCGCGTCAGATCAACGTGTAAGGCACCCAACGGCGCAAACGGCTTGGCATGCTGACTCAGTGTTTCAGCTGGCGGTGCGAACGCGCGAAACAGCGCTCGCTTGGCGCCGCCGACTGCATTCTTCGATGAGACGCGAGCTCAAAACGCCCAATCCCTTGCCATCGCGCGCGAAATTGTTCGCCGACCAACGGTCGCGCAATTGGAGATCGGGATTTACCCTGGTTGAAGTTCTTGTAGCGCTCGCGATCCTCTCTGTTTCGCTCGGTGCGATCGTCCCATTGTTCTCAGACATCGCCCACCGCTCGACGCGATCCGAGGCCGAGCGCGTTTCACTTGCATTGGCCGAAAGCAAGCTGGCAGAGGCAGGAACGACGATTCCGATTCGCGAGGGAACCGCCGGTGGAGCGGATGGCAAGTTCCGCTGGGCCCTCGCAATTCGCCAGAACGTCGATATCCTACGGGAAAATCCTTATGGCCTGGCGGCCTACGACGTAGCCGTGACGGTTGCTTGGCTTGAGGGAAGCAACGAGCGATCGGTTTCGCTCCGAACCCTGCGGCTCGGGCAACGGCCGTGAAAAGTTATCCAAAAGCAATCCGGCTGCGACCGGACGCGAACGCCGCGGGCTTTACGCTGATCGAGGTGCTCGTCGTTCTAGGGCTTCTCGGGTTCATGTCGTTACTGGTATTTTCTGCCCTAAGGATTAGTGCGAGCGTATGGACGTCCACTGAGTACAGAAGCGAGGCCAGTGCCGACGTCGGCGTCGTGCAGTCGTTCTTGCGCCGCCTCCTCGAACAGGCCTATCCGGCATTAGTTCGCCAGGACGACGGGCGTGTCATCATTGCATTTCGAGGCATGCCGGAGAGCATCGAGCTTTCCGCACCGATGTCGAGCGGTGCCGCGTTGGGCGGTTTCCAGCGCGTGCGAATCGACTCAACGGCAAACGGGCGACTACTCGCATCTTGGCGACCCGAGCGCAACGAACCTGGCTTTGGTGCAGCCCCTAGTGGACAGATAGAGACCGAACTGCTTACCGGCATGAGCGCATTTCGCCTCGGATATTTCGGGCAAGCAGAGGGTGCGACGACACCTGCGTGGCGCAACGATTGGATTGAGCAGAAGGCCCTACCGCGCCTGATCAGCGTGGAAATCGCGTTTGCAGATCATCGGCGGAGTTGGCCGCGAATGCTGGTGGCACCTGCAGTCGACGTAGATGCGACCTGCGTGTTCGATCCGCTCACGCGCGGCTGTCGAGGCCGGTGATATGAATGCACTGACCCGCTCGTTGCGCTCGCGCCCTCCTGAGATCGTTCGCCAGTTCTTGGGTTGGTGGTTAAGATCTCTCGCGGTCACGATCCCTGGGCCTTTGCGCCGACTTCCCAGCCGATGGCGCGACAATCTCGCCGTCGAATTTGGGCCTGACAATTTCACGGTCCGCCATTGCCGTGCGGGTTCACGCACCATTGTCTGCGACGGAGTGCGGGGCGACGTTCTGGCCATGCCTCCTCCCGTGGCGCTTCGCTCGGTGTCGGAAAAGGCGCGATCGCGAACAGTGCTGTTGTTGCCGCCAAGCGATGTTTTTCGACGTCACCTGATGCTGCCGATGGCAGCGGAGGGAAACCTCCGGCCGATCGTGGCAAATGAGATCGACCGACAGACACCTTTTTCGTCGGACGACGTATATCACGACTATCGAGTGGTGGGGCGCGAGTCCACGCGCGGTGAAATTGCAGTCGAACTTGCGGTCGTGAAGCGATCGATCGTCGATTCGGCGATTGCCGCTTGTCGCCATTGGAGCATTGCTCCCAGATCGATTGGGATTATTGGCGACGCCGCCGAGAGCCAAGACGAGGTGATCAACTTCCTACGGGCTGGAGGGGCTGGGGCTTGGTCATTCCCGGCTCTCCTTAACTTTGTCTTGGCTGGCATTGCCGTGCTCGTCGCCGCATGGGCACTCAGTCTCGCCTATGCTAACCTCGAAGCCGATGCGGCAGCACTCGCGGGCCAACTTGAGAGAGCGAAAGCGCAGTCTCGGCAGGCCGATTTGCTTCGCAAGGAGCTGGAGCGCGCCCTATCCCAGACTGGGTTTCTGGCACGACGGCGCGACCAGACCTCGCCGCTGGAGATCGTCCACGAGATCACCCAGACGATCAATGACGACGGTTGGGTCAATCACCTGCAGATTGCGGGGAAGGAAGCCCGCATTTCTGGCTTTGCGCCCAATGCGACGCAACTCCTTTCCACTTTCGACAAGTCGGCGCTATTCCAGAATGCGCGATTTCGCGCGCCAGTTACCCGGCAGTCCGCGGGTTCCGACCGGTACGACATCTCCTTCGACATCCGGGCGGGCGGTAAACCATGACGGTTACCACACCCACGCGTCGTGACCAGTTGCTCGCGATCGGTATACTGGTCCTCGTGCTTGCCGCAGCGTGGCTGATTGTGATCTGGCCGATTATCGAAGCTTTCGGCGATCTCAAGAAGACGATTGCAAATTCTCAGCGAATCGTTTTGGAGTTCGAGGCGCGCGGCGCCGCAGTCCCAGACCTTCGGTACCAATTGGATCAAGTGCGAAAAACGCAATTGGCCGAGACCGGTTATGTCGAGGGGCCCAATCCCGCCGCCGCAAGCTCGGCGCTGCAAGCGACGGCAAGACGCGTACTTGAAATGAACGGCGCGGCGCTACGCTCGCTACAAGCCCTTCCACCCAATCCCGAAGGCACGGCGCAGCGCATCGCTATCCGCGTGGATGCCACTATACCAGGGTCCCGGCTCCTTGACCTGCTATACGAGCTTAGAGCGGCCTCTCCCTCGCTGTTTGCCGACAATTTCGATCTTCGCGTTCCGGACTCGGTCGCGACCGCTCCTCTTTCGGCGCCCAGAGCTGACCTAGCGATGCGGGTCGACATCCATGCGTATTTTCGGACTTCGCCGTGACATTCGCCAGCAACATGCGCCCCTTCCGGGCTGCGCTAGCCCTATCAGCAGCTTGCGCGGGATTGAGCCTAGCAGTGTGGCAGCAGCTTAACCCGCCGCCAATCGTCCATACAGCGCCGCGTCTGGCAGCAGCTACCGCAACGCCGACGGCGAGCATGGCAAAACCGGAGGTCCTAATGCCGCCGCCCAAGCAGGCTTTCTCTGCAATCTCCGAACGATTTCTGTTTCATCCGACACGGCGGCCACCGTCACCCACGCCTCCCATCGCCGCCCCGCCAATACCAGCGCCCGTGATTTCCTCATCGGCGCTTCAATCGTACACACTGGTCGGAATCGCAATGTCGGGTGAGCGCCGAATCGCACTTTTCCGTATGGCAGGAGGTACCAATCTTGTCCAACTTGGCGAAGGCGAAAATCTCCAGGGATGGAGCGTCCAAAAAATCGGCGACGACCGCGTCATCTTTCGCGCGGCCACGGGCGAATATGTTGCCGAATTTCCGAAGGAGTCTAGCCCATCCGCTCAAATCGGCGCCAGTCTGCCGATCTTCGCACAGCCGGCCATGCCACCGTCTGGCGTCCCGATGGTGCAGCCGATGCCGTTAGCTCCAGTCCGATAGTGCAGATCATGGCCAAAGCTTGCAATCAGGCGAGTCCCGCTCTTACCGCCGGATTGCGTGCAGTCGCCGCAATGTGCCTTGTAGCAATAGGGCTGACTGCTTGTGCAAGTGACGAACCGGTGCGCACCGTGCCGACTGCGCTCAAGCCAAGAACGGCCCAGCCGGAAAATCCGCCGCCGAAACCGGAGGTGCAGCCTGCTGCCGCTCAACCAGCAGACCGGTGGCAGCCGCAAATGTTTCTCGATACGAGTGACCCACTTGGCCCGCAACGCATACCGATGCGACCCGCCGTGCAGGAATCGATCGGCGATATTTCATTGAACTTTCGGAACGCCGATGTCCGCGAAGTGGCTCGTGTCGTATTCACGGAGATACTAAAGGTTCCCTTTGCCGTTGACGCTCGCGCGCAAGGAAGCGTAACGCTGCAGACGAGCCAACCTATTGATAAAGCATCTGTGCTCCCGATACTGGAAAATGCCCTGAGGCTCAGTGGCCTGTCTGTCGTGAAGACCAACGAAGTCTATACGGTCGCGCCGGCCGCCGATGCGATACGCTTCGCGCCCACAATAGGGCGTACCGGGACGGTGGGCGGAGAACCGGGTTACGCCATTCGCGTGATCCCGCTTCGGTTCACCACGGTCGACGAAATCCAAAACCTGCTGCGTTCGATCGTACCGGCCGACACTGTTGTCAGGACCGTGCCGTCGCGCAACGTGCTGATCGTCGCCGGCTCGCAGCGTGAACTCGCAAATATTGCCGACCTAGTGGCACTGTTCGACACTGGGATATTCAAAGGTATGTCGTTCGCCCTCTTCTATCCGAAGAATGCGGAGGCAAAGGCGCTAGTCAAGGACCTCGATGCGATTTTCGGTGGCGAAAAATCACCCACGACAGGAGTGGTGAGATTTACGGTAATCGAGCGCCTGAACGCAATCCTCGCCTCCAGCAGGACGCCGTCCTATCTCCAGGAGGCATCGACGTGGATCGAGCGCCTGGACCAGCGATCCGAAGCCGTGGACGAACGTCTCTTCGTCTACAACGTGCAGAATGGCAGGGCGTCCGATTTAGCGGCCACGCTCACAAGCGTTTTCGGACGCAAGGGAGCTGACCGCGGTTCGACGGCTTTTGCATCAGCAAAGTCGTCAGACGGACCGGCGGCGCTGCCATCAATTCTCGCGGTTCCATCCGCCGTACCAGGTGTAGCCGTACCAGTTCCATTCCCTGTGTCCCCACCCCCCGGCGCAGAGCCCCAGGACCGAAAACCGCTGAGCGCGCCCGGGGTAGGTGGCGAAGAAGGCATCCGCGTTGCCGGCACGCGCGTGCCGCAGATTATCGCGGACGAAAACAACAACGCCCTCCTGATCCTAACGACGCCGCGAGAGTATCGTGTCATTGAGGCAGCATTGACGAAGCTCGATGTGCCGCCACTTCAAGTTTTGATCGAGGCGGTCGTCGCAGAAGTCACCCTGACGTCAGACCTTCGCTATGGCCTGCAGTGGTTCTTCCAGAATGGGAATTTCACGAACACGCTGAGCAACGCTGCAAACGGTGCGGTCTCCGCTGTATTCCCGGGCTACGCGACGGTATTTTCCTCCGGTACCAATATCCGCATCGTTCTTGACGCCTTGGCGAGCATCACGACGCTTAACGTATTGTCGTCGCCGCAGATGATGGTCCTCAACAACCAGACCGCCACGCTGCAAGTGGGCGATCAGGTACCGATCGCAACGCAGCAGGCAACAAGCGTTCTTGCGCCTGGAGCGCCGGTCGTGAATACAATCCAGTTTCGAGACACGGGCGTGATCTTGAAGGTTACACCACGGGTTAATGACAGCGGTCAGGCACAGATGGAGTTCAGCCAGGAGGTCAGCGACGTGGCCCGAACGACCACCTCCGGCATCGATTCACCAACCATACAGCAGCGCAAATTTAACAGCACGATTAGCGTTCGCAGCGGCGAAACCATCGCACTCGGCGGCTTGATTCGCGATCGCCGCACGTTTGGCAATAGCGGAATGCCTGTCTTGAAGGAGATTCCAATCGTTGGGAACTTCTTTAAGACTACAACCGATACCGATGCGCGCACCGAATTGGTGGTCCTCATTACCCCGCGGGTCGTCCGATCGGACACGGACATCAGGCGGATTACCGATGAATTTCGCGAGCGACTGCGTGCGTTGACAGCGTCAGAGAAGCAATAGCCCAATGCGGCAACGCCGGAAGGATGATGAAGGTTTCGTTCTTGTCGCGGCTCTCTGGATCTTAGTCCTGCTCTCTCTCATCGCGACCAGTGCATTCGTGACCTCGCGGACAGACCATTTCATTGCCCGAAGCGTCGTCGCGGACGCCCAGGCGCGTTCACTGGCTGAAGCAGGCATTACGCGGGCGCTGATTGCGCTGCTGGCCCGCGATCAGACTGATCCGTGGCCGATCGACGGGACTGTCCGGCACTTTGCCTACGCCGGCACTCAAATTGAAATCATGATCCAGGATGAATTTGGTAAAGTGGATCTGAATGCCGCTTCTGATGAGGTATTGCGCGCTGTCCTCGCCGCTGCGGGAGCGGAGCGGTATTCGCTTGACGCGATCGTCGATGCCATCGCGGACTGGCGCGATAGCGATGATGATCGCCGCCTACACGGAGCGGAGAAACAGGACTATCGGGCCGTTGGCTTACCCTACGTTCCGCGCAATGGTCCTTTCGAGACCGTCGTAGAACTGGAGCAGGTCCTAGGCGTATCGCCGGTGGTCGCGCAGCGTGTCTTACCGATGCTGACCGTTTTTTCTCGCCGTGCCATGGTGGATCCGGCAGTGGCGCCCGACGAACTATGGAGGCTGTTGCCGGAGGTCGCGGCCGGAATAGCCGGTGGTAGTTCGGCGACCCAGTCCCCGACAGGTGCGCGCCCTGCGCGTACTCGGACCGGCAATGAGGGAACGACGTCTTCCTTGGTCGACATAGTCGGACGTGCTTTTGCGATTTCGACAAAGGTAGCAACGGCAAATGGTACTGCGTACCGCAGCGCTGTCATCCGATTTACGGGCGATCAAAAACAACCCTTTTGGGTCCATGAGTGGCGATAAATCGCATGCGCCAGTGCGCGGGTACTTGTTGCATTGGCCTTTTAGAACACGCCTCCAGCCCTACCCAGGCAAGAGTGATGCCGATGAAGTAAAGAATCTTTCGTAGATTTGGACGATGGCTCCCGGTCTGGTTGTCGTGAGATTGTCGCCATTGCGCGATCGAGACCGGCGGCATCTTCTTGCCCGGCGCGCGGCCAGGTGCCGCAGCGGGTTCATAGTTGGTACCGGCGGGGTGTGGCCGACCTTCCGGCACATGGCCGTTGTGTTCGAATCAACCTGGAGGTCCGACGATTCCGTTGCGGTAATTCGGGTTGCCGCGGGAAGATATTCGCCGAGCAGTTCGATTGCGCGATCACGCGACCATTCGCGCACCGCACGTCGCGACTACAGGGCATCGTCCGCTACCTCGACCTGGCCCTGGGCAATCGCTCAGGGCAAAGCCTGGCGTGACGGCTCCTGCTCCCGGTCAGCAAAGACACGCTGCTGCGGGCCATACGCTCTCAACCGTCGGGGCAGCCGGCGACATTGCGGGTTATTGGGGTCGATGACTGGGCATGGAAGTGCGGGCATCGCTATGGAACGATAGTTTGCGATCTCGAACGGCGGCGCGAAGTCAATGTGCCCGACCCGAGAGGCGCTTGGCACTGCCGAGGTCAGCCCTGCGCTTCTGACCTGTGCCGAGCGCATTCAGTATGAAGGCTTTCTCCGTCGCGAGAAGACCAATCAGACCATCGGCGCGCTCGCCGACGATGGGATGCCGATGAAGGCGATCGTGCGCCATACCGCGTGTAGCCGGCAGGTCGTTCGACAGATCTTGCGCGGCGAGCGAGGCGATGTGTTCCGCGTCCGGATGAGCTCGCTGGAACCCTGGCTCGCCGAGCTGGATCGGGAGTGGACGGCCGCCGCAACGGCGCCGAACTCTGGTGGCGTCTCAAGACGGCCGGCTTCAAGGGCAGCCTGCGAGTCGTGACGGAATGGGTGACGCGCCGCCGACGCGCCGAGACAGCATCGAGCCGCGGTTCACGCAAGTGCCCGTCGTCGCGCGTGGTCGCGTGCATGAGGACGATCGCGCGCGACAGCTCTCGAAAGACCGTGCTGTCACGGTCGCCGCGATTGAGGCAGCCGTTCCGGCGCTCGTCACCGGCTCACCTACAACCGACGGCGCTTCGTCAAGGATCCCGACACCGGTCGCCGTCGCAGCGTTGCGCGGCCATCGTCCGAACAGATCGAGACCCACGTTCCGCAGCTCCGCATCGTGCCGGACGAACTGTGGGATCGCGCGCGGCGCGAACTTGCGCGCCATGAGGGGCCAAGCCGACGCTCGCGGCGAGCCACCTACCTCTTCAGCGGCCTGCTACGCTGCGCCTCCTGCGGCGGATCAGTCGTCAGCCACGGGGATGGACGCTTCGGCTGCTCGAACCGCGAAGAGCGTGGGACCTGCGACAACGCCACCCGCATCAAGCTAATCGAGCTCGAATCCCGTGCGCTCGCGGGGCTCCAGCGCACCCTGGCCGACGAGTCCCTCCTCGAGGAGTTTGTGGCGGAATACCAGGCCGAGCGCCGACGCTTGGCGGCCGAAAGCGAGGGCGAGTCCGCCCGGGCCGCGGTGCGTCTCAAGGAATTAGACCGGGCGCTTGCCCGCCTGGCGGACGCTATCGCCGAGGCCGGATTCTCCCCGACGCTAAAGACAAAGCTCCGGGGCCTCGAGGCCGAGCGCGTGGCGCTAGCTGGCGCGATCGCTGCCGCCGATGAGGCCCGCCAGGGCGCCAAGACCGGCGCGCGGCCACTGTTTCTCAAGACGGCTATCCTGGCCGAGCGGCGGGCGCTGATCGAATCGCTGGCCGAACGGTTGGGCGAGCCGCCCCAGGGCGAAGCTGCCCGGCTGGTCCGCGAGCTTACGCAGAAAATAGTTATCGGTCCCGGTAAGCCTCCCCAGATGACCCTGTTCGGCACCCTGGCCGCCCTTGAGCCATCTGGGGGGCTTTTTGGTAGCGGGGGAGGGATTTGAACCCCCGACCAAGGGATTATGATTCCCCTGCTCTACCCCTGAGCTACCCCGCCAACGCGACGGCAGGGCTTAAGGCCAAGCCCCTGCCCTGTCAAGCAAACCGGCCCCGGGCCAAGCGCCCCAGGCCGGGTTATTCGGCCGCCTGGCTGGGTGCAACCCCGCTGCCGGCCTCGGCCCGGCGGATCCAGCCGCCGCCCAGCACGCGCTCGCCGGCGTAGAAGACGCAGGCCTGGCCCGGCGCCGCGGCCTCGGCCGGGTGGTCGAGCGTCACCTCCGCGCCCATTCCGTCCGCCGCCGCCGCGATTGACGCGGGCTGCGGCGCGCTCGTCGAGCGCAATTTCACCGACGCGCGCAGGGCCGTGCCGGCGGCCGGCGGGTCGGCCAGCCAGTTCACCTCGCCGACCACGACCCGCGCGCGCGCCAGCGCCGCCCGCGGCCCGACCACCACGCGCCGCTGGGCGGCATCGATCGCGACGACGAACAGCGGCTCGCCCTGGTCGCGCGGCTTGCCGTCGAGCGCCAGGCCGCGGCGCTGGCCCACCGTGAAATGCGCGACGCCGGCATGGCGTCCCAGCACGGCGCCGTCGACATGCACGATGTCGCCCGGCTGGACCGCGCCGGGTCGCAGGCGCTCGATCACGCGCTGGTAGTTGCCGTCGGGCACGAAGCAGATGTCCTGGCTGTCCGGCTTCTCCGCCAGATCGAGCGCGAAGCGCCTGGCCAGCGCGCGGGTCTCGTCCTTGCGCATGCCGCCCAGCGGAAAACGCAGGAAGTCGAGCTCCGCGCGCGTCGTGGCGAACAGGAAATAGCTCTGGTCGCGCGCGGGATCGGCGGCGCGGTGCAGCTCCGGCCCGCGCTCGCCCGCGACGCGCCGCACGTAGTGCCCGGTCGCCAGCGCTTCGGCGCCCAGCTCGCGCGCGGTCGCCAGCAGGTCGCGGAACTTGACCGTCTGGTTGCAGCGCACGCAGGGCACCGGCGTCGCGCCGGCCAGGTAGGTGTCGACGAAATCGTCGATCACGCTCGCCTTGAACCGGTTTTCGTAGTCGAGCACGTAGTGCGGTATGCCGATCCTGCCTGCCGCCCGCCGCGCGTCCTGGATATCCTGGCCGGCGCAGCACGACTTGGCGCGAACCGGCGCGGCCATAGCCTGGTCGTAGAGCTGCAGCGTGATCCCCACGACGTCGTAGCCCTGCCCGGCCAGCAGCGCCGCGGTCACGGCGCTGTCCACGCCGCCCGACATGGCGACCACCACGCGGGTGTCGCCCGGATGCTTGTCGATGCCCAGGGAGTTCATGGCGCGGGGAATATAGGCCGAACCGCGGGCGTTACAAGGCGGCCCGGCGCATGGTCAATCGTTGAGCGACAGCGTCATCGCCGGCGGCCGCGACAGCGTCTGGTAGACCACGCAGTAGCGCTCGGTCAGCTTCAGGAGCGTCTCGAGCTGCTCGCCGGTCGCGTCGCAATCCACGTCGAAGCGCAGGCGGATGTCGCGGAAGCCCACGGGCGCGTCCTTGGCCACCCCCAGCGTGCCGCGGAAATCGAGGTCGCCCTCGGCCAGCACGCGCCCGCCCTTGAGGGTGATGCCCAGCGCCGTCGCCACCGCGCTCAGGGTCACGCCGGCGCAGGCCACCAGCGCCTCCAGCAGCATGTCGCCGGAGCAAGCCTGGAAGCCGTTGCCGCCGGTGGCGGGGTGCAAGCCCGCCTCGACCAGCGCCCGGCTGGTCTCGACCCGGCAGGCGAGCTGGGCCTGGTCCAGCAGGCCCTCGGCATGCAGGGTCACGAGCCCGGCATGCGGGTTCTCGCGGTACTTGCTCTTCAGCGGCGCCTGCAGCGCGCGCAGTTCGTCGGCATCCATTCCGCGCTCCCCATCTTCTGTCGTTTGACGCCGGCCCGGCCCGGCCTAGGCGGTTTACCAACGTCCCAACGGCGGCAGGTCGATCCGGGTCCACCCGGCAATCATGGTCCCGCCCCGTCACAGGGCCACTATACACACCCTTGACGCCGGCCCGCTCGCTGGGTTCAATTGTTCGTAGGCAAACAATTTTGCGAGGCTGGCCATGACCGTTGCATATGGGCTCAAGGAACGGGTGGCGGTTGGCATCGGCGCGAAGCACGTCCCGTTCGACAGCGTTCCGGTGATCGACCTGGGACCGTTGCGGTCGGACGACCGGGCCGCGAAGCAGCGCACCGCCCAGGCCATCGGACGCGCCTGCGAGGAGGTCGGCTTCATCTACATCGCCAACCATGGCGTGCCGCCGGCGCTGCTGGCCCACACCTTCGCCGAGGCAAGGCGTTTCTTCGCCTTGCCCTTGGCCGAGAAAATGAAGATCCCGCTGAAGGCATCGCCCAACTACCGCGGCTATTTTCCGCTGAAGGAAGAGAAGACGGACGTGACCGCGATGGGCGACCTGAAGGAGGGATTCGACATCATGCGCGAGTTGGGCGCGGACGACCCCGATGTGCGGGCGGGCAAGCCGCTCCACGGCCCCAACCAGTGGCCGGACGCCTTGCCGGGTTTCCGCGACTCGATCCTGGCTTACTACGCGGCGATGGAGGACCTGGCCAAGACCCTGCTGCGGGGCATGGCGCTGTCGCTCGACCTCGACGAGAACTGGTTCGCCGACAAGACGAAGAAGCCCCTCGCCTATCTGCGCCTGCTGCACTACCCGCCGCAGAAGGGCATGATCGACGAGCGCGAGATCGGCTGCGGCGCGCACAGCGACTATGGCTGCCTGACGATCCTGGCGCAGGACCAGGTCGGCGGGCTTCAGCTCCGCAATTCGGCCGGGCAATGGATCGAGGCGCCCCCGATTCCCGGCGCCTATGTCATCAATCTGGGCGACCAGATGGCGCGCTGGACCAACGAACGCTTCCAGGCCACGCCGCATCGCGTGATCAACCGGTCGGGCAAGGAGCGCTATTCGATCCCGTTCTTCTTCGATCCCGACTTCGACGCGGTGATCGAATGTCTGCCGAGCTGCCAGGGGCCAGGCAACCCGCCCAAGCACAAGCCGATCACCGGCGGCGAACACCTGCTCGGCATGCTGAACGCCACGTTCAAGTAGGCTTCAGCGCCGGCGGACGCTATCGACGAGGACGGGCACCTGGGCAATAACCCGGCCGACCGCGTAGGGATTGTCGCGCGACGGCAGCAGTGACGGCGTGGCGGGCTGGGCCGCGACCGCGGCGATCGTGGCGGCGGCGGCACCGGCGAGCAGGAGCATTCGAGGCTTCGTCATGGCACACCCCCTTCGTTGGGTCTGGACCATGTGGCAAGAATAGGGCGGTGCCTCATTTAACGCTGTGAAGCGGTTCACGCCCGTCGGCGGCACGCCGATCGCGCCGGCGCGTTGACGGTTCCGGCGGAATGGGCGGCTTGGCGCCGGGAACGTCGATGGGATTGATCCTCGGACTTGTGCTTTGCGGCCTTGCGGTCGGGCTGGCGGCCCGGCGGCTGCAGATTCCCTATCCGATCGCGCTGGTGATCGGCGGCCTGTTGATCGGCAGCACGCCCGGCCTGCCGGTGGTCGCGATCAACCCCGAGCTGCTGCTGACCGTGGTCCTGCCGCCGATCCTCTACCACGCCGCGCTGTTTACCTCGTGGCGCGATTTCCGGCGCAATCTGCAGGGCATCGCCACGCTGGCGGTCGGACTGGTGCTGGCCACGGCAGTGGCCGTGGCCGCGACGGCGAAGCTGGTGGCGCCCGAGATGTCCTGGGCCGCGGCGCTGCTGCTGGGCGCCATCGTCTCGCCGCCGGATGCCGTGGCGGCGACGGCGGTGATGCGCCGGGTCAAGGTGCGCAAGAAGGTCGCCACCGTGATCGAGGGCGAAAGCCTGGTGAACGACGCGGCGGCGCTGGTGCTCTACAAATTCGCCGTGCTTGCCGTCGTCGCCGGCGGTGTGTCGCTGCAGGAGGCGGGGCTGGCGTTCCTCACCGGCGGCCCGATCGGCATCGCGGTGGGACTGGCGATCGGCTGGGCCGCGACGCGGGTGCAGCGCTACCTCGGCGATTCGACGGCCGAGATCGCGGTGTCGCTGTCCGTGCCCTACGCCGCCTACCTGATGGCAGAAAGCGTGGACGGATCGGCGGTACTGGCGACGGTGGCGGCCGGGCTGATCCGCGGCTGGCAGGGGCCGGAGACCTTCACGGCCTATACGCGGATCCAGGCCTTCGCCGTGTGGGACGTGCTGGTCTTCGTGATCAACACCGTCGTCTTCGTCCTGCTGGGCGTGCATCTGGCCCCGGTGCTGCACCGGCTTTCCGACGCGTCCTGGAGCATCCTGCTGCTGCAGGCCGCGGCGATCGCGCTCTCCGCCATTGCGATCCGCGCGGTTTGGGTGTTCGCCGGCGGCGCGCTGAACATCTGGTGGGCCCGACGCGCCGGGATCGCCTGCCCCTATCGTTCGTGGCGCGACCTTGCCGTGGTGGCCTGGTCGGGGATGCGCGGGATCGTGTCGCTGGTCGCCGCCCTGGCGCTTCCCTTCGCCACGGCGGACGGCATGGCGTTCGCCGCCCGGGACCAGGTGATATTCTTTTCCTATGGCGTGATCTTCGTGACGCTGGTGCTACAGGGCCTGACGCTGGGGCCGCTGATGCGCCTGCTCAAGGTCGGGCGCGACGACGGGCAGGACAAGGAAGAGCAGATCGCGCGCGCGAAGAGCGCCTATGCGGCGGCGGACGAGATGAAGCGCCACTTCGAGGCCGGCAAGCTGACCCAGGACATGACCGCCCGGCTGCAGCACGACCTGCGGTGGATCGGCAACGACTGGGACGTGGAGCCGGTGGCGGAGCGCGGGCTGGTGCCCGAAGGCGACGAGCAGCTCTATCGCGGCTTCTACATGACCGCGCTGGGCGCCGCGCGGCGGCGCCTGATCAAGCTGCACCGCGACGAGGTGATCGGCGACGACGTGCTGCACCGGATCGAGCGCGAGCTGGATGTCGAGGAACTGCGCCTTTGCCTGCGCCGGGACGATTTGAGCCGCGCCCCGGCCACGCTTGTCCGCGGCTAGGCCGCGTCCAGGCCCATCTGCCAGAAATCGGCCTCGAGCCTTGTGGCCGCGGCGAACAGCTGCGCGAGGGAGGCATCGCGTCCCGGGCCCGCCCGACGGGCATAGAGCCGGTCGAGCTGGGCGATGGCGGCGGCCGCCACGCCCTGGTAGTCCGCCCCCGCATAGGCCTCGATCCAGGCGCGGTAGGGATTGCCGGCGAGCCGGGTGGCCGGATCGGCCATCAGCCGGTTGGCGATCTCGGCATAGCCGACCACGCAGGGCGCCAGCGCCGTCTGTAGGTCGAGGATGTCGCCGGCATGCCCTGCCTCGAGCACGAAGCGCGTATAGGCCATGCATTGCGGCGCCTCGGGCACCTTCAGCATGTCGTCGAGGCCAAGGCCCCATTCCGCGCAGAACTTGACGTGCAGGTTCATCTCGTCGTCGACGATGATGCGCATCGAGCGCGCGGCCTGGCGCATGTCCTCCAGCGTGTCGCTCTTGTAGGCGGCGAGCGCGTAGGCGCGGGCGAACTGGATCAGGAACAGGTAGTCCTGGATCAGGTAGAACCTGAAGGCGCGCTCCGGCAGCGTGCCGGCGCCAAGCTGCCGGACGAATGCGTGCGCGACATAGGCGTCCCAGGCGTCGCGGTTGGCCGCACGCAAGCGGTCGAACCGGCTGCCCGCCGGCGCGGGATCCCGGAATCCCGCCACTAGTCGCGCTCGTCCAGCCAGGCCATCTGGATCGCCTCGAGGATCTTCTCGTTCGACTTCTTCGGGTCGTCCTCGAACCCCGGCAGTTCCTGCACCCATTTCCACAGATCGGTGAAGCGGATGCCCATGATGTCGACCTCGGGATGCCGTTCCTCGAGCAGGATCGCGATGTCGTGGATGTCGGTCCAGCGCATGCCCATGGCGGTTCAGCCTCCCGCGGCGATCCGTGTCACGCCTTGTCGACCATCATGTTGCGCGTCGCCGCCGGCAGGGTGACGGTCAGCCCGTCCAGCTCGTCGGTCATGATGATCTGGCACCCCAGGCGCGAGGTATGGGTGAGCCCGAAGGCGAGGTCGAGCATGTCCTCCTCGTCATCGGTGGCCTCGGCCAGCAGGTCGTACCACTCCGGATCCACGATCACGTGGCAGGTCGAGCAGGCGAGCGACCCCTCGCACGCGCCCTCCAGATCGATCCCGTGCTTGTGGGCGATCTCCAGGACGGACAGGCCCTTGGGCGCGTCGACCTCGTGCCTGGTCCCATTCGGTTCGATGAACGTCATCTTCGGCATTCAGACTTCTCTCCTTGCAGCGCGGGCGACCCTAGCGATGCGCCCGCCGCTAGTCCTTGTCGCCAAACGTCGCAGCAAGGCTGGCCACGCTCCGGCCCGCCAGCGCATCGGCGAACGCCTTGTCCATGCGGCGCTGGGCAAAGGGCGTCACCAGCTTCTCCAGCCGCTCGACGGCCCCGTGGATCGCGTGGCGATCCTCGCCGGCGATCGCCGTCTCGATCTGGCCGATCTCCGCCTCGATGGCCCCGTACTCCGCGTCGTCCAGCAGGGCGCGGTCCTTCTTCAGGGCCGCCGCCAGGGCCAAGAGGACGCGCCGCGCCTCGACGCGCGCCTCG
>JADZDN010000382.1 GCA_020851015.1 Alphaproteobacteria bacterium | reverse complement strand
GAATGGGTCGAGGCCGAGATGCTGCTGCCGCACTACAACCTGGTGCTGGCGGCGCTGCGCTGGATCGAGGAGTTCCTGACCGGCAGCCGGTTGCGCTCGGTCGGGCTGTTGGCGCTGGTCTATTCCGCCGTGCTGATGACCGAGGGCATCGGCGTGTGGTTCGAGAAGCGCTGGGCGGAATACCTGCTGGTGGCGGCAACGGGCAGCCTGATCCCGCTGGAGGTCTTCCACCTCTATCTGCACCCCAGCCTGGCGAAGCTGGCGCTGATCGCGGCCAACCTGGCGATCGTCGCGTACCTCGTGCGGTTGCTGCTGCGGACGAGAACCAGCGGGGCCGGCTTGCCGCGGGGGTGAGGCGGCGTGGCAACCGCGTCCCTACCTGCCCCGCCCGCGCCCGTCCCCGGTGGCAGCCCTCGATCCCGCTAGACCGCGACCGCGTGGCGCGCGGCGTCGGGCTTCAGGTAGGCGTCGAACACCGCGGCGACGCCGCGCACCAGCGGACGCGCCGCCTCGTTCACGCGGACGCGGTCGCCGCTGATCGCCAGCACGCCGTCGGCCTCCAGCACCGCCAGCCGCGGGCGCTCGGCGGCGAAGGCGCGGGCCGGGTCGCGGCCATGCGCGCGCGCCACGGCGCCCAGATCCACGGCCAGGTCGCACATCAGCCGCTCGATCACCGAGCGGCGCAGCCGGTCCTCGTCGTCGATCGCCCGGCCGCGCGCCACGGGCAGCTCGCCGCCGCCGACCGCCTTGGCCCAGGCCGCCGTATCGGTGATGGCCTGCGCGTAGCCCTGCGGCAGGGCCGAGATCGCCGACGGGCCGAAGCCCAGCAAAGTTTCCGACGAGTCCGTGGTGTAGCCCTGGAAATTGCGACGCAGGCCGCCGGCGCGGACCGCCCGCGCCATGCTGTCGTCCGGGAGCGCGAAATGGTCGAGCCCGATGCGCGCGTAGCCCTGCGCGACCAGCCGCGCCGAGGCGGCCTCGGCCATCGCCCAGCGCTCCTCGCCGTCCGGCAGGCCGTGGCGCTCGAGCGTCTTCTGATGCGGCTTCATCCAGGGCACGTGGGCGTAGCCGAACAGGGCCACGCGATCCGGCCGCATCGCCGCGGCCAGGTCGACGGTGCGCTCGATGCTGGCGACGGTCTGGCGCGGCAGGCCGTAGATCAGGTCGAAGTTGATCGCGCCGATGCCGGCAGCCCGCAGCCGCGCCACGGTCGACGCCACCATCGCCGGCGACTGCTCGCGATGGATCGCCTTCTGCACGTCGGCGTCGAAATCCTGCACGCCCAGGCTGGCGCGGTTGACGCCGTTGCGGGCCAGCGCCGTCACCATCACGTCGCTGAGGCCGCGCGGGTCGATCTCGATCGCGATCTCGGCATCGGCGGCAAGCGCGAAGCGCTGCTCCAAGCGGCCCCGCAGCTCGGCGAACTCGCGCGGCGCCAGGATGCTGGGCGTGCCGCCGCCGAAATGCACATGGCCGACCGGCAGCCGGCCCGGCAGCAGCGACGCCACCAGGTCGATCTCCGCCAGCAGGTCGTCGACGAAGGCGCCGATCGGACGGTGGCGCGACACGATCGCGGTGTTGCAGCCGCAGTACAGGCAGAGCTGGCGGCAGAACGGCACATGCAGGTAGAGCGACACCGGCGCCGCGGGGTCGAGCGCGCCAAGCCAGGCGCGCACCTGGGTCGCCCCGACCTGGCCGGTGAAATGCGGCGCGGTCGGATAGGAGGTGTAGCGCGGCACCCGCGCATCGGCGAGCGAGGACCAGCGTGCCTGCGGCATGGCGCTCATGCGGCGCGGTCCGTGTCTTCCGGCTGGGGACGGGTCGGCGCGGCCCGCGCCACGCGCCAGTCGGTGCCGCTGTGCATCTTCCACCACGCGATGGCGCGGTGGCGAAGCTGCTCCTGCAACACGTAGAAGCCGTTCTTGACCCAGTTGAGCTGGATCGCGCGGCGCGGCCCCTCGAACGGCTCGTGGCCGTGCCAGGACGTCTCGCTGCGGCGGAAGGCCAGCAGGGTTCCCGCCTCGGGCGCCACCTCGGCCGCGTAGTCGTCGAGATTGCGCGAGCGCAGCAGGCGCAGCCGCCCGCCCGCCGATTCCCAGGGCGGGTTCATGTAGATCAGCACGGTGATCACCTTGCTGGCGGAATCGACATGCACCTGCCCGTCCTCGAGCCGGCATTGCTCGCGCACCGTGATCATCCGCGGGCAGCCGCCAAGGTCGATGCCGAACTTGTTCTCGAACGCCTGCTGGATGTCCGGGCCGCGCAGTTCGCGCGCCAGCGCCCCGAAGACCGGGCCGTGCGGCGCCAGCCCCAACGGGACGCTGCCGGGAATCCCGGGCATCGGGAAGTCGTGATTGATGAGCTGCAGGGCCGCCGGCTTGATGAAGCCCGGCACGCAGACATGATCGAACGGCTCGCGCTGAAGCGGCGCGCGGTAGAAGGCGTCGTAGTCGATCAAGCTCACGCGGCGGCCCTCCCGCGGGCGCGCAAAGGCCGTTCCGGAAAGGCGAGTTCGTGCCGCGCGCGCCATTCCGGCCCGACATAGTTGACGATCAACGAACGGCGGATGCCCGCGATCGGCCGGCGGCGGAAGCCGTGGTAGGTCGTGGCGCCTGGCACGAACATCAGCCCGCGGTTGCGCGCATAGGGCGCGCGGCCGGCCGGGAACCACCACTCGTCCATCAGGTCGGTGCCCCAGTCCGCGCTGCCCGGATCGTCCGACAGGTAGACCAGCATGGTCAGGCGCTTGGCGCCGATGTCGGTGTGCGGCTCCAGCCAGAAACCGTCGCGGTCCTGGCAGTATTCGATGCGCAGACTGGTGCCGGAAAGGTCGGTGCCCGTCGCGCGCTCGATGGCGGCGACCGCCGGCCCGTCCTGCAGCGCCGCCGCCAGCCCCGCGCAGACCGGGAAGCGGGCCTGGTTTTCGGCCGCGAAATAGACCCGCGTGGCATTGTTGGTTTCGCGCCGGCCCAGCGTCTCGCCGATCTTCGGCGAGTCGATCGGCAGGGCGGCCAGCGCGTCGCAATCCGGACGCGGCAGGATGTCGCGGAGCAGCCAGTAGCGGTATGGCTGGGCATGAACCTCCGCGGAATCGATCGCGTCGGCGACGCTCGCGGCAATGGCAGCGTTTGTCGACATCGGTCCACCCCTTCCTTCAACCGAGGAAAGATTCGCCGATTCGGACCCCTACGGGCCTTGATCCAGATCAACATCCCGCGCCGCCGGCGGCGAAACCGCGGTCAGGTGGCCTTGCCGAAGACCAGATTGGGCAGGATCGTCGAGATGATCGGCACGTAGGTGATGATGATCAGGAACAACACCAGAACGGTCAGCCAGGGAAAGGCGGCCTTCACCACCTCCCACAGGCTCATGCCGGTGATTCCCGAGGTGACGAACAGATTCAGGCCAACCGGCGGCGTGATCATGCCGATCTCCATGTTGACCACCATGATCACGCCAAGATGGATCGGGTCGATACCAAGCTTGACCGCGATCGGGAAAAAGATCGGCGCCAGGATGAGGATGATCGACGACGGTTCCATGAAGTTGCCGGCAACCAGCAGGATCAGGTTCACGACCAGCAGGAACACCCAGGGCGGCATGTTGGCGCCGACGATCGCTTCGGTGATCGCCTGCGGGATCCGCTCGGTCGTCAGCACATGGGCGAACAGGAAGGCGTTGGTGATGATGAACATCAGCATCACCGTCACCTTGCCGGCATCGAGCAGCACGTGGGGTACGTCGACCAGCTTGAGGTCGCGGTAGACGAACACGGCGACGATGAAGGCATAGACCGCGGCCACGGCCGCTGCCTCGGTCGGCGTGAACACGCCGCCGTAGATGCCGCCGAGGATGATGAAGATCAGCAGCATTCCCCAGACCGCCTCGCGGAACGCTCGCCACAGCTCGCCAAGCGTGGCCCGCTTCTGGCGCGGCAGGTCGAGCACGCGCGCGGCAAGATAGATCGCGGCGATCAGCATGAGGCCGAGCAGCAGACCGGGCAGGAATCCCGCCATGAACAGCCGGCCGACCGACTGCTCGGTGGCCGCGCAGTAGACCACCATGGGGATCGACGGTGGGATCAGGATACCCAGCGTGCCGGCGTTGCAGATCACGCCAGCGGCGAATTCGCGCGTGTACCCAGTGCGGACCATGCCGACGATGACGATCGAGCCGATCGCGACCACCGTCGCCGGCGACGATCCCGACACCGCGGCGAAGAACATGCAGGCGATGACGCCCGCCATCGCCAGCCCGCCGCGCACATGGCCGATCATCGCGATGCCGACATTGACCAGGCGCCGCGCCACGCCGCCGGTCGTAAGGAACGCGCCGGCCAGGATGAAGAACGGGATCGCTAGCAGCGTGTACTGCTCCATGGTGTTGAACACCTTGAGCGACAGCGATGCCATCGAATCCTGGGCGAAGAGCAGGATCGTCAGCGTGCTGGCCAGGCCGAGCGAAATCGCGATCGGCATGCCCATGAACATGAAGACGAACAACAGGACGAACAGCGCGAGCGTGGTCATGGGCGCTTCGCTTCGGCCGAAGCAGCGTCGGCTTCGGGCTGCAGCTGCTCGATCGCCTCCCTCGCCTCGTCGGCCAGGCGGAAGCCTTCCTGTCGGCCCGCCAGGATGCGCCAGGTGACCTGCCCCAGCCGGACGAAGAGCAACGCGAAGCCGATCGGCAGGATGATCAGCAGCATCCAGCGCTCGATCGGGATGTCCTCGGCCTCCACGCCGAGCTGGTGCATCTTGGCGACATACTCATAGCCGCCATAAAAGATGATGACCGCGTACAGCATGCACAGCAGGCCGGCCAGCACGCCGACCGCGCGCTGCCCGCGAACCGGCAAGGTCTTGACCAGCACGTCGACGCCGATATGCGAGCCGACCTTGACGCCGTAGGACATGCCGAACAGCACCAGCCAGCCGAACATGTAAGTGGTGGCCTCGAGCGCCCAGACGAGCCCCGAGTTGAAGACGTAGCGCAGCACGACCTGTGTAAACGTGAGCAGCGTCATGCTCGCCAGCAGGAGGGCGATCACGCCCTCCTCCAGCCGGTCGATGATGGTCTTCACGCCCTGCCCCCTCCCCCCCGGGACGAGAGCTTCGCTGGGCTTAACTGCCCTTGTTCGAGGCCAGCGCGGCGTCGATCAGATCCTTGCCGATCTCGGACTCGAACTGCTTGTAGACCGGCATCATAGCCGCACGCCATTTCGCCAGCTCTTCCTTGGTCGGCTTGACGATCTGCGACGTTCCGGCCGCGATGATCTTCTGCTTGTCCTGCTCGTTGAAGTCACTGGCCAGCTTGTTGGCCTTCTCCGTCACCTCCGCCATGATCTTCTCGAGCTCGCCGCGGACGTCGGCCGGCAGTTTGTCCCAGAAGGTCGCATTGGCGACCACCATGTAGTCGATCACGCCGTGGTTGGTCTCGGAAATGAACTTCTGCACCTCGTGGAACTTCTGCGAGTAGATGTTGGACCAGGTGTTCTCCTGCCCGTCCACGGTGCCAACCTGCAGCGCCTGGTAGACCTCGGCGAAGGCCATCTTCTGCGGATTGGCGCCGAGCGCCTGGAACTGTGCCAGCAGCACGTTCGAGGGCTGGATGCGGAACTTCAGACCCTTGGCATCCTCGGGCAAGCGCATCGCCTTGTTGGATGACAGCTGCTTCATCCCGTTGTGCCAGTAGGCCAGGCCCTTGTAGCCCTTGGCCTTGATCGAATCCTCCAGCAGCGACTGGCCGATCTTGCCTTTCTGGAAACGGTCGATCGCGTTGATGTCGTCGAACAGGAAGGGCAGGTCGTAGACCTGCAGCTTCTTGGTGAACTTGTCGAACTTCGACAGCGACGGCGCGATGATCTGCACGTCGCCCAGCGCCAGCGCCTCCATCTCCTTGGCGTCGCCGAACAGCGAGGAGTTGGGATAGACCTCGATCACCACCTTGCCGGCCAGGCGCTTCTCGGCCTCGCGCTTGAACATCAGCGCGCCTTCGCCCTTGGGCGTAGCGTCCGCCACCACATGGCTGAACTTGATCTTGATCGGGTCGGCGGCCTGGGCGGAAAGCCCGAAGCCGGCCACCAGGCCGGTACTCAGTGCGATGGCAAGGGTCAGACGCATGGTGGATTACCTCCCTAGGTAAAATCACGAAAAACCCCGTTACGACAGGGCTTGGTTTGTCCCTTGCGCAGGATGATCGCGGGAATGGTCCCGGTTGGCAAGCCTTGGCATGCCACCGCGGAAAGCAGCCGTGCCGCAGCTCGCCGCGGCCCAATCAGCCGTCCGACGCGGGGAATCCGGCAGCTACCCCCGCTAGTCGTAGGTCGAAACCTCGATCAGGTTCAAGTCCGGATCGCGGAAATAGACCGAGGTGATCGCTCCGGTGGCGCCGGTCTTCGGCACCGGCCCCAGTTCGATCGGCACGCCCTCGGTCTTGAGGTGCGCGATCACCTGGGCCAGGGGCACGGCGGCGATGAAGCAGACATCGCCGGTGCCGGCCCCCGCGCGGTGCGCGCGGGGCGAAAACTCCTTGCCGACCTCGTGCAGGTTGATCTTCTGGCGGCCGAAGGCGAGGCCCCGCCGACCGCCGGCGAAGGTAACCGGCTCCATGCCCAGCACGCGCCGGTAGAAGTCGATGGTCCGGTCGACCGAGGCGACCGTGAAGACGATGTGGTCCAGCCGATCGATCCGCATGCGTGCCAACCCCTTGAAACGGCGCGAGGCCGGGCGCGTAATATCGGCCATGCTGCTGGTTCACGCCACTACGGTCGACCTCGCCGGCGCGGGCGTATTGATCCGCGGCCCCGCGGGCAGCGGCAAGTCCGACCTGGCGCTGCGCCTGATCGACGCCGGCGGCCGGCTGGTGGCCGACGACCAGACCGCGATCGAACGCCGGGGCGAGCGCCTGATCGCGCGCAGCCCGCCGCCGATCGCCGGCCGGCTGGAGGTGCGCGGGCTCGGCATCCTGCGAGTCGCTTGCGTCGCCGAAGCCACCATCAACCTGGCGGTCGACCTGGTGCCGCCGGACCGGGTGGAGCGGCTGCCCGAGCCCAACTACGTGGAAATACTGGGCATTTCGGTGCGCTGCCTGGCCCTGGCGCCTTTTGAGGCTTCCGCCGCCGCCAAGCTTCGCTTAGCTGTAGTTTCCAGCGGAATAGATATAATCCCGCCCGCTTGAGCCCGAACCCGCAATGACACCCGCTACCGCAAAAATCGCGCCCGCGCCGCGCGGCGCCGGACCGGATGACCGCAGCGCCGCCGGCGCCGGCCAGCCGCGCACGCGCGTCATCCTGGTCACGGGCATGTCCGGCGCCGGGCATTCGACGGCGCTGAAGACGCTGGAGGACATGGGCTACGAGGCGGTCGACAACCTGCCGCTGCCGATGCTGCAGAGCCTGGCGGCGCGGCCCGGCGCCGCCGACGTGGCGCGGCCGCTGGCGATCGGCATCGACATCCGCACGCGCGGCTTCGGCGCGGACACCTTCATCGCCGAGCTTGACCGGCTGGGCCAGCAGCCCGGGCTGGACGTCCGGCTGCTGTTCCTGGACTGCGACGACGAGGTGCTGTTCCGCCGCTATACCGAGACGCGCCGCCGCCATCCGCTGACGGCCGACCGCCCGGTCGCCGACAGCGTGCGCCACGAGCGCCAGCTGGTCGAGCCCTTGCGCGCCCGCGCGGACCTGGTGGTGGACACGACCATGCTGACCGCGGCCGACCTGCGCCGCCTGCTGCACGGCCATTTCGCGCTGGCGCGGCAAGGCAGCATGTCGGTGTTCGTCGTCTCGTTCTCCTATCGACACGGCGTGCCGCGCGAGTCCGACCTGGTTTTCGACGTCCGGTTCCTGGACAATCCGTTCTATATTCCGCAGCTGCGGCCGCTCAGCGGGCGCGACGCGCCGGTGGCCGAGCACATCCGGCGCGACCCCGCCTTCGCGCCGTTCTTCGACGGGCTGACCGGCGTCATGAAGCCGCTGCTGCCGCGCTACGTCCACGAGGGCAAGAGCTACCTGACCATCGCCGTCGGCTGCACCGGCGGCCGGCACCGCTCGGTATTCGTCGCCGAGCGGCTGGCCGGATGGCTGAACGATCTGGGATACCCGGTGACGCTCAACCACCGCGACCTGTCGCGCGGCGGCGAGGACGCACCCGCAGGAGGCCGTGCTTGATCGGAATGGTTCTCGTCACCCACGGGCGGCTGGCATCGGAGCTGGTCGCGGCGCTGGAGCATGTCGTGGGCGCGCAGCGCAACGTCGCCTCGGTCTGCATCGGCCCGGAGGACGACATGGAGCAGCGGCGCAAGGAGATCCTGGACCAGGTGGCCAAGGTCGATGACGGCTCGGGCGTCGTGGTGCTGACCGACATGTTCGGCGGCACGCCGTCGAACCTGGCGATCTCGATCATGGACAAGGCCAAGGTCGAGATCATCGCCGGCGTGAACCTGCCGATGCTGATCAAGCTGGCCTCGGTGCGCCAGAACCAGGACCTGGCGCATGCCGTCGACAGCGCCCAGGACGCGGGCCGCAAGTACATCAACGTCGCCTCGCGCCTGCTGAACGGGGACGACTGATGGACGGCGCGCCGTCAGAAGCGCCCGCGGGCGGGCCGGCGGCCGACGGCGAGACCCGGCGCACGGTGACGATCCGAAACCGCCGCGGGCTGCATGCGCGCGCGGCGGCGAAGTTCGTGAAGCTGGCCGAGCGCTTCGTCGCCACGGTCAGCGTGGTGCGCGACGGGACCCGCGTGTCCGGCCTGTCGATCATGGGGCTGATGATGCTGGCGGCCGGCCCGGGAACGACGATCGAACTGCGCGCCGCGGGCGCCGACGCGGGCGACGCCATCGGCGCCCTGGCGGCGCTGGTCGAGGCGGGCTTCGATGAAACCACGTAAAGCACCGGGCGAAGCCGCGGGCGAACGCGTCATCGAAGGACTGGGCGTCGCGGCCGGCATCGCCATCGGGCCGGCGCACCTGCACGAATCCGACAGCATCGCGGTGCCGGACTACGCCATCGGCGCCGAGCAGGTGGAAAGCGAGCAGAAGCGCTTCGCCGACGCGGTTGCCGGTGCGCGCCGGCAGATCGCCAAGCTGAAGACCAAGGCCGGCGCGCTGCACGGTTCGGCCGCCGAGGAGATGGGCTACCTGCTCGACGCGCACATGCAGATGCTGGCCGGCTCGCGCCTGGTGCGCGGCGTCGAGAAGCGCATCGCCGAGCAGCGCATCAACGCCGAGCGCGCCGTGCAGAGCGAGATCGACGCCATCGCCGAGGGCTTCGCCAGGATGGACGACGCCTATCTGGCCGAGCGCGGCGACGACATCCGCGAGGTCGGCGACCGGCTGATCCGCCAGCTGACCCGCACGCCATACGGCGCGCTGGCCAAGGCGCCGGCGGGATCGGTGCTGATCGCCGAGGACCTGACGCCGGCCGACACCGCGCTGCTCGATCCCAAGGTCGTCGGCGGTTTCGCCACCGTGCTGGGCGGCCCCGAGGGCCACACCGCCATCATGGCCCGCTCGCTGGCGCTGCCGGCGGTGGTCGGCGTTTCCGGCCTGCTGGCCGGCGTGCGCCAGGGCGAGATGGTGATCGTCGACGGCACGCGCGGCGAGGTGACGGTTTCGCCCTCGCCCGCCACGCTGGAGCGCGCCAGGGCACGGCAGGAGGCGCTGCGCCAGGAGCAGCGGCAGTTGCTGCGCGTGGCCAAGCTGCCCAGCATCACCCGCGACGGCGCGCACGTTACGCTGGAAGCCAATATCGAGCTGCCGGCCGAGGTCGACCTGGCGGTCGCCGCCGCCGCCGAGGGCATCGGCCTGTTGCGCACCGAGTTCCTGTTCATGAACCGCGAACAGGTGCCGGACGAGGAGGAGCAGTACAAGACCCTGCGCGAAATCGTGCGCGGCATGGGCGGCAAGCCGGTGACGATCCGCACGCTCGACATCGGCAACGACAAGCTGATCGGCACCGACGGCGCCACCGCCGATACGGCCAACCCGGCGCTGGGCCTGCGCGCGATCCGGCTGTCGCTGCAGCGCCGCGACCTTTTGGAAGCGCAGCTCGCCGCCATCCTGCGCGCGGCCGCGCATGGGCCGGTCAGGATCCTGCTGCCGATGATCACCTCGGAGGTCGAGATCAACGAGGTCCGCGACGTGCTGCGCGGCGTCGCGCGGCGCCTGAAGCGGCGCGGGCAGCGCCAGGCCGAGGAGATGCCGCCGCTGGGCGCGATGATCGAGGTGCCGGGCGCGGCGCTGTCGGCCGACGCGCTGGCGCTGGCCGCCGATTTCTTCGCGCTGGGCACCAACGACCTGACGCAGTACACGCTGGCGATCGACCGCGGCGACGAGCAGGTGGCGCATCTCTACAACCCGCTGCACCCGGCCGTGCTGCGCCTGATCCAGTTCACGGTCGAGGCGGCGCTGCGCGCGCGCATCCCGGTCAGCGTGTGCGGCGAGATGGCGAGCGACCCGCGCTTCCTGCCCCTGCTGCTGGGCCTGGGCATCCGCGACCTGTCGATGGCGCCGGTCCATCTGCTGCGCGTCAAGCAGCGGCTGCGCGCGGTCGACCTGGACGCCTCGACGCGGCGCGCGCGCACGATCATGGAGCAGGCCGACCCGGTCCGGATCGCCGCCCTGCTGGACGAGTTCAATGGCGGCGCCTAGGCGACGCCTCGCCCGAAACCGCATGAGCGCCGCGCCAAACTTGCGTTTCGCGCCCGCCCGCCAGATGGGATAGAGTTCCGCCAGCCACCTTGCGAGAGGAAGCCATGAGTCTGCGCAACAGCCCCGATCCGAAGATCCGCGCCGCCGTTGTCAAGCAGGACCTGGAAAACGTGCTGCACCCCCTGGTCCAGCACCGACAGCTCGAAAACGCGCAATCCGTCCTGGTCGGCGCCCAGGGATCGACGGTCGTCGATGCCGACGGCACCGAGTATCTCGACGCCATGGCGGGGCTGTGGTGCGTCAATATCGGCTATGGGCGGGTGGAGCTGGCCGACGTGGCCGCCGAGCAGATGCGCCAGCTCGCCTACTACCCGCACACCGCGATGAACGTGCCGGCCGCCAAGCTGGCCGAGCAGATCAACGGCATGCTGGGCGGCGGCTACCACGTCTATTTCGTCAACTCGGGCTCGGAGGCGAACGAGGCCGGCTTCAAGATCGCGCGGCAGTACCAGAAGCAGGAATCGCCCGGCGCCTACCGTTTCAAGACGATCGGGCGCTACTACGCCTATCACGGCACCACGCTCAGCACGCTGGCGGCCGGCGGCATGGGCGAGCGCAAGTCCAAGTTCGAGCCGATGGGCGGCGGCGAGTTCCTGCACGTCGCCCAGCCCACCTGCTACCGCTGCCCGTTCAAGCTCAGCTATCCCTCCTGCAACCTGGCCTGCGCCAAGAACATCGAGAACACGATCCAGGGCGAGGGACCGGACACGGTGGCGGAGGTTGTGGTCGAGCCGATCATGAGCGGCCT
>JADZDN010000381.1 GCA_020851015.1 Alphaproteobacteria bacterium | reverse complement strand
CGCCTCGCATCGCTTGTTGGTGGGTCGGGCGCGGACCCTATATGGTCGGCGCGGCTTACCCTATTGCCATGGCCGGAGTCTACAAGATGGCCGACCGCGCGGCCAGTTCGCTCGCCTCCGCCGCCGAGTCCGGCGCGGCCGGACCGGAATCGCGCGTGCAGGTTCTGCTGCCGCTGCCGCTGGCCGGCGCCTATGACTATCGCGTTCCTGCCGGAAACGCGGCGCAGCCCGGCGATTTCGTGCTGGTGCCGCTCGGCCGCCGGCACGAGATCGGCGTGGTGTGGGACCCGCCGGCGGACGGGCCGGCGGCGATCGACGCGGCGCGGCTGAAGGACATCGAACACCGCTTCGACCTGGCGAGGCTGCCGGACGTGGCGCGGCGATTCGTCGACTGGGTCGCGTCCTACACCCTGGCGCCGCCCGGCGCCGTGCTGCGCATGGCGATGAGCGTCTCGGCCGTGTTCGAGGCGCCGCCGCGGCCGGTGGTCGCCTATCGGCGCGCGGGCGAGTCCGTGCCGGAGGGCGTCAAGCTCACTCCGCAGCGCCGGCGCGTGCTCGACCTGGCGGCATCCGGACCGCCGCTGCCCGCGGCCAATCTTGCGCGCGAGGCCGGGGTCGGGACGGGCGTGGTGCGGGCGCTGGCCGAGTCGGGGCTGCTCGTTCCCGTCGCGCTGCAGACCGATGTGCTGCCGATCCAGCCCGACGGGGCCAAGCCCGGCCCCAAGCTGTCGGCGGACCAGGAAGCGGCCGCGGACGAGCTGCGCGAGCGCGTGGCGGCGCGCGGCTACAGCGCCACCCTGCTCGATGGCGTCACCGGGTCGGGCAAGACCGAGGTCTATTTCGAGGCGATCGGCGCGGCGCTGCGTCAGGGGCGGCAGGCGCTGGTGCTGCTGCCCGAGATCGCGCTGACCGCGGCCTGGCTCGACCGCTTCGCCCAGCGCTTCGGCGCCATGCCGGCGGAATGGCATTCGGAATTGTCGTCCAAGCGCCGGCGCCAGACCTGGCGCGACGTGGCGGCGGGCAACGCCAAGGTCGTGGTCGGCGCGCGCTCGGCCCTGTTCCTGCCCTATCCCGACCTCGGCCTGATCGTGGTCGACGAGGAGCACGACGCCGCCTTCAAGCAGGAGGACGGGGTGATCTACCACGCGCGCGACATGGCGGTGGTGCGCGCCCATCTGGGCCAGATCCCGATCGTGCTGTCCTCGGCCACGCCGTCGCTGGAAAGCGTGGTGAACGCCGACAGCGGCCGCTACCGGCGCTTGAACCTGCCGGCCCGTCACGGCGGCGCCGCGCTGCCCGAGATCGCGGCGATCGACCTCCGCCGCGACAAGCCGCCGCGCCAGCGCTGGCTGTCGCCGACGCTGCGCCAGGCGCTCGGCGACACGCTGGCGCAGGGCGAGCAGGCGATGCTGTTCCTCAATCGCCGGGGCTACGCGCCGCTGACGCTGTGCCGCGCCTGCGGCCACCGGCTGCAATGCCCGAGCTGCTCGGCCTGGCTGGTCGAGCATCGCCTGGTCGGTCGGCTGCAATGCCACCACTGCGGCTACGCCACGCGCCTGCCCGAGAAATGCCCGGCCTGCGGCGCGGAAGGCGAGATGGCGGCCTGCGGGCCCGGCGTCGAGCGCCTGTCGGAGGAGGTGGCCGAGCTGTTCCCCCAGGCGCGCGCCTCGGTCATGGCCAGCGACACGATCACCGGCCCGCGCGCGGCGGCCGAGTTCGTGCGCGCGGGCGAGGCGCACGAGCTCGACATCGTCATCGGCACCCAGATCGTGGCCAAGGGCCACCATTTCCCGATGCTGACCCTGGTGGGCGTGGTCGACGGCGACCTGGGGCTGGCCGGCGGCGATCTGCGCGCGGCCGAGCGCAGCTTCCAGCTGCTCTACCAGGTCGCGGGCCGCGCCGGGCGCGCCGACCGGCCGGGTCGCGTGCTGATCCAGACCGCCGACCCCGACCACGCGGTGATGCGCGCGCTGATCGCCGGCGACCGCGACGGCTTCCTGGCGGCCGAGGCCGAGCAGCGCCGGCGAGCCGGCATGCCGCCTTTCGGCCGCCTGGCCGCGCTGATCGTGTCGTCGGGCGACGCCGCCCATGCCGACGCGACGGCGCGCGCCTTGGCGCGCACCGCGCCGCGCGTGGCGGGCGTGGAGGTGCTCGGCCCCGCGCCGGCGCCGCTGTCCCTGCTGCGCGGTCGGCATCGCCGGCGGCTGCTGATGAAGGCGCGTCGCGGCATCGACGTGCAGTTCCTGCTGCGCGACTGGCTCGCCCGCGTGCCGCTAGCGGGCGACATCCGCGTGCAGGTGGACGTCGATCCCTACAGCTTCATGTGAGGGCGTCGCGGGCGCGGCGCTTGGGCGTTGTCCGTACTTCGAGCGCCTCCAGTACCGCTCCCGGACTATGCGCGATCACGGCGAGCAGAACGCGCGCTGGACCCTCCGGCTGCCGGCGCCCCTGCTCCCAGTTGCGGACGGTGGCGACGCTCACGCCGAAAGCGTGGGCAAATCGGCTCTGCGACATGGACAACCGGCGCCTTGCGACGCGTACGTCCACCTGCGGAACGGCAACGCGTCGCGGCTTGCCCTTCGCAAGATCGCCCTTCGCATAGGCAATTGCGTCGCGCAGTCCGGCCATGATCCGGTCATGTGCCTGGCGTGTCATCGTCTCGCTCCATAGGTCTTTGCGATCTCCTTGCAGGTGCCCGTCTGCCAGCGCGGCATGGCGTATACTACGCCATTGACGTAGTCATGGCAAGCCATCGACGGTCCTGTTCGCGCGGGCGGCGCGCCAGGCGCGCTTGCAGCAGCGTCCGCGCGCGCTCGTGCCGGCCGGCGCGCAGGCAGGCGGCGACCAGCGTGTCCTCGAATACCTCGCGCTGGGCATGGCTGCCGCCGATCCGCGGCAGGTCGGGCAGGGCGTGTTCGATCAGCGTGATGGTCTCGCCGTCGTCGCCCGCGGCATAGGCGGCCACCGCGCGGCAGAGCGTGGGGATCACGCGCCCGGGCGGCAAGCTGCCGGCGGCGGCGCGCTGGTCCAGCGCGGCGATGCGGCGCGCCAGCGATGCCGCGTCGCCGGTCGCCGCCTCGGCCATCGCGGCATGCAGGTCGGCGAAGGCGAGACCCGACGACGGGAAGGCACGCGCGACCAGGGCCGCGACGCCGCGCCAGGGGAGATCGCCGTCACCCGGCGCATGGAGCTGGCAGCGCCACAGGAACGACGCCGCGTCGGCGAGCACGGGCATTGGCGGCGCCAGGGCGCGATCCGGCTGGATCGCCTCGTCGAAACGCCGGCTTGCGGCTTGCGACTGGCCGCGATCCAGCTCGTAGAGCGCGAGGTGCCAGTTCAGGTGGCAATGCAGCAGCCCGGCGCGGTCGTAGTCCGCGATCCAAGGCGCGAGGAAGGCGTAGCCTGTCTCGGCAGCGCCGAGCTCGACATAGGCATGGGTCAGCCCGTGCGCGGCATTGGCGTTGCGCGGCTTCAGCGCCAGGCCGCGCTCGACCGTCGTCGCGCCCAGCTCGGGCTCGCCCGTTTCCGCCTGCGCCCAGCCGAGATAGCCGAGGAACCAGCCATCCGCCGGCCAGCGCGGCTGCAGCTCTTCCAGCAGCCGGCGCTGCTCGGCGTGGTGATCGACGCGGCCGCTGAATCCGATCAGCCCGTAGACGCCCAGCGCCAGCGAAAGGACGACCGCGTCGCGCGGATAGGTTTCCATGTGTGTCCGCAGCGCGTCGAGCGCGGTGGCGCCCTGGCCGCCGAACGCCAGCGCCAGCACGTCCACGTGCTGCCGCTCGCGCGTCTCGCCCCGTGCGACCAGCTCGCTGGCGCGCGCGATCGCTGCGCGCGCCGCGTCGATGCGTGCGTTGAGCTGGTGGTTGCGCGCCATCGCGGCATGGGCCAGCGCGAAGCCGGGATCCTGCGCCAGGGCCTCGCCCAGCGCGGCCTCGGCGCCGGCGTTGGCGGTCAGCATCGCCTCGACGCCGCGCCGGTAGGCGGCGAGCGCCGCGTCCGAAGCGGCGCGGACCGGCAGGTCGAAAGCGTCGGCGCGCGTCATGGGCAAAGCCTAGCGGTCCGGTCTGGCGCGCGCCACGGCCTCGACATGCATGGCCGACTTGACGGGACCACCGCCGCCGTCCTCTGGTGTCGCCATGCGACAGCGACCCAAGCCGCGCCGTCCGGCGCGCCGGCAGGCGCCCGTGCCGCCGGGCGAAGCGTCGGACGCGTTCAAGCTCAGCGGCCTGCGCGCGGTCGAGGCGCTGTTCCGCCGCGACCCGGACGCGATCCGCCGGCTCTATCTCGACCGTGCCACCGCGCCGGGGGCGGGCGCGATGTGCCGCTACCTGGCCGAGCGCCGCCGCGCCTATGCGGTCAAGGACGATGCCGAGCTGGCGCGCATCGCCGGCACGCTGCACCACGGCGGCATCGTCGCGGTGATCGCCGCCCGCGCGCCGCGCCTGCCCGGGCGCGGCGAGATCGATGCATGGGCGGCGGCGCGCCAGCCCGTGCTCGTGCTCGATGGCGTCGGCAACCCGCATAATTTCGGCGCGATCGTCCGTACCGCCGCTTTCCTGGGAATCGAGCAGGTCGTGCTGTCGGAGCGCGCCGAGCAGGCGCTGCCGTCGCCCGCGGCCTATCGCGTGGCGGAGGGGGGCTTCGAGCACGTGGTGCTGTGGCGGCCGCCGGCGATCGCGGGCTTCCTGCGCGATCTCGGCCGCAGGCATCGCATCCTCGCCGCCTCGCCGCGTGGGACCAGTCTTGCGGGGTTGAAGCGCGGCGACCGGCCGGTCGCGCTGGTGCTGGGCACCGAGGAGAGCGGGCTTTCGCCGGCGGTGGAAAAGCTTGCGGCTGAGCTGGTCGCGATCCCCGGCGCCGACGGGGTCGAATCGCTGAATGTCTCGGTCGCCGCCGGGATCCTGATGTACGAATTGCTGCGCCGCTAGGCCCAAGAGGGAGAGGATGGACACGCGATCGTTTGCCGCCGACTACGCCGAGGCCCGCGACAAGTTCCTGGCGGCGGCGAGCGCGCTCGGCGCATCGCCCGCCAGCTACGCCAACCCCAACAAGGGCCCGCGCGGGGAAGCGCTGACCTGCGATGTGGCCTGGCTCGGGCCCGGCGATGCCGAGCGCGTGGCGGTGCTGATCTCAGGCACGCATGGGGTCGAAGGCTTCTGCGGCTCCGGCGCGCAGGTCGGCTGGATGCGCAGCGACGCCGCGCGCGCCCTGCCGCGGGGCGTGGCGGTGCTGCTGGTCCATGCGATCAATCCCCACGGCTTCGCGTGGCTCCGGCGGGTGACCGAGGAGGGCGTCGACCTCAACCGCAACCATGTCGATTTCGCCAAGCCGCTGCCGGAAAACCCCGGCTACGACGAGCTCGCCCGCGATTTCCTGCCCGACGCGATCGAGGGGCCGGCGCTGGACGCCGCGATGGCGCGGCTGAAGGCTTGGCGCGAGACGCACGGCGACGTGGCCTATTTCACCGCCTGGTCGGCCGGGCAGTACAAGCATCCGCTTGGCTTTTTCTACGGCGGCGACGGTCAGGGGCTTGCGGATCCCTGACGTCCTACGAAGGATCGAGCGCCGCCGATAGCAGCACCAGGACCAGCGCCAGGATCAGGGCCAGCGCAAAGCCACGCGCGCACCATTGGACCATCACGACCCCGGGCGTTGCCGCGGACGGCCGGGCGCGCGCTCTGGCGGCCGTTGCCATGTCGACGATCACATGTGTCCCTCGGTCGCTTATCGTCAAATCGTAGTATTCTTTTAATTGCATAACAGATTTATCGAACTACCTCAGAGATACTGGAACATTACAAGAACAATTGCAACTGAATTGTTGTGCGCGCCGCATGGAATGGACAACCGTCGAATTCGCCGCGCGCCGCGCGCGGGTTCGTCCCGAAGAGGCGGGATCGGCGGCGGACTGGGTACCAATGCCGATCGGTGGCGCAACGCATTCGACGAAGTTCGCCAATGCGTTACGCATGCGTCGCTGTGGCTCGCGCGCGCGCCTGTTCGCGCCTTGCACCGTACATCCAAGCATGCTAGCAAACGCGCGCCTTGCCGGCGGGGGCTGCCGACAGGGACCGGTTCGTTTTGCGGTGCGGGTTCCAACCGCGCCGCTCTCCGGGGAAATGCCGGGTTCGAGACTGTAGGACGGGCGCACGATCGTGGCTGCCGAAACGACGGGTATGGCGGGACTGGCCGAGCGCTATGCCGCCGCTCTCTATGAACTGGCCGACGAGGGCAAGTTGCTGGACCGGGTCGCCGACGACCTGCGCCGGCTCTCGCGCATGCTCGACGAGAGCGCCGACCTGGCGCGGCTGATCCGCAGCCCGGTTCTTTCCCGCCAGGAGCAGGGCCGCGCGATGAAGGCGGTCCTGGAAAAAGCCGGCGTCGACGCCCTGACCGCGAAATTCGTCGGGCTGGTAGCGCAGAACCGCCGCCTGTTCGCGCTGCCGGCGACGATCAAGGCGTTCCTGACGACGCTGGCGCGCCGGCGTGGTGAGATCGCGGCCGAGGTCACCTCGGCCCAGGCGATGTCGCCGGCCCAGGCCGACGCCGTCACCGCGGCGCTGCGCCAGGCCATGGGCGGCAAGGTTTCGGTCGAAACGCGCGTCGATCCGTCGCTTCTGGGCGGCATGGTGGTGCGCGTGGGCAGCCGCATGGTCGATAGTTCGTTGAAGACGAAGCTCCAGAAGCTGGAGCTCGCGATGAAAGGGCTGGGCTGATGGACATCCGCGCTGCCGAGATTTCGGCAATCCTCAAGCAGCAGATCGCGAATTTCGGCTCCGTGGCCGTTGTCGCCGAGGTGGGCCTGGTGCTGTCGGTCGGCGACGGCGTCGCCCGCGTGCATGGGCTTGATCGCGTCCAGGGCGGCTAGATGGTCGAGTT
>JADZDN010000380.1 GCA_020851015.1 Alphaproteobacteria bacterium | reverse complement strand
TGGCGGTCGGGCATGCCGCTGGCCTGGCGCCGCCAGGTCCGGCCGCCGTTGCGCGTGACGAAGGCGCCGGCGATGCCGCCGGGGCAGGTGCGCGGCCACACGGTGGTGCCGTCCATCGGGAACACCCAGGCGGTGTCGGGGTCGCGCGGATGCACCACCATCGGCAGGCCGATATCGCCCACCTTCTTCGGCATCGACCTGCCGATGCGGACCCAGCTGCGCGACGGGCGGTCCAGGCGGTAGATGCCGCAATGGTTCTGCTGGTAGAGCCGGTCGGGATCGGCCGGGCACATGCGCACGCAGTGCGGATCGTGGAAGGTGGGCGTCGCGACGTCGAAGCCCTCCACCACCTCCAGCCCGTCGAGCAGCGGCGTCCAGGTCTCGCCGCCGTCGGCCGTCTCGTGCACGCCGCCGCCCGACATGCCCATGTAGAGATGCGCGGGATCGCGCGGGTCGACGATCAGCGAATGCAGCTTGGGGCCGTCCGGCGTGCCGTCCTGCACCGTGCCCATCCACGCGCGGTACTTGGGATCGTCGTTGACGCTGGAGAAGGGCGCCCCGGTGTCGCCGCCGTCCTCGCTGCGGAAGATGCCCTGCGGTGAGGTGCCGGCATACCAAGCGTCCGGCTCGTTGGCGTGGCAGGGCGTCAGCCAGAACGTGTGGTCGACCGCGCGGCCGCCCGCGCCGTTCGGCGCTGCGCCGTTGGCGGCCTTGGCGAAGGCGGGCGGACGTTTGGCTTCCTTCCAGGTGCGGCCGCGGTCGGTCGAGCGGAAGATGGTCGGGCCGATATGCCCGGTCTTGGCCGCGGCCAACATGGTGCGCCCGTCGCGCGGGTCCAGCACCAGGTGGTTGACGATGTGGCCGAGGAAATGCGGCCCGTCGACCCGCCAGCTCCGGCGGCCGGCATCGCCGTGATAGAGCCAGGCGCCCTTGCGCGTGGCCACCATCAGCACCGCGCCGCGTGCCGCGCGGGCGGCCGGCTTGCGTTTGCCGCCGCCCGGCTTCGCCTTCGCGCGGGCGGTCCTCTTGCGTACAGCCATGTCGCTCATCCCTTCCGTGGTCGCCGGCTTGTATGGCGCCGGCCGTTTGCTTCTGCGTGTGCCTAACGTTCGGTCACCGCCTTCAGGTTCGCAAGCCGGTCTCGAACTCGCGGCCGATCATCCTGTCCATGTCGAAGAAGACGCACATCACCTTCGACAAAAACGGCATCGACCCGTGGATCAACCAGGTGACGTCCGTCGCGTCGTCCCTGGGCCGCAGCTCGAAGCCGGCGATGTCGTGGGCCTCGAACGGCTTGAAGAAATCGTCTTCTTGAGCATCCGCGGCCTCCGGTCAGGACTTCGGCATGACGATGACCATCCACATCACGCCGAACCGGTCGGTCAGCATGCCGAAGCGCGGCGAGAAGAAGGTCTTGACGAGCGGCTGCTGCACCTGGCCCCCCTCGCTCAGCGCGGCGAAGCGCCGGTCGGCCTCGGCCTCGCTGGCGCAGGTGAGCGACAGCGCGAAGCCCTGGAAGTTCGGCTTGCCCTGGGCCATGCCGTCCGACGCCATCACGTCGCTGTCGCCGATGCCGAGGCACGCGTGCATCACCTTGTCGGGGTCGGCCGGCGCGCAGCCCTCGCGCGGCTTCTCGGGGCTGTCCTTGAAGCGCATCACCATCTTGACCTTGGCGCCGACGGCCTTCTGGTAGAACTGGATCGCCTCCTCGCAGCGGCCGTCGAAGAACAGGTAGGATTGCACGTGCATCGCTCGTCTCCTCTCCGGGGTTGGTCGGCTGGTTGCGGCGCGCCGCTTGCGTTCACGAAAGCGCGCGCAGCTCGATCCGCATCTGCTCCGGGCTGATCCCGGCGATCGTCCGCTCGGCCGCCGCCTGGGCCTGGCGCCAGTGCGGCAGCGCCTTGGCCAGCGCCGCCCGCCCGGCGGCGGTAAGCGCCAGCAGGCGCCCGCGCCGATCCGCGGGATCGACCGCGACCTTGACCAGCCCGCGCCGCTCCAGCGGCTTCAGGTTGGCGGTCAGGGTCGTGCGGTCCATCGCCAACAACGTCGCGACGCCGCGCATGGTTGCGGGGACGGGCCGGTTCAGCGCCATCAGCAGCGAGAACTGCTGGTTGGTCAGCCCGGCCGGCCGCAACGCCTCGTCGAACCGCCGCGCCACCGCGCGGGCCGCGCGCTGCACGTGCAGGCACAGGCAGGCGTCGCGCACGCCGGGCGTCGTGGCGAAGGACAGCGCCTCGAATGCGGACATGCGGCGATTATGTTGATATCAATCCTTCTGTCAAGCCGGATTCCGGGCCGGCAGGGAAGCGGGCCGGTTGAAGCCCCGGCCCGCGCCGGGCTACCAAGCGGGCAGGGCAGGAGCGGCGGGGGATCCGGAAAAGGGGACGGCGATGCTCACCTTCGATTTCGCGCCGGGGTCCAGTTCGATGGCCCCGCCCGCCGCGCTGCACGAGGTCGGCGCCGGCTTCGAGCCCGCATCATGCGCGACAGCGCAGCCGGCCGCGCCCGCCGCGTCGCCGTCATCGGCGGCGGCCCGGCCGGGCTGATGGCGGCCGAGGTCGTCGCCGGCGCGGGCGTGCCCGTCACCGTGTTCGATCGCATGGCGAGCATGGGGCGCAAGCTGCTGATGGCGGGGCGCGGCGGGTTGAACCTGACGCACCGCGAGCCGGTCGAACGCTTCTGCCGGCGCTACGGCGCGGCCGCGCAATGGATGCGGCCGCATCTCGACGCCTTTCCGCCCTCGGCCGCGGTCGCGTGGTGCGAGGGGCTGGGCCAGCCCACCTTCGTGGGCAGCAGCGGCCGCGTGTTCCCGCGCGCGATGAAGGCGAGCCCGTTGCTGCGCGCCTGGCTCGCGCGGCTCGCCGGGCTCGGCGTCGGCTTCGTGCCGCGCGCGCGCTGGACCGGCTGGAACGAGGCGGGCGCGTTGACCTTCGCGCATCGCCCACCCTTCGCCGCCGACGCGACGGTGCTGGCGCTCGGCGGCGCGTCCTGGCCGCGGCTCGGTTCCGACGGCGCCTGGACCGCGCTGCTGCCGGATGTCGCGATGGCGCCGCTGCGCCCGGCGAATTGCGGCTTCGCCGTCGAATGGTCCGATCGGTTCCGCCAGCGCCATGCCGGCGCACCGCTCAAGCGCATCGCGCTGTCCTTCGCGGGCGAAACCGCGCGCGGCGAGGCGGTTATCACCGCGAAGGGGATCGAGGGCGGCGCGGTCTACGCGCTGTCGGCGCTGTTGCGCGACGCGATCGCGCGCGACGGCCTCGCCACGGTCCGGGTGGACCTGCGCCCGGACCTCGACGCCACGGCGCTCGCCCTGCGCCTGGCCGCGCCGCGCGGATCGGCGTCCCTCTCGACCTTCCTCGCCAAGCGCGTCGGCCTCAATCCCGTCGCCGTCGGGCTGGTGCAGGAGGCGCTGCACGGCGGTGCCGCCGAGCCGTTGCCGGCGCTGGTCAAGGCATTGCCGCTGCGCCTGACGGCGCCGTTCGCCATCGCGCGCGCGATCTCCAGCGCGGGCGGCATCGCGCTGGGCGAGCTGGACGAACACCTGATGCTGCGCCGGCGCCCCGGCGTGTTCGCCGCCGGCGAGATGCTGGACTGGGAGGCGCCCACGGGCGGCTACCTGCTGCAGGGCTGCCTCGCCACCGGCGCCGCCGCCGGGCGCGGCGTGCTGGACTGGCTGCACGCGGGGGCGGCGACGCCGCGCTGACGGTGGCTTCAGCCCCGCGGTGGCGTTTCGCCTGAAGCCACGCGGTCGCCGCGCCCCAGGTTGCATGCCGCGCACAGGCTGCGCAGGTTGGCGGCCTCGGTGCGCCCGCCGGCCGATCGCGGCACGATGTGGTCGGCGTGCAGCCGGCACGCGGGATCGACCGCCGGGCTGTTGCCGCAGGCGGTGCAGCGGAAGCGGTCGCGCTGCAGCACCGCGAAGCGCAGCGACAGGGGCGTCGCGCCCAAGGGCGTCGCGCCCAAGGGCGTGGTGTGGCCGGATCGTCGCGCCGCGCGCGGCGAGGGCTCGGTGCCCGCCGGCGTCGCGGCATCGCGGCCGGGACGCGGCGGCAGGCCCAACGCGGGGTCGATGTCGGACCGGGCCGCGCTCCCGCTCCGCGCCGGATCGCGTCCCGTGAAGGCCGCGAAGGCGGCGATCGCGCGCCGCCACGTGCCGGCGCGGCGCAGATAGGCCGCCGACCCGATTCGCGACGGCGCGCGGTCGGCGTCGACCACCCGCGGCGCCCGGCCGTGGTGGCGCCACAGCCGCGCCAGGTTAGCGAAGCATTCTTCGTCGGTGTATCGTTGCGATGCGGATTGCACGGGAATGCCGGCCGCCGCCAGCGCGGCGCGCCACGACCCGAAGCGCCGCTCCAGCAGGCCGCGCGACGGCGCGCCGTTCCGCGCCAGGTCGCGCTCCGTCAAGGCGCCGCCCTTGGCCCGCGCCAGCGCGCGCAGGCGCTCCAGCACCTCTGCGTCCGTCAGCATGCCCGCCGAGCGGCTGCGTTCGGGCCTTTCCGCGGGCTCGGCAGCGCGCGACGCATCGGCGTCGAGGCGCTGCGGGGATGCCGGGACCGGCCCGCGGGCCGGAACGGCGTCGATCGGGGTAGCGGGCGCGGGTGCACCAGCACCGCGGCCCGACCCGGCGATGTCGATCATCGGTCTCCTGGATGAGGGGATGGAAAGGATACAATAAGTATCATATACTGGATCATCCTGTCAAGGACGTTCTCGACAGTCGCTTGAGGAATAGTAACATATATGTTACTATAACATATGCTGGAGCTTCGCTATTTTCTGACCGATGACGGTCGAAGCCCCTTCGAGGAATGATTTGTGGGCTTGGAAGCCACCGCGCGAGCCCGTGTCGCCACGGCAGTCGCGCGGCTCGGGCAAGGAAATATCTCGCGGGTCAAGTCGGTCGGCGAGGGCGTGCTGGAATACAGGATCGATTTCGGACCTGGCTACCGCGTCTACTTCGGCCGCGACGGGGACATTCTCGTCATCTTGCTGACCGGTGGGACCAAAAAGCGTCAGCAGCGAGATATCGATCAGGCAAAAGTCATGTGGGATTCATACAAGAAGCGCACGCGACGATGAACGGTCCGATGCCAAGGAGGGCAGCATGGCAGTGACGAAGAGTTTCAAGGAACTGGTTCGTCGAGAGGTGGCGCGCGACCCGCATTTCCGCGAGGCGCTGCTGCGCGAAGGTATCGCCGCGATGCTCGCCGGCGACATCGAAACCGGCAAGACGATCTTGCGCGACTACATCAAGGCGACGATTGGCTTCGAGAAGCTGGGAAAGGCGACCAGAAAGCAGCCAAAGAGCCTCATCCGGATGTTCGGCCCCCGGGGCAATCCGCAGGCAAAGAACTTGTTTGCCGTATTGGGGTACCTGCAAAAGCGGGCGAAGGTTGAGGTTCGTGTCGAAGTCCGGTAGGCGCCGACGTTCAAGACGGTCCGCGCCGGCCCCAGCGCGCTCGCGCGAGTCTCTCCGTACCCCCTCCCCTTGCGGGAGGGGGTTAGGGGGAGGGGGCGTCGCGTTCTCGCGCGATCGGCTGTGCGGTGTGGATCGAGCGGAACGCGAGGAAACCAAACCACCAAGGCACCAAGACACCAAGGAAGGGAAAAGGGACTCGCCGTCAGGACGTCCTGGACACCAGGTCGGAACGGGCGCGCGGCCAAGCGCCGCGCAAAAATCCCTCTCGCTTTGTCTGGCGCCGTGTCCGTGATGTCGTGGCGATCGGCTCGTTTCGTCCGGCGTCTCCGCGTGTCCAGCTTGAGTCGCTTCATGGAATTGTGTATATACAATTCCGTATATACATTGAAGGAGCGTCCAATGGCCACCGCGCGCGTCTTCAACTCCGGCAACAGCCAGGCCGTGCGGCTGCCCAAGGAGTTTCGCCTTGCGTCGAAGGAAGTTGAAATCTTCCGCCGCGGCAAGGACCTGGTGTTGCGCGAGATCGCGCCCGACATGGGCCGGGCCTTTACCCTGCTGACGGAACTGCCGGACGACTTCATGGCCGGCGGACGACGGGATTCGCCGCCGCAGCGCCGGCGGGGCCTGTAATGACCGCGCGGTACCTCCTGGACACGAACATCTGCATCTATATACGCCAACGAAGACCGCCCCTTGTCATGGAGCGGTTCCGCCGCCTTGCGCCGGGAGAAGCCGTCTTGTCCGTGATCACCTTTGGCGAATTGCTCTATGGCGCCGAGAAGAGCGCCGAGCGGGCAAGCGCGACCGAGAAGCTGCGCCAACTCGTCGAGCTCATTCCGGTGATGCCGCTTCCCGAAGATGCGGCGGCCTCTTACGCGGCGCAGCGGGCGGCGCTGGAACGCAAAGGCCGCATGATCGGCAACAACGATTTATGGATCGCCGCGCACGCCCTTGCGGCCGGGCTGATCCTGGTTACCAACGACGAACGCGAACTGGGGCGGGTGTCGGGACTCAAGGTGGAGAACTGGTCGCGGGAATGAGCGCAAGCGAATCCTTCTGCCCCCTCCCCCGAGCGCGACGCCGCAGGCGTCGTCGCGCTCGGGGGAGGGGGGACCCAAGGTTTGCGTCCCGGCATCGCGCGCATTGAATCAAATGCCCAATCGACGTCGGCTTCCGTGCAGGTCGTCAAACATTCCACCGGACAGCCGTGGGACAGGCCCAGCGATGACATTCAAGACGGTCCGTGCCGGCCCCAGCGCGCTCGCGCGAGTCTCTCCGTACCCCCTCCCCTTGCGGGAGGGGGTAGGGGGAGGGGGCGTCGCGTTTTCGCGCGATCGGCCGCGCGGCGTGGATCGAGCGGAACGCGAGGAAACCACCAAGACACCAAGGAAGGGAAAAGGGACTCGCCGTCAGGACGTCGCGGACACCACGTCGGAATGGGCGCGCGGCCAAGCGCCGCGCAAAAAACCCTCTCGCTCTGTCGGACGCCGTGTCCGTGATGTCGTGGCGGATCAATCCGTCTTTCTTGATGTCTTGGTGCCTTGGTGGTTTCCAAGGGTTCTGAACGCTCGCGGCGCGCGGGCGCATCGCGAGGACGCGCGCCCTCGCGCGTACCCCACCCCCCAACCCCCACCCGCACGGGGCGGGGGGGCCAAACACGAGATCTACCC
>JADZDN010000458.1 GCA_020851015.1 Alphaproteobacteria bacterium | reverse complement strand
CGCGGCGCTTGCCCGCCGCGGTGGCGCGCTGCGACAGGAAGACCAGGGCCAGCGACACGGCGAGCAGCCCCACCGCCATCGCCGAGCCGAGCGGCCAGTTGAGCTCGACCAGGTTGACCTCGTAGGCCAGGAAGGACGCGACGCGCGCCCGCGCCCCGCCCAGCAGGGCCGGCGTCGCGAAGGCGGTCATGTTCATCGTGAAGTTGATGATGAGGCCGGCCACCAGGGCCGGCAGGGTCAAGGGCAGGGTAACGCGGCGGAAGATGCTCCAGGGCCGCGCGCCCAGGTTGGCCGCCGCCCAGCGCAGGTTCGGATCGAGCCCGCCCAGCGCCGCCCACAGCGGCAGCAGCACGAAGACGAAGTGTCCGTGGATCAGGCCGATGGCGATGCCGGTCTCGTTCAGCATCAGCCGGAGCGGCGTGTCGATGATGCCCAGCCCCTTCAGCGCCTGGTTGATGACGCCGTTCGAACTCAGCAGCAGCGACCAGCCGAACGCCTTGACGACGACGTTCACCAGCCACGGGGTCATGTAGATCAGCAGGAACAGCGCCTGCGCGCGCGGCTTCAGGCCGATGATGTAGATCGCGACCGGGTAGGCCAGGCACGCCGTCACCAGGGTCACGATCAGGCTGACATGGATGGTCCGCCACAGGATGCCGAGGTAGTAGGCATCGAACAGCTTGGCGTAGTTCGCCAGCGTCCAGGACGTGCGGTCGATGCCGGCGCGGCTGAAGGGATGCAGGCTGTTGATCGCGCTGTCGAACAGCGGCCACAGAAAGACCAGGGCGAGCACCAGGCTGAGCGGCAGCACGAACACCGCCGGCGCCCAGCGCGCCCAGTTGAGCGCCGGCCCGCGGGCCTCATGCGCCGGCAAGGCAGACCCCGTCCTCAGCTTGCCAGCCGATCTCGACCGATTCGCCGACGCGGTGCGATGCGGCGCCCAGATTTTGCGCCTGGGCCAGGAGCCGGTCCTGGCCCAGGCGCAGGCGATAGACGGTAAGCCCGCCGAGATAGGTGACGTCCTCGACCTCGGCGGTGAAGCGGTTTTCGCAATCCGGCGCGCCGACGCGCACCCGCTCGGGCCGCAGCATGACGTGCAATTCGCGCCCCGCCGCCGGCCGCTCGCCGCCCAGCGCGATCCGGAAGCGGTGACCGCCGGCGGTCGCGACCGTCGCCTGCGCGCCCTCCACGCGCTCGACCGTCACCGCGAAATGGTTCACCTGCCCGGCGAACTCGGCGACGAAGCGCGTCGCGGGATGCAGGTAGATGTCGGCGGGCGCGCCGATCTGCTCGGTGCGGCCCTGGTTCATCACCGCGATGCGGTCCGACAGCGCGAAGGCCTCCTGGATGTCGTGCGTGACCAGGATCGTGGTGATGCCGACCGCCCGCTGGATGCGGCGGATCTCCGTGCGCATCTCCTCGCGCAGCCGCGCGTCCAGGTTGCTGAGCGGCTCGTCCAGCAGCAGCAGCGCCGGCCGCACCACCAACGCGCGGGCCAGGGCCACGCGCTGCTGCTGCCCGCCCGAGATCTGGCCGGGATAGCGTTCGCCGAACCCCGCCAGGCGCACCAGCTCGAGCGCCTCGCCGGCGCGCGCGCGGATCGCCGCCTCCTTCTCGCGCCGCATGCGCAGGCCGAAGGCGACGTTCTCGAACACCGTGAGGTGCGGGAACAGGGCATAGCTCTGGAACACCAGCGCGGCGTTGCGCGCGTGCACCGGCACCTGCGTGATGTCGCGTCCGTCCAGCGCGATGGTGCCGGAGTCAGGCTGCAGGATGCCGGCGATCGTCCGCAGCAAGGTCGTCTTGCCGCAGCCCGAGGGCCCGAGCAGCGAGAAGAACTCGCCATCGGCGACGGTCAGCGACACGTTGTCGACCGCCTTCACCGCGCCGAAGCGCTTGCCCAGCGATTTGAGTTCCAGTGCCATAGGGCGGCGTCGCCATGCACGCGCGACCAGGCCGGCCCGCTACTTGATCGTGGCGACCTCGCGCTCGAACCGCGCGTTCCAGTCCGACCGGTGCGCCAGCGCCTTGGCGTAGTCGAGCTTCGCCAGGTTGTTGAGCTGGTCGCCGATCAGCACGCGCTCCTTGGCCTGGTCGCTGACCTTGACGTCCTTGTTCATCGGCGTGTTGCCGAAGCGCTCGGCGCGATAGGTCAGCACCTTCTCGCCGATCAGCCAGTTCAGCAGCGCGTCGGCGCCGGCCGGATTGGGGCTGCCCTTCATGATGCCGGCGACCGTGGGGCTGACATAGGCCGGCTTCGGGATAACCACGTTGACCGGGATGCCCTTGCCCTTGATCTCCCAGCCCGACGCGTTGCCGAACACCGCGATCGCCGCCGTCTCGCTCTCCATCAGCGTGCCGATCTTGGCGAAGGTCGTGGTCCAGTCGACCACGTTCGG
>JADZDN010000379.1 GCA_020851015.1 Alphaproteobacteria bacterium | reverse complement strand
GGCGGCAAGGGCCTGGCCGGCTTCGGTTCGGCCAAGGGCTCGAACGAGGAGGCCTACCTGTTCCAGAAGCTGGTGCGCACCGGCTTCCACACCAACAACGTCGACCACTGCACGCGGCTGTGCCACGCCTCGTCGGTCGCGGCCTTGATGGACGGCATCGGCTCGGCGGCCGTGACCGCGCCCTTCACCGCCTGCCAGGACGCCGAGGTCATCATCGTCATCGGCGCCAACCCGACCGAAAACCACCCGGTCGCCGCGACCTATTTCAAGCAGGCCGCCAAGCGCGGTGCCAAGCTGATCGTGATGGACCCGCGCGGCCAGGCGCTGAAGCGCCACGCCACGCACATGCTGCAGTTCAAGCCAAACAAGGACGTGGCGCTGCTCAACGCCATGCTCCACGTGATCATGGAAGAGGGGCTGTACGACCAGCAATACGTCCAGGCCTTCACCGAGAATTTCGAAGCGCTGAAGGCGCACGTGAAGGCCTTCCCGCCCGAGGCGATGGAACCGGAATGCGGCATTCCGGCCGCGAAGATCCGCGAGGTGGCGCGGCTCTACGCCCGCTCGCAGGCCTCGATCATCTTCTGGGGCATGGGCGTCTCGCAGTCGGTTCACGGCACCGACAATGCGCGCTGCCTGATCGCGCTGGCGCTGACGACGGGCCAGGTCGGCCGGCCCGGCACGGGCCTGCATCCCCTGCGCGGCCAGAACAACGTCCAGGGCGCCAGCGACGCCGGGCTGATCCCGATGGTGTTTCCCGACTACCGCTCGGTCGAGAATGCCGATATCCGCGGCGCCTTCGAGAAGGCCTGGGGAACCACGCTCGATCCCAAGCGCGGCCTGACCGTGGTCGAGATCGTCGGCGCGATCCTGCGCGACGAGATCCGCGCCATGTACATCATGGGCGAGAACCCGGCCATGTCGGACCCCGACGCGCATCACGCGCGCGAGGCGTTGGCCAGGCTCGAGCACCTGGTGGTGCAGGACATCTTCCTTACCGAGACCGCCTATCATGCCGACGTCGTGCTGCCGGCCTCGGCCTGGCCCGAGAAGGACGGCACGGTCACCAACACCAACCGCCAGGTCCAGATGGGCCGCCGCGCCTTGCCGCTGCCCGGCGAGGCGCGCCCGGACTGGGCGATCATCCAGCAGATCGCGCAGGGCATGGGGCTTGGCTGGCGCTATGCCGGGCCGCACGAGGTGTTCGCCGAGATGGCCGGGGTGATGCCCTCGCTCGCCAACATCACCTGGGACCGGCTGGAGCGCGAGAGCGCCGTCACCTATCCGTGTCCGGCGCCCGACCAGCCCGGGCGCGACATCGTGTTCGGCGACGGCTTCCCCACCGCCAGCAAGCGCGGCAAGCTGGTGCCGGCGATCTATCACGGGCCGGGCGAGCCCGTGGACGACGAATACCCGATGGTGCTGACCACGGGCCGCCAGCTCGAGCATTGGCATACCGGCGCCATGACGCGCCGCGCCTCGGTGCTCGACTCGATCGAACCCTCGGCGATCGCCTGCCTGTCGCCCGACGATCTCCAGCGGTTCGGCGTCAAGGGCGGCGACACGATCCGCGTGTCGACCCGGCGCGGCTCCATCGAATTGTCGGTGCGCGTGGACGGGGCCGTGCCCAGCGGCATGGTCTTCATCCCGTTCTGCTATGCCGAGGCCGCCGCCAACCTATTGACCAGCCCGCAGCTCGATCCGCTCGGCAAGATCCCCGAGTTCAAATACTGCGCCGCGCGGGTCGAGCGCGCGTCGCCCGCCGTGCGGGCGGCCGAGTAGCGCTCACGGCCGGTCCACAACGCCTTGCGCGAACCAGCATCATTTATTCAATATTTGGTAGATGCGCTTCCGGTTTTGTGGATAAGCCCGGAACGTCCATGAATCCAAGATGTTGCTAGCCCCTCCTTAGTGAATTGTTAAGGTTAACAGCCTAGCGTCGCCGCGAAGGAATGACGATCGGCAGCGCAGCGCCATGAAGGCGACGGTGCTGTCGGGCCGGCCGCCATGAAGGAGGCAAGGCCAGCGGGACGTCAGGAAGGTCGTCCTTGCGCAAACGGGCGGCGGAGCATCATGACGGTGCTCCGCCGTTCCTGTTTCGGCGCCGCGCGCAGGGTGCTAGCGTTCCCGGCGCGCATTGGCGCGATCGCCGCGATCGCGCCGCCTGGATCGGGGGATCGCGCCATGACCAGTTTCGACCGCCGCCTGCTTCTCGCCGGCCTTGGTTCCGCAACTCTGCTCGCCGTCGCGCCGCGCGCCTTCGCGCAGGCGGCCGCCGCGAAGCTAAAGCCCAACGCCGCCAGCGCGCTCATCGTCGTCGACGTGCAGAACTGCTTCACGCCCGGCGGCAGCCTGGCGGTCAAGCAGGGCGACGAGATCGTGCCGGTGATCAACAAGATCGCGAAGGGTTTCGAGAACGTCGTCTTGACCCAGGACTGGCACACGCCCGGCCACGTCTCCTTCGCGTCCGCGCATCCGGGAAAGAAGCCGTTCGAGCAGATCAAGCTGCCGTATGGCCAGCAGACGCTGTGGCCCGATCATTGCGTCCAGGGCACGGACGGCGCCGCGCTCAACAAGGACTTGTCGATCCCGCAGGCGCAGCTCGTCATCCGCAAGGGATTCCACAAGGATGTCGACAGCTACTCCGCCTTCAAGGAGGCCGACCGCAAGACCTCGACCGGACTTGCCGAGTACCTGAAGGGCCGCGGCATCAGCCGCGTGTTCGTCTGCGGCCTGGCGACGGATTTCTGCGTCGCGTGGACCGCGCTCGACGCGCGCAAGGCCGGCTTCCAGACCTACGTGATCGAGGATGCCTGCCGCGGCATCGATCTGAACGGCTCGGTCGCCAAGGCCTGGGCCCAGATGAAGAAGGCGGGCGTGCACCGGATCGCCTCCGGCGACCTGGGGGCATAGGCATCGCGCGGCGATGATCGACGAACGCAGCGTCCTCGTCGCCATCGACCTGCAGTACGATTTCATGCCGGGCGGCGGTCTGCCGGTGCCGGACGGCGACGCGGTGGTGCCGGTGATAAACCGCCTCGCCGCGATGTTCGCGAACGTGGTGCTGACGCAGGACTGGCACCCGCCGGGCCATGCCTCCTTCGCCTCGGCGCATCCCGGACGCAAGCCGTTCGAGACGATCCGCCTCCCCTATGGCGATCAGGTCCTGTGGCCCGACCACTGCGTGCAGGGCACGCCGGGCGCGGCGCTGCACAAAGACCTGGCGCTTACCCGCGCGCAACTCGTCCTCCGCAAGGGATTCCATGCCGGCGTCGACAGCTATTCGGCGCTCTACGAAGCCGACCGTCGCACGCCGACCGGGCTCGAAGCCTATCTGAAGCAGCGAGGCCTTACCCGCGTGTTCATGGCGGGGTTGGCGACGGACTTCTGCGTCTGCTGGTCGGCCAAGGACGCCGCCGCAGCCGGGTTCGAGACAGTGGTGATCGAGGATGCCTGCCGGGCGATCGATCTGGACGGCTCCCTGGCTCGCGCCTGGAACGACATGGTCGCCGCCGGGGTGCGTCGCCTTTCGACCGGCGACTTGACGCGGTAGGCATGGAACGCGCGCCGGGATGGCGCGTTCCCTTCGACGAGATGAACCGGCTTCCGTCGCCCAGTGACCGCTGGGCGTTGTTCCTCGACCTGGACGGCACCTTGCTGGACTTGGCGGCCCGGCCCGATTTGGTCACGGCGCCGCCCGGCCTGGTTGCGATACTACGCGACATCGAGGCGGCGCTGGCGGGAGCGCTGGCGATCGTCAGCGGGCGGTCGCTCGACCAGATCGATGCCCTGCTGGCGCCCTGGCGGCCGGTGGCGGCGGGCGAGCACGGGGCTTATTGCCGGCTCATTTCCGGGCAGGTGGAATCCGCCGATCCGCCGCTGATCCCGATGGCGTGGCGCAACGCGCTGGCCGCGCTCGGCGTCCGATTCCAGGGGGTTCTCGTGGAGCAGAAAGCCTCGGCGATCGCGGTGCACTATCGGCTGGCGCCGGCGGCGGCGCCCGCGCTGCGGGCCATCATGCACGACCTGGTCTGCGAGCGCGGGGACGCATTCGTTCTTTCCGCCGCCGATATGGCCTGGGAGATCCGCCCGCGGGGCATCGACAAGGGAATGGCGGTGCGCCGGCTGATGCGCGATCCGCCCATGGCGGGGCGCGTGCCGGTCTTCATCGGCGACGACGTGACGGACGAGGACGGCATCCGCGCCGCCCACGCGTTGGGCGGCCTTGGAATCCAGGTCGGGACGTCCTTCGCCGAGGGAGCGGCCGGCGTTCGCGCCTGGCTTTCGGCGGTCCGCACCCAGCTCCGGTCCGGCGGTCCGCCATGAAACAGCTCGACCTCGCGGTGATCGGGAACTGCAACGTTGCCAGCCTGGTCGATGTCCATGGCCGGCACGTGTGGTTCTGCTTTCCGCGGCTGGACGGCGAGCCGCTCTTTTCGGCGCTGGTCGATGGACCGGAGCCCGACCAGGGATTCATGGATCTGGTGCTGGCGAAGCAGGTTCGCGCAGAGCAGCGCTACCTTCACAACACCGCGGGGCTCGAGACGGTGCTGACCGACGCGGCCGGCGCGGGCGTGCGCATCACCGACCTGGCGCCGCGGTTCAAGCGTTTCGGCCGCATATTCCGTCCGCCGATGCTGATCCGGCGGATCGAGCCGGTGGGAGGCCATCCCCGCGTCAGGATCCGCATCCGGCCGCGGTTCGGCTACGGCGCCGACAAGCCCCACCGCCGCACCGGCAGCAACCATCTGCGCTACGTCGCCTCGGAGATGGCGGTGCGGGTGACGACCGACCTTGCCGTGTCCTACCTGGCCGAGGAGGTCGAGTTCATGCTCGACCGGCCCGGGCACCTGCTGATCGGTCCCGACGAGACCATGTCCGAAGCGCCGCATACCGTGGCGCGGGACTTCGTCGAGGAGACGATCGCCTATTGGCAGGACTGGACGCGCTACCTGTCGGTGCCGTTCGAGTGGCAGTCGGCGGTGATCCGCGCCGCCATCACGCTGAAGCTTTGCAGCTTCGAGGAGACCGGCGGCATCGTCGCCGCGCTCACCACCTCGATCCCCGAGGCGGCGAACAGCGGCCGCAACTGGGACTACCGTTTCTGCTGGCTGCGTGACGCCTTCTTCACCGTCCTCGCGCTCAACAAGCTGGGCGCGACCAAGACGATGGAGGAATACGTCCGCTACCTGATGAATGCCGTGCTGTACGAGGAAGACCGCAGTCCCGCGCCGGTCTATCCGATCGTGCCGGGCACGCCGATGGGGGAATGGACGGCGACCGGCCTGCGCGGTTTTCGCGGGATGGGACCCGTGCGGATCGGCAACGCGGCCGCGGACCAGGTGCAGACCGACATCTACGGCTCGGTGGTGCTGGCGGCGAACCAGATGTTCTACGACCAGCGCCTGCCCTATCCGGCGGGCATCGAGCTTTATCGCCAGCTCGAGCGCGTGGGCCGCAAGGCGATCGAGAGCGCCTTCGAGCCCGATGCGGGCCTTTGGGAATATCGCGGCCGCACGCGCATCCACACCTTCTCCGCGGCCATGTGCTGGGCGGCCGTGAACGGCCTTCGGCGCGTGGCCAAGCGGCTGGGGCTCGAGACGGAACGCCAGCACTGGACCGAGGCAGGCGAACGCATGCGCGCCACGATCCTCGAGCGCGCATGGCGCCCGGAGCGGAACAGCTTCGTCGCCTGCCTGGACGGCGGCGGTCTCGACGCCTCGCTGCTGCTGCTGCCCGAGATCGGCATCATCGCCGCGAAGGACGAGCGCTTTCTCGGCACGCTGGCCGCGATCGAGCGGGGGCTCATCCATGACGGGCTGGTGTACCGCTACGACACCGCCGACGATTTCGGCCTGCCCGAGACGGCCTTCCTGGTCTGCACCTTCTGGTACATCGATGCATTGGCGGCGGCGGGAAAGCAGGAAAAGGCGCGCGGCCTGTTCGAGCGCGTCCTGGCCCTGCGCAACCATGTCGGCCTGCTGTCCGAGGATGTCGACCCGCGCACCGGCGAGCTGTGGGGCAATTTTCCGCAGACCTACTCGCTGGTCGGCATGATCGTCAGCGCCATGCGCCTGAGCCGGAGCTGGGAGGACGGGCTGTGGCACGTCTAGTCCTGGCCTCCAACCGGGTGCCGGCGCCCACCGATCGCGGGGTCAAATCGGGCGGCCTCGTTTCCGCGCTGGACGAGGTCATCGGCGGCGGGCTGTGGTTCGGATGGAGCGGCCAGGTCGCCGAAGGCGCCCCGGCCAAGGCCGCGATCCGCCGGGCGCGCGGCACGGTCTATGCCACGATCGACCTGAGCCAGGAGCAGTACGACCGCTACTACGTCGGCTTCGCCAATTCGACCCTGTGGCCGCTGCTGCATTTCCGCACCGGCCTCATGGATTTCGACCGCGCGCAGTACGAAGCGTATCTGGGCGTCAATCGCGCCTTCGCCGCGGCCCTCGCGCCGCTGATCAAGCCGGGCGACATCGTCTGGGTCCACGACTACCACCTGATCCCGCTGGGCGGCTTCCTGCGCGAACTGGGCATCACCAACAAGCTGGCCTTCTTCCTGCACGTGCCGTTCGTGCCGCCCAGCCTGTTCGCGGTGCTGCCCAAGGGCGCCGAGCTGCTCGCCGCGCTGTGCAGCTACGATCTGGTCGGCGTGCAGACCGTCGCCGACCTGCGCAACCTGTTGGATTGCGTGCGCGAGCTCTTGGGCCGGCCGGTGGACGACATGGGGCGGGTCCAGGCGAATGGCCACCAGGCGCGATTCGGCGCCTTCCCGATCGGCATCGACAGCCAGGGCTTCGCCCGCATGGCCGCCGAAAGTGCGGCGGGCGTGGACGGCAAGCGCCTGGACGAAAGCCTGGGCCGGCGCGCGCTGGTCATGGGCGTGGACCGGCTGGACTACTCCAAGGGACTGCCGAACCGCTTCGAGGGCTTCGCGCGCATGCTGGCGCGCTGGCCGGAATGGCGCGCGAAGGTGACCTACGTGCAGATCGCCGCGCGCTCGCGCGACGACGTGCCGCAATACCGCACGATCCGCCGCGAGCTGGACCAGATGGCGGGGCGCATCAACGGCCGGTTCGGCGCGATCGACTGGGTGCCCTTGCGCTACATGAACCGGCCGGTGCCCCGGGGCACGCTGGCCGGCTACTTCCGTTTCGCGCGGGTGGGTCTGGTGACGCCGTTGCGCGACGGGATGAACCTGGTGGCCAAGGAATACATCGCCGCGCAGGATCCCGAGAACCCGGGCATCCTGATCCTGTCCCGTTTCGCGGGCGCGATGCACGAACTCGGCGAGGCGCTGCTCGTGAACCCCTTCGATCCCGACGAGATCGCCGAGGCGCTCGATACGGCGTTGCGCCTGCCGCTCGACGAGCGCCGCGACCGCTGGCGGCGGATGTGGACGCGAATCCGCGAGGACGACGCGGCGTCGTGGTGCCGGAACTTCCTGACCGTGCTGGACGCGTGACGCTTTAGGCCCGGGCGGCGTGGTATTCCTTGTACCATTTCACGAAGCGCGGGATGCCCTGGTCGATCGGAACCCGCGGCTTGAACCCCAGGTCGCGCTCGCTGGCGGCGATGTCGGCATAGGTCTCGGGCACGTCGCCCGGCTGCATCGGCTGCAGGTCAAGCTTGGCTTTCGCGCCCAGCTCCCGCTCCAGTATGCCGATGAAGCGCAGCAGTTTCTCCGAGCGGTTGTTGCCCAGGTTGTAGACGCGGTGCGGCGGCGCTTCCGGCCCGCCGTCGGGCGGCGGACGGTCGAGCGCGGCCAGGATGCCGGCCACGATGTCGTCGATATAGGTGAAGTCGCGCTTCATCTCGCCGCGATTGAAGACCGGGATCGGCTCGCCCTTGAGGATGCGGTCGGCGAACAAAAAGGCGGCCATGTCCGGCCGCCCCCAGGGCCCATAGACGGTGAAGAACCGCAGGCCCGTCAGCGGCAGGCGGAAGAGGTGCGCATAGGACCGGCTCATCAGCTCGGTCGCCTTCTTGGTCGCGCCGTAGAGCGACACCGGCGTGTCGGTGCGGTCCTCTACCGAAAAGGGCAGCTTGGTGTTCGAGCCGTAGACCGACGAGGACGAGGCATAGACCATGTGCCGGCACGCCGGCAGGGCGCGGGCGAATTCCAGCAGCGCCAGGTGCCCGGTGCCGTTGCTGTCCATGTAGGCGAAAGGGTTGACCAGCGAGTAGCGCACGCCCGCCTGGGCGGCCAGGTGCACGATGCGGTCGATATCGGGATAGGCGTCCTTCAGCGACAGCACGACGCGAAAGTCGGCGATGTTCAGCTTCTGGAAGGCGAAGCCGTTGCGTCCTTGCAACCGCTGCAGCCGCGCCTGCTTCAGCCGCACGTCATAGTAGTCGTTCAGGTTGTCGATCCCGACCACGCGCTCGCCACGGTCGAGCAGCGCCTGGGCCACGTAATGGCCGATGAACCCGGCGACGCCGGTGACAAGGACGGTCATGGAGGGGTTTGCGACTCTTGCGGCCCTTCTGCGGGCCGGCAATCTAGCCGAAGGCCGGGTGCGTTTCAAACCGGGCCGGCGCCGCTTCCCTGGCACGCAATCTGCTGTAAAGTCGCGTCGGGGACAGGGGGAAAAACAAGATGGGACTGGGGAAGACCCTACGCGCCGGCCTTGACGGCCTGTACCTGCTGGCCGGCTGGCTGGCGGGTCTATTCCTGATCGCGATCTTCGTCCTGATGATGCTGCTGTCGGTCGGGCGCGAGGTGGGGTTGAACATCCCGGCCGGCGACGACTTCGTGTCGTGGTGCATGGCGGCAATGGCGTTTCTCGGCCTGGCCCATACCTTCAAGTCGGGCGACATGATCCGGGTCGGCCTGCTGATCGACCGTTTCGAAGGCGCGGCAAAGCGCGCGATCGAGCTCGTCTCGCTCGCCATCGGGCTCGGCTTCATCGGCTTTTTCACGTGGAACGCGGTGGGAATGACCTACGATTCCTGGCGCTTCCACGACGTCTCGCAAGGCGTGGTGGCGGTGCCGCTGTGGATTCCCCAGCTCGGCTACGCCGGCGGGCTGGCGATCCTGCTGATCGCTTTCCTCGACGAGCTGGTGCATGTGGCTGGCGGCGGCGACCCGCGCTACGAGAAGCCCAAGCCGAAGACGGCCGAAGAGGCGGTCGAGCAGGCCATCCAGAGCGCCGTCTGACCCATGGAGCTGATCGAGATCTCCGGCCTGCTCCTGGCCCTCCTGATGGCGCTCTTGGCGGGCGGGGTTTGGATCGCCATCGCGCTGATGGCCTGCGGCTATGTCGGCATGCAGTTCGTGGGCGGCGGCATACCGGCCGGCAAGGTGCTGGCGACGTCGATCTGGGGCAACAGCGCGTCCTGGACGCTGGCCGCGCTGCCGCTGTTCATCTGGATGGGCGAGATCCTGTTCCGAACCCGGCTGTCGAACGAGATGTTCCGGGGCCTGTCGCCCTGGCTCAACTGGCTGCCCGGCCGGCTGATGCACGTCAACGTGCTGGCCTGCGGCATTTTCGGTTCGGTCAGCGGCTCCTCGGCCGCGACCTGCGCCACCGTCGCCAAGATCGCCCTGCCGGAGCTGAAGAAGCGCGGCTACGACGATACGGTCAGCCTGGGCTCCCTGGCGGGCGCCGGCACGCTCGGCATCCTGATCCCGCCGTCGATCACGATGGTGGTCTATGCGGTCGCGGCCAACGTCTCGATTATCCAGGTGTTCCTGGCGGGCTTCCTGCCCGGGTTCGTGGTGATGGCGCTCTACAGCGGCTACATCATCGTCTGGTCGCTGCTCAACCCGAACAAGACGCCGCCAGCCGACCCGCCGATGTCGCTGCGCGAGAAGCTGCGGGAATCGATGCAGCTGATCCCCTGCACGCTGTTGATCGTCATGGTCTTCGTGTCGCTGTTGATGGGCTGGGCTACGGCGACGGAGTGCGCCGCCTGGGGCGTGGCGGGCTCGCTGGCGATCGCCTGGTGGCACGAATCCCTCACCTGGGATTCATTCTGGCAGAGCGTGATGGGCACGGCGCGCGTGACCTGCATGATCATGCTGATTCTGGCCGGCGCGTCGTACATGTCGATCTCGATGGCCTATACCGGCATCCCGCAGGCGCTGGCGTCCTGGGTGGACAGCTTCCACTTGAGCCCCTACGCGCTGATCGCGGCCCTTACCTTGATGTACGTCGTGCTGGGCACGGCGCTCGACGGCATCTCGATGATCGTGCTGACCACGTCGATCGTCATCCCGATGATAAAGCAGGCCGGATTCGACCTGGTGTGGTTCGGCATCTTCGTCGTGCTGGTGGTCGAGATGGCCGAAGTGTCGCCGCCCGTCGGCTTCAACCTGTTCGTGCTGCAGACCATGAGCGGCAAGGATTCGAACACGGTCGCCAAGGCCGCCCTGCCGTTCTTCTTCCTGCTCGTGGTTGCCGTCGCGATCATTACGGTGTTTCCTGAGATCGTGATGGTGGTGCCCAAGATGGCCTTTCCCGACTGATCGCAAGCCAAACAAGACGGAGACAAGCGATGTTCGAACGCAGATTCATGCTTCTCGCCGGCCTGGCCGCCGCGACGCTGGCGTCCGCGGACCCCGCCTTCGCGCAGACCAAGTGGAACCTGCCGGCCGCCTATCCGACGGACAATTTCCACTCCGAGAACCTGGTCGCCTTCGCCAAGGACGTGGAGGCGGCGACCGGCGGCAAGATGGTCATCACGGTCCACGCCAACGCCTCGCTGTTCAAGGCGCCGGAAATCAAGCGCGCGGTGCTGACCGGCCAGGCGCAGATGGGCGAAGTGCTGATGTCGATCCACGAGAACGAGGATCCGCTGTTCGGGATCGACGTCGTGCCGTTCCTGGCCACCAGCTTCGCCGACAGCGCCAAGCTGTGGGCGGCGGCCAAGCAGCAGATCGTCCAGAAGCTCGATGCCCAGGGCCTGCTCCTGCTCTATTCCGTGCCGTGGCCGCCCCAGGGCGTCTATTCGAAGAAGGAGCTGAAGACGCTGGCCGACATGAAGGGCCAGAAGTGGCGCGCCTACAACGCCGGCACGGCCCGCATCGGCGAGGCGGTCGGCGCCCAAGCGGTGACGATCCAGGCGGCCGAGCTGGCCCAGGCGGCGGCCACCGGCGCGGTCGACATTTTCATCTCGTCGGGCGCCACCGGCTACGACATCAAGGCCTGGGAGTCGCTCAAGTATTTCTACGACACCAATGCCTGGCTGCCGCGCAACATCATTTTCGTCAACAAGGGGATGTTCGAGGCGCTGGACAAGCCGACCCAGGAGGCGATCCGCAAGTCCGCCGCGGCGGCCGAGGATCGCGGCAACAAGATCTCGCAGGAAAAGAGCGCCTGGTATCTGGAGGAGTTCAAGAAGCGGGGCATGACGGTTTCGGCGCCCTCGCCGGAGCTCGCGGCCGGCTACAAGCAGATCGGCGACCAGCTCACCGCCGATTGGATCAAGAAGGCCGGCGCGCCCGGCCAAGCCGTGATCGACGCCTACAAGAAGATGTAGCCGACCCACGCTCCCAGCGATCCGGCGTGCCGCGGCTCCTCCGCGGCACGTTGCTTTTGCACTGCACCAACAACGCGATGGCCGGCCAGGCGGCCGGGACGCAAGAAAGACGACGTTCCCGCTGCGACCCGCGCAAGCTTGCTGCTTTCCCGTCCCGGCGATTGTCAAGCCCGGGTTCAGGCCTTACCTTCACTGCGAACGAAAATTACGTCCGCGTCCGTGGGGAGAGACATGGCTCTGGCGGCAGTAAGCCTCGACGACAAATACGCGCTCGACACCGGCCGGGTGTTCCTGACCGGTACCCAGGCGCTGATCCGCCTGCCGATGATCCAGCGCCAGCGCGACGTGGCGGCGGGACTCAACACGGCCTGCTTCATCTCGGGCTATCGCGGCTCGCCGCTCGGCAATCTCGACCTGGGCCTGTGGCAGGCGCGCAAGTTCCTGAAGAAGAACCACATCCATTTCCGCGCGGGCATCAACGAGGAGCTGGCCGGCACCGCGGTCTGGGGCAGCCAGCAGCTGCGCCTGTTCCCCGGCGCCAGGTACGACGGCGTGTTCTCGATCTGGTACGGCAAGGGGCCGGGCGTCGACCGCTCGGGCGACGTGTTCAAGCACGGCAACGCGGCCGGGTCGGCCAAGAACGGCGGCGTGCTGGTGCTGGCGGGCGACGACCACACCT
>JADZDN010000378.1 GCA_020851015.1 Alphaproteobacteria bacterium | reverse complement strand
CGGAGCAGAACACCACGTTCAACGACCATTACCTCGAAGTCGACTACGACCTGTCGGACGTGATGTTCATCACCACGGCCAACACGCTGCGCATGCCGCAGCCGCTGCTGGACCGCATGGAGATCATCCGCATCCCCGGCTACACCGAGGACGAGAAGGTCGAGATCGCCAAGCGCCACCTGATCCCCAAGCAGGTCAAAGAGCACGGCCTGCGCAAGGACGAGTGGTCGATGTCCGAGGACGCGCTGCGCGAGCTGATCCGCACCTACACGCGGGAAGCCGGCGTGCGCAACCTGGAGCGCGAGATCGCCAACCTGGCGCGCAAGGCCATCAAGGAAATCCTGATGAGCAAGCGGCGCACCAAGGTGTCGATCACCCGCCGCAACATCGAGAAGTACGCCGGCGTGCCGCGGTTCCGCTTCGGCGAGGTCGAGACCACGGACCTGGTGGGCGTCACCACGGGCCTTGCCTGGACCGAGGTGGGCGGCGAGCTGCTGTCGATCGAGTCGGTGACGCTGCCCGGCAAGGGCCGGGTGACGGCGACCGGCAAGCTGGGCGACGTGATGAAGGAGTCGGTCCAGGCGGCGGAAAGCTACGTGAAGAGCCGCTCGGTCGCCTTCGGCATCAAGCCGACGGTGTTCGACAAGAAGGATATCCACGTCCACGTGCCGGAGGGCGCCACGCCCAAGGACGGTCCGTCGGCGGGCGTCGCGATGGTCACCTCGATCGTCTCGCTGCTCACCGGCATCCCGGTCCGCCGCGAGGTGGCGATGACCGGCGAGATCACCCTGCGCGGCCGCGTGCTGCCGATCGGCGGGCTCAAGGAGAAGCTGCTGGCGGCGCTGCGGGGCAACGTGAAGACCGTGCTGATCCCGGTCGACAACGCCAAGGACCTGGCCGACATCCCCGACAACGTCAAGAAGGGGTTGACGATCGTGCCGGTTTCCAACGTCGACGAGCTCTTGAAGCACGCGCTGGTGCGCCAGCCGACGCCGATCGAGTGGACCGAGGCCGACGCCGAGGAGGCCGCGCTGGCGGCCAAGAAGGCGGACAAGGATCGCGAGCAGGTCACCACGCACTGACTCGCGCGCCGCGGAAGAGGGACGGGCGCCCGCCATGCGGCCGGCGCCCGTCGCGTTTCGGCGCAATTCTTGTGGAAAAACCCCGGATTCAAGCGGTTTTCGCGGCCTGCGCTGATTGACGGCCGCGCGGACGGGGACATAGACTCCGCGCCGCTTCGACCGCATTTCCCGCATCGCGAATTTTTCGCTGGCCGCACAAGGAGGTTCTCCCCGTGAACAAGAACGATTTGATCGCCGCCGTCGCCGATCAGGCCGGTTTGTCGAAAGCCGATGCCACCAAGGCCGTCGACGCGATCTTCGATGTTCCGAGCGGCATCCTGGCGGCATCGCTGAAGAAGGGCGACGAGGTGCGGCTGGTCGGTTTCGGGAACTTCGTCGTCAGCGCGCGCGCGGCGTCCGAAGGCCGCAACCCGCGCACGGGCGAGAAGATCCAGATCCCGGCGTCGAAGCAGCCCAAGTTCAAGGCCGGCAAGGGGCTGAAGGACTCCGTCAACTAGACGGGCCAAGTCGGCCGACGGAAGCATCGCGGATCGCTGGCCGTCATCGCCCGCCTCGCCTATGATGCGCGCGGGCGATTAGCTCAGCGGTAGAGCATCTCGTTTACACCGAGAGGGTCGGCGGTTCGAACCCGTCATCGCCCACCACGCCTTTCAGCCCCTGGGACAACCCCAGGGAAGACAAGGCAAATCGACGGCTGCCGCGGGTCGACCGGCGCGCCGCCGCGCGCTTGACTTGCCCAGGGCGGAGGAGTAGGTGAAGCGGCCCTTGCGCCGGCGGGCTCTATCGTGCCCGGCATGGCGCGGCGAGTGGGGGCGTAGCTCAGTTGGTTAGAGCGCCGGCCTGTCACGCCGGAGGCCGCGGGTTCAAGTCCCGTCGCTCCCGCCACCCACCCCGCCCGACACAACCCGCGATGCCTTCGCCCAGCGCTTGTGCGGCGCAGGTCTGCGCGCATGTGACGCAGCCGCCGCAACCGTGGCCAACGGGCGTCGCGCGGATGCCACACCGCTCGGTAAGGCCCGGAATCGCCGTGGATTCACTTTGCTTCGTCGGGGCTGGGGCCTATATTCGAACGAGGTGAAAAGCGCCTTCCCGCGGCGCAATACGACCCGCCCCAGGTCCCTGGCGGCGGGCCAAGGGAACAAGGCCGGATGGACGCGATGCTGCGCGAATATCTGCCGATCCTGATCTTCCTCGGGATCGCAGTCGCCATTTCCGGGGCGGCGGTGCTGCTGTCCCTGGTGGCGGGCCGCCAGCGGCCGGACCCGGAAAAGCTGTCGGCCTACGAATGCGGCTTTCCGTCGTTCGAGGACGCGCGCGGGCGCTTCGACGTCCGCTTCTACCTGGTGTCGATCCTGTTCATCATCTTCGACCTGGAAGTCGCCTTCCTGTTCCCGTGGGCGATCGTGCTGGGCGATGTCGGCATCTACGGCTTCTGGTCGATGATGCTGTTCCTGGGCGTACTGACGATCGGCTTCGCCTACGAATGGCGCAAGGGAGCCCTGGAATGGGAGTGATCCGGCCCCAGGACCTGGACCGCGGCATGGCGCCGCTGCCCCCGGGCCAAGCCCAGGACGCCATGCTGAAGGGCGTGGTCGACGAGCTGCAGGACAAGGGCTTCGTGATCGCCCAGGTCGACAAGCTGGTGAACTGGGCGCGCACCGGCAGCCTGTGGCCGATGACCTTCGGCCTGGCCTGCTG
>JADZDN010000457.1 GCA_020851015.1 Alphaproteobacteria bacterium | reverse complement strand
GTCGTCGTCGACGACCACGACATGGGCGTCACGCACGTCATCCGTGGCAACGATCACCTGAACAATGCCGCCCGCCAGACGCTGATTTATCAGGCGATGGGCTGGCCCGTGCCGGTCTTCGCCCATGTCCCCCTCATCCATGGCCCCGACGGTGCCAAGCTGTCGAAGCGGCACGGCGCGCAAGGTGTCGAGGAATATCGCAGCATGGGCTATCTGCCCGCCGCCTTGCGCAATTACCTCGTCCGCCTCGGCTGGAGCCACGGCAACGACGAGATCTTCTCGACCGGGCAGGCGATCGAATGGTTCGATATCGCCGATGTGAACAAGAGCGCCGCCCGCTTCGACTTCGCCAAGCTGGCGGATCTCAATGGCCACTACATCCGCCAGTCGTCGCCGGACGAGCTGGCGGCGGCGATCCGCGGGCTTCTTCCGCATCTGCCCGATGGACCCGCCAAGGCGTCGCGTTTCGAGGCCGTCGGCTGGGATCGTCTCGCGGCGGCCTTGCCGAGTCTTCGTGAACGCGCAAAGACCCTGCTCGAGCTGATCGAGGGCACGGCGTATCTGACGGCCTTGCGCCCGCTTTCCCTCGACCAGAAAGCCGCAGCCCTCTTGGACGACACCGCCCGCGAGACCCTCGGCGCATTGGCCGGTGCCCTCGCCGCCGAGCCGGACTGGTCGCCCGCCGCGCTCGAGACGGCGGTACGCGCTCTCGCGGATGCGAAAGGGCTGAAGCTCGGACAAGTCGCCCAGCCGCTGCGCGCAGCGCTGACGGGACGGACGGTATCGCCACCCGTATTCGACGTGATGGCGGTGCTCGGTCGGGACGAGGCGCTCGCCCGGATCCGGGATCATGCCGTCCGTTAACCGTCCCGTGAGGCAGACATGATGCGTTAGCACAATTTCGAGGCAGGAACTTTTCGGCCTCTTCCCCGTATGCTGCTGTGCGGGATAGACTGTGTTAGTGTTGATGTGTCCGGACGACCGACCGACGAGCTTTCGCCGGGGTGGGGACTGGTGGCGGGGCGCGCCGAGGGCGCAGGGATCGAAGGAACGACGCGATGAATGCAAAGGACGGCACGGTGAAATCGGACGCCAGCCGGGCGGCGACGATGATCATCAACAACAAGCAGATCCAGATGCCCGTGCGCTCGGGCACGATCGGTCCTGACGTGATCGACGTGGCGCGCCTCTACCGCGACACGGGCTGCTTCACCTACGATCCGGGTTTCACCTCGACGGCGAACTGCTCGTCGCGCATCACCTACATCGATGGCGACGAGGGCGTGCTCCTCTATCGCGGTTACCCGATCGAGCAACTCGCCGAGTCGTCCAGCTTCATCGAGGTGTGCTACCTGCTGCTGAACGGCGAGCTGCCGGACAAGGCCCAGCTCGCCACATTCGATCAGACGATCTCGCGCCACACCATGGTGCATGAGCAGATGACCCGGTTCTTCACCGGCTTCCGCCGTGACGCCCACCCGATGGCGATCATGTGCGGGGTGGTCGGCGCACTCTCCGCCTTCTATCACGACAGCACCAACATCAACGATCCGAAGCATCGCATGATCGCCTCGCATCGGATGATCGCCAAGATGCCGACGATTGCGGCCATGGCGTACAAGTATTCGGTCGGCCAGCCCTTCATCTATCCCAGGAACGACCTCGACATGGCGTCGAACTTCCTGCAGATGTGCTTCGCTGTCCCCTGCGAGCCCTACGTCGTCAACCCGACGATCGCCAAGGCGCTCGACAAGATCATGATCCTGCACGCCGACCACGAGCAG
>JADZDN010000377.1 GCA_020851015.1 Alphaproteobacteria bacterium | reverse complement strand
ATGAAGTTGATCGCGCCCAGGATCGAGGACGCGCCGGCGAGGTGCAGCGAGAAGATCGCCATATCCACCGACGGGCCGGGATGGCCGAGCGCGGAGGGGAGTGGCGGGTAGACGGTCCAGCCGGTGCCCGCGCCGACGCCCGCGACCGCGGACAGCACCAGCAGCAGGAAGGACGGCACCAAGAGCCAGAAGCTGATGTTGTTCATGCGCGGGAACGCCATGTCCGGCGCGCCGATCATCAGCGGCACGATCCAGTTGCCGAAGCCGCCGATCATCGCCGGCATCACCACGAAGAACACCATGATGAGGCCGTGGGCGGTGACGATCACGTTCCAGAACTGCCCGTTCGGCGTGCCGTCCGCCAGCGTGAGGAACTGCACGCCCGGATCCTGCAGCTCGAGCCGCATGATGACCGAGAACAGCCCGCCGATGACCCCCGCGATGACCGCGAAGATCAGGTACATCGTGCCGATGTCCTTGTGGTTGGTCGACAGCACCCAGCGCCGCCATCCCTTCGGCGTGTGATCGTCGTGCCCGTGGCCTTCGGCGTGTGACGTGGTGGTGTAGCCCATGGCGTCAGTCCCTCAAAACGCGGATCGAAAGGGCGCGCGGTCGGCAATCCGCCGTCCGCCGCGGTTCATGGATCAGTCGGCCTTCGTGGCGGCGAGCTGCGGCGCGCTCGCGGCCGGCGGCGCGGAGGCGAACCTCTTCTTCGCATCGACGATCCAGGCCGCGAACTTCTCCTTGCTGACCGCCTCGACCGCGACCGGCATGAAGGCGTGGTTCACGCCGCACAGCTCCGAGCACTGGCCGTAATAGACGCCCTCGCGGTCGATCTTGACCCAGGTCTCGGCCAGCCGACCGGGCACCGCGTCCTTCATCACGCCGAAGGCGTTGATGCGCCAGGCGTGGATCACGTCGGCCGAGGTCATCAGCAGCCGGATATTGGTGCCCACCGGCAGCACGATGCGGTTGTCGACCTCGAGCAGGCGCCGCTGGCCGGGCTTCAGCTCCTTGTCGGACAGCATGTTGCTGTCGAACTTGATGTCGCCCTGGTCGGGATACTCGTAGGACCAGTACCATTGTTGGGCGGTGATCTTCAGCGTCATCTCGGCGTTGGCGGTCTTGTCCGTGAAGTAGAGCAGCTTGAACGACGGCACGGCGATCGCCACCAGGATGACGATCGGAATTACCGTCCACAGCACCTCGACCATCGTGTTGTGCGTGGTCTGCGACGGCGTGGGATTGGCCTTCTCGTTGAACTTCACCATCACGTAGACCAGCAGGCCCAGCACGAAAATGGTGATGATGGTGATGATCCACAGCAGCAGCGTGTGGAAGGACTCGATCGAGGCCATGGTCGGCGAGGCGGGCGGCTGCAGCCCCATCTGCCAGGGCAGCGGCTCGGCCGCGTCCGCGGCCGACGCCCAGGCGGCGACCCCAAGCGGCGACAGCAGCGCCGCGATTGCCAGAGAGACCCGGCGCAAAGCCGAATCGGCCGCGCCCGCCAGGCGAGTGACGTACTTGACCACGCTCATTACCCTCCAAACGGTCGCCCCACCGAGCAGCAGTCCGCCCGGTCTGGCGCCGACCCTGTTCCCCAGGGCCCGGTCAGCCCGGTCCCCCTCGATGAAGGGCAGGCCCGCGCTTCGCTTGTTAACAAATTCTCACGCGGCCGCAAGGGCTACTAGGCGACCAAAGGACGCAGAAGCACTACCAAGCGACGGGGAGCAGAAATACGGGGCGGGTCCTTCCCGCCGGCTGAAGCCGCGGGGCGAGGGAACCGCCGGACGCGCCGGTCGTTCCGCCGGCATGCTCACGATCAAGGAATGGCGTGAACTAGCGGAATCGCATTAGCACTTGGCCCGGACAGCCACCGATCCCGATGTGGCGCTCACCCACCTGGTCCTGGCGGCAAACGCGCAGGCCAAGGCGCGGGCGCTCGAAGACCACCTGCGGGCCACGTTCGACCATACCGATCCCGACCGTCCAATCCGGCCGCCGGAACGCTAGGTCAGGCGCGCGGTTGCGGCAAAATCGGCGTCCGCGACCGTGATGTCCCCCGGAACGGTATCGGCGCCGGTCCGCCGGAAAGCCGCCTGGCAGGCCAGTTGAAGCGTACGCGCCCAACGCGCCAGCCCCTCCTCGGCCCCGGACGCCTGCGGCGGCTTGAAATACTTCAGCGCGACGGGGCGCGGCACGACGAACCGCACGACGGAATTTCCGACATTGCCGAGAATTCGCAGGTCGGCGGCGAACTTGCTGGAATTGGGATCCAGCCATTCTTCGCCAAATTGCAGGTCCATCACCAGTCTCCCGCCCATCGGTCTTGAAGGCTAGTCCTGGATCAACCCTTCGTCTTCCAAAATTTATTTAGACCTTGCCAAGATATACTATTCATGCCCTCTTTGATTTTTTCTCCCCTCTTGCCGAACCGGGGGAAGAAGGGGGCTTGACGGCTAATGAGTAAGATAAGCAAAATGGCGGTTATACAACTAAGCAGTAGGTTTCAGCGTTAGCGCCACATGCGCCTCGACCGGCAGGAGGGGTTGCCATGGGTGAATTGACCCGCGGCGAGCGTCTGCAGATCATGCTGACGCCCGACGAACTCAAGATGGTGGACGATTGGCGGTTCGACCGCCGCATGCCGAGCCGAGCCGCCGCGGTGCGCGAATTGCTGCGTCGCGGATTGGCGGCGGAGGGCTTCGCGACGGCGGAGGCGGGCATGCATTCGTCGGCATTCGGGGTGGGCAAGGCTGGCGGGAGCGGCACGGCGAGGACAAGAAGCCGGTCGCGCGCCTGACCTCGATCGCCGGACCATCCACCGAACCCTGTCTCGTTCTCGCAATCGGCATGCCATGGCAGCCGTTAAGGCGTCCGATCCCTGAAAACGGGCCTGCCCCGCCAACGCGACTGCGCGACCGTGGGAACCCGTGGGCGGGCGGCGCGTTCTGGCAGGTTGAACAACCGTCGAGGGCGCCCATGAACAGCGTGACACCGCGCGTGGCGGCACTGGCGATCGGGCTCGTATTCGTGGCGGTCGGCCTGCTTGGCTTCGTTCCGAACCCGCTCGTCTCTCCCGGCGGGCTTTTCGCCGTGAACGGCGCGCACAACATCGTCCATATCGTCAGCGGCCTGGTACTGCTTGGCGGGGTCGGCACCGCGCTGGGCCCGACGCTCGCGCTGCGGATCGTCGGGGTCGTCTATGGCATCGTCGCGCTGCTGGGCTTCGTCATGAGCGGCGACATGCTGCTCGGCCTCATCCACGTCAACCAGGCTGATCGATGGCTCCATGTGGCGCTGGCGGCGGTCATCCTTGCCGCCGGCTTCGGCCTTCCTTCGGCCGCCGCGCCGGATCGGGTCCGGGCCGTCCGATAGGGCGGGACCGGCGTCGATCAGCCGGGACGGAGATTCGCCGGCGTGCGCTATGCTCTTTTTCATGGTGTCGTCCTTCGGCTGACTTTCCCTGGGCCGTGTGGGAGATATGGGCGTCCACGATCCCGATACCACCTGGCGCGGCCGAGATAAGGCCCGGGGAGCACGGATGCGCACGCAATTCGCCGTCGGCGACATCACGGTCCATCGCCTCGTCGAGGCCGAGTACGGCTTCGTGGCGATCCGCGACTTCCTGCCGGCGTTGACGCCCAAGCTGCTGGACGAGAACCGCGCCTGGCTGGAGCCGGCGGCGCTGGAGCCCGGGACGGACCGCGCCGTGTTGTGCTTCCAGTCCTACGTGGTGCGCACGCCGCACCACACCGTGCTGGTCGACGCCTGCATCGGCAACGACAAGACCCATCCGCGCCGGCCGGAATGGCACCGCAAGGCCGACCGCACCTGGATGGACGCGCTGAAGGCCACGGGTCTCGGCGTCGAGGACATCGACGTCGTGATGTGCACGCATCTTCACGGCGACCATGTCGGCTGGAACACGCGGCTGGAGAACGGGCGCTGGGTCCCGACCTTTCCCAAGGCGCGCTATCTGTTCTCGAAGCGCGAGTACGAATACTGGCTGGGCGCCCATCGCGAGACGCCGATTTCCGGCATCGCCGAGAGCGTGCTGCCGGTGATCGAGGCCGGCCGCGCCGAGCTGGTATCGAGCGACCACGCGCTGGACGACCATATCCGGCTGCTGCCGACCCCCGGCCATACGCCCGATCATCTAGCGGTCGCGGCCGGGCGCGGCGGCGATGCCGCGGTCTTCACCGGCGACCTGATCCATTCGCCGCTGCAAGCGCGCTATCCCGAGCTGAACTCGCGCGCCGACACCAACCCTGCGCAAGCCGCCGAGACCCGCCGCCGGTTCCTGGAGCGCTACTGCGACACGCCGACCCTGTGCTGCACGATGCATTTCCCCTCGCCCTCGGCGGGCCATATCAAGCGCCGGGGCGACGGCTTCCGCTGCGACTACGCGAGCTGAGATGGGCGTGGCGCCATCGCCGAGACGATGGCGGACCAGGACCGCTCGCTGGCGCTGGCAGAGGCAACCGGCGACGCCGAGCTGATCCGCGCCGCGACCCGCCACCGCGGCATCGTCGAACGCTTCGGCCGCTTCCCGCACCGGAACATCCTGCTTGGCCGCGAAAGCACGGCGGAAGAGTTGGCGTGGCTGGCGAGCAAGGAGTCGTTCAGGGGGTGATGCTGCGCGTCGGGCGCTCGACGCTCCCTATTTCGACAGCTCTCTCAGCGCCGCCTGGAGATCATGGCCGCGGTACAGGACGCGCAGCACCTGGATGGCCCGCGGCCGGACGAGGTAGACGATGACGGCGCGGCGATCGACGGCGGTCGTGCGCAGTCCGGGGCGCACATGGTCTTGTGCCCGGCCAGATAGCGGAAACGTCACCAGCGCCCGGCATGCCTCCTCCGATCGGTCGATATAGGCGCCCGCAACACCAAGCCCGGCATTGGCGGCGATGTGGTCGTGGAGGTGGATCAGGTCATCGACGGCACGCGGCCGCAGACTGACCTTAGGCGCCACCGGCAGCCGCCTTCGCCCGCCTGGCATGGTGCCGGCGCACGCGGCGGAACGCATCACCGATAGAAACGTCGGGACGGGGATCGGCCAGCGCTTCGTCGACCGACCGCTTCAGCCAGTCGGCCATCGCCGCCTCTTCGCGGTCGAGCGCGCGGATCGCAGCGCGCATGACCTCGCTCACCGAAGCAAAGGCGCCGGACTTCACGCGTTCATCCACGCGATTCTGCAGATCGCCCAGAGTGACGGTCACAGGACGGCTGGCACGCGGCATCGGGCGGGCTCCGGCGCATGATATTACAGTGTCATACTAGGCGGCGGCGCCGAACCGGTCAACGCCTACCCCCCCTCGCCCGCGAGCCCCGCGACGAGGATCTCCGCCGCCGCGATCGGCAGCGTAAAGCGGTCCGGGCCGGCGTTATTGGATGGCGGCGAGGTGAACCGCGCTTGAATCGATGCCCGCCGTCAGGCCGATCAACCACAAACCCGCCATCGCGACACCGAGCGCCAGGGCCGCCGACGAGGCGCCGAACGCGATGGTCGAGATCGAGAGCTTGACGAGATTGGCCATGGGAGCCTCCTTGAACGGCAGCTTAGGTGGGCATCCGAATGATGCAGACCCTATGCGAGGCGCGCCGGCATCGCTGTGACCCCGATCACAGGCAAAAACGGCCCCCCGACGAACCGAAGGGTTGAGGCTGCCGTATCGCGCGCGAGCGTCGGTCGGCGGAACCGAATCGGCCATTTGGCGTTGATGCCGCACGGTTTCTCGAAAGGACCCCCGTCATGGAACGCATCGTACCGATCACGATCGCTTTTGTGCTGGGTGCGGGCGCGGCCCTCCTGGTCCAGACCCCGGCCCAGACTTTTTCCTTCACGGCCGACGACAGCGCGGGCGCGCTGATCGAGCCGCTCGCCATGCCCTCGCGCTACCCGATGCCAAGCTATGGCGCAGGGTTGGCGGCACTGCGGCAGTAGATCTGTGCAATCGGAACGGAAGGATATCGGCATGGCCGCCAGAACCAGGAAGAACACCGGACATCGGTCGGGCAGCACCGCTTTCTCGGAACTGCTCGACACCATCGAAGGCAATCTCCGCGCTCTGGCAGCCATGGCGACCAGCCCGCTGGCCGGCGCCACGCGGGCGACATCCTCGGCCGTTGGGACGGCCGGTGCGCTGCGCCGGTCGGCCAAGCGGGCCGCCGCGAAGCTGGCTGCCCGGCAGAAGAAAGCGGTCAAGCGCACGAGCGCAAAGCTGCGGGGGGCGGTGCGTCGGACCGGCACCACGGCCGCGAAGAGCGCTGCCGCGCTGCGCCGGCGCGCGCGCAAGACGGCGAAGCCGGTGGCGGGCAGGAAGCGCTCGCGCCGAACGCCCCGTACCCGGCGGGCGGCTACGCCGGTCTGACTATCATCTGCACGCTGAAGGACGCCCCCCTCGCGGGGCGTTTTTCTTTCGACCCGGTCACCGTTTCACCTGCCCAGACAATCCCCGCCCCGGAACGAAAACAGCCGCTCGGCCGTTATCCATGCGAGACGATGAGCGCAGGAGGCAAGCCATGCGCGACGCCGCAGGACGGATGAGTGACGTGAACCAGCACGCGAATTGCCCCGTGACCGGGCGCCGGCTGCGGGCGGACGAAAACGGCGCCGTCTATGCGCTGAGCGCGCATTGCCGCGTTCCCTCCAGCGTGCCGGGCCGCTTCCTGCCCGCCGGCGTCGTGCGGGCGATTCTCGACGGGCGCTCCACCATCCGCGCCCGGAGGAGCTAGCCATGCGCGCGGCACGCCTGCTGTTCCAGCACGTCGACGAAGGCGCCACGGAGCGGTGCTTCCACTTCCAGCTCGAGTCCAACACCGAAGCCACCACCGACGTGCTGGTCAAGGTGCCGGGCGCGCCGGAGGACTGCACGACCGAGGAGGCCTTTGCCGCCGCGCAGGCGCGCCTGCTGACCGCCATCGAGTCGCAGCTGATCCTCGAACGGGTCGGCAGCGAGCTGTGGCGCATCCCGTCCGTCGCCTCGGCGCTGCGCCACTAGCCGATGCCGCTTTGCGCGCAGGCCCGCGCGGGCGTACCCTTGCCGACCGTTAGTCGCCCCTCGAACGACACGGAGCGATCGATGTCGGCCTTCATGCGCGTGCGTCGCGACCGACAGTGGGAATACTGGATTTCGCTGGCGCTGGGCTGCGTGGTCCTGCTGTCGCCGTGGATCGTCGAGCAGGGAACCGGCCTGCCGCCCGTGGTCCTGAACAGCGTGTTGGTCGGGCTGGCCATGACCTTCGTCGCGGGGATGGAGATCGACGCGCTGAAGACCTGGGAGGAATGGGTCGAGCTCGCGCTGGGGCTGTGGCTCATGGCCGCGCCCTTCGTGCTGGGCTATGTCGCCTTGACGGCGCTGACGGCCCTGCACGTCGTCGGCGGCGGCATCGTGGCCCTGCTGGCGGCGCTGGAATGGTGGCGCGACCGGCGGGCCGGCGCCGCCAACTGACTCGCTCCTAGTCGTCCCCGAACACCACTGCACCGTTCGTCTCCAGCCGATACATCGCGACCCGACGCGTGTCCAACTCGGCGGCGATGATCTGCTGCCCGGCTCGCCCGGGATCGCGGCTGGTGACGGCACGGTTCGCCGGCCGGAATTCCTCGAAGCCCGCCTTGTCGACGACCAGCCGAGCGAAGATGCCGCGCCGGATCTGGCCCAGCATCTCGTTGCAGCGCTCGCGGTCGTCGCAGCGCACGGCGAAACCGAAGGAATAGGGTGCGACCTTGACGACGAGCTGATCGGCGTTCGCGCGCCATCGCCGCGCGAAGCCGCGCGGGGCAGTCTCGATCCGCGCCGCGGCGATCGTGCCGGCGACCTCGGCCTTCGGCGCGACGGCGGCGAGCCAGTCGCCCAGCGGCAGCAGGTGCGTCGCCATCGCCGCGACTCCCCCGACAACCACCAGGCCGAGGAACAGCGTGGCGAGCACCGTGCGGGCGACGCCGCGCGGCGGCGAGACTTCGTTGTCAAGCGGGAGGGACGTCAGCGCGGCTGACGGAAGCGGGGCTGCCGGACGCACAGCTTGGCGGGTGGTACCGATCATGGCGGGCCTCGCGAAACAAGACCGCCCGCCTTCTATGCGCGGATTGCTTAAGAGGCGGTGAACGACCGCCGTCGCCACAGCCGGATCGGCGGCGCAGGATCGTGACGCCATCATGACGAAAGACCAGTATCGCCTATGATTTCGTCAGGATCGTGTAATGAATACGCCCAGGGAATTACTGCATATGAAAAATAAACATGAAATAATGGTGCGGTAGTTCTCTATTAATCACCGAGTCCTACGTTGCGTTTGTTCGTCGCTGCCTGCAAGAATTGCCGGCGCGGCGGACAATCACCATGCTGACAAGGAGCATAAAATGTCCATTAGCAGCATCGGGTCGGTGGCAGCCCTTCAGGTGCCACTGACGCCGCAGGCCAAGCTCGAGGACGAGGCGACCGAGTCGCCCGCCACGAAAGCGAGGGAAGCCGCGACCGGCAAGGATTCGCCGGTCCCGGTTGCGGCCAGCAGCGGCAAGGCCGTCGACATCAAGGTCTAGCCGCTTCGGCGGCTCAAGGCCGCCGAACCAGCCCCGCCAGGCGACGCGTTCGTCTGGCGGGACTGCTGCGCCGGCCTTGAGCCGCCTATTTCATCATCGCCTGAGTCGCGGCCACCGCGTTCTTGCACCCATGCTCGTCGCGCTTGCCGAGTGCCGCGTCGGCCTCGTCCAACTTCTTCTTGACCGCCTGGCGATCGGCCGCTCTGGCGTCGGGCAATCGAGCGGCGGCAGACCTCGCCGCCTTCAGATCGTCGCCGCAGCGCGCAAAGGCGGGAGCGGCAAGGACCATTGCGGCGACAAGGGCGCCGGCGGCCAGGATCGATCTCTTCATGCAGCATGCTCCTTGGTTTTGTGGCTGATCTAGAAGCGGTAGCCGATGCCCAAGCGAAGTTCGTGGCGGTAGAACCTCTCGGCTTCGACCTTGAAGCCCGCAGGCGTGAATGTGTTTTCGGCCTTGCCTACGTCGAGGAACCGGTACCCCGCCTCGGTGAACCAGGTGTCGCTGAGATCGACGCTGGCGCCGGCGGCAAGCGCCCAAGCCAGGTTGTGGGTGTTGGACTGCTCGAGGCGCTTGGTATCGCCGCCCGGCGCGATGCTGAAATCGTTCCAGGCGTTGTCGGAATGGTTGCGGGCGTAGCCGACGCCGAAGCCGGCAAAAGGCCGCCACCACGAGTAGCCGACGTCGAAGTCGTAGTAGGCGTTGAGCAACACCGTGGTGGTGTTGAGATTGTCGGAGAACCCGGCCGTTTGCAGCTTGCCCTTGAATGCCGGACGCGAATCGTAGTCGAAGCGGACCATGTGGTCGTATTCGATCTCGGTGCGGATCGGCGCGCCGTGGCGCCGCCAGTTGTAGCCGATCGCGAGTCCCCCGCCGGCGACCGAATCCTGCGCGCTGTCGTCCTTCAGGGTTCCCTGCGTCGCGCCCTTGTTCTTGATGTTCCGGAGGAACGCGCCGCCGCCGGTCAGCACGGCGGTGGCGTAGACGCCGGTGCAACAGGAAGGCTTTGACTTGTCGCTGGAGTCGGGGCCGCGATCGATCGGCATGGAATAGCTGAGCGTCAGGGTCTCGACGCCGGGATTGCGCGCCGGCGCGGTGGGCAGCAGCAGCCCTGGCCCCTCGCCGCCCAGGCTGGCGTTGGACAGGTGCGCGATGCCCAGGCTGAGGCGCGAGTAGTCGTCGAAGCGATAGGCGAGTTCCGCCGAGGAACGGAACTCGACCAGGTAGCCGAGATCGCGGCCGTTGCCCTGGAGATAGAAGCCGGGCGAGAAGCT
>JADZDN010000376.1 GCA_020851015.1 Alphaproteobacteria bacterium | reverse complement strand
TGAATCCACGGGCCTGCAGCAGCGCGCCGAGGGACGCCGATGCGATGCCTTTGCCGAGGGAGGAAGCCACGCCGCCGGTGATGAAAATGAACCGCGTCATGGACCTAAATCCTACACGACCGGGCGCCGGCGGCGCCAATGAGAAAATCGACCGCGCCCGAACGCCGCGGCATGGCTGGAAAACGCTTGCGGAATGGCTCGGGTTTCGTCGGCACTTCTAACCGGCGATGCCCGGCGCGGCTTGTGATTCGCCCAGGCTTTCCGCGCTATTTCACCGGCGCGCTGGGCGCGGCCGGGGCTGCCGGCGCCTGCGGCGCGGCGGGTGCCGTGGTCGGGGCCTGGGCCGGCGCGTCCATGATCGACCGGCCGCGGCCGCCGGTGGCCAGCAGGGTGAGCGCCAGGCTCGAAACGATGAACAGCGCGGCCAGGATCGCCGTCGCGCGGGTCAGGACGTTGGCCGCCCCGCGCCCGGTCATGAACCCGCTCATGCCGCCGCCGCCGCTGCCGCCACCGATGCCCAGGCCGCCGCCCTCGCTGCGCTGGAGCAGGATGACGCCCACCATCGCAATCGTCACAAGCAGGTGGATAACGCTCAGAACGGCGATCACGGTCGGCACTCCCTTGGCGGCCAGCGGGCGGCGTCTTGTAGCGGGTTCGGCCTTCCGGTGCCAGTATCCAATCGCGCCCGGATTGGGGTCAGGCACCCGTCGGATAGGTGGTGTTTGACTCCGGTGGCCGTCAAGAACGCGGCCGAGGCTCAGAGCCGGGCGTCCTGACAACGCAATTGGCCTCGCCAGCCGAGAATGCGCTCGTCGGCGGTTACGAGCACGGCATCCTTCGCGAGGGCGGTGGCGATGATGAACCGATCGGCCGGGTCCTTGTGCGGCAGTGCAAGCGTCACTGCCGCCGCCGCGACCGCGCCGTCCAGCGCGATTTCACGCGTGCCCTTGTCCAGCATGCTCGTCCGCCACGCGGCAACCGATTGCGGGAAGGCAACGCGGCGATCGCGTTCGAGCATTGCGCACTCCCAGAAGGAGATCGCGCTGACGAAAACACTGTCCTGCTGCCATTCCGCCCTGATGATTGCCAGGGACTGCGCGCCCAAGCGATCCGAACCGTCATCCAGCCAGATCAGCGCGTTGGTATCGAGCAGGATCACTTCAGGGCTTCCCACTCGTCTTCGCCGACCGGCGACATGATGTCGCCAAGAATCTTGATCTGGCCTCGATGCATGCCGAACGGATCGCTGACGCGCTTCGTCCTCGACGGCACGAGTTCGACCACCGGCTTGCCGTTCTTGGTGATCGTGACCGCCTCACCCGTCGCGGAGACCTCGTCCATGATGGCAAGGCACTTGGCCTTGAATTCCGACGCCTTCATGGTGCGCAATGTGTGCTCCTGGATAACCATAGTCATGACCATGGTCATGACTATGGTTATCCTACCTGCCCGAGGGGCAATTGTCATCCCGCTCCAGGAAGCCCGGCTTGCGATAGGCAGGGTCGGGGTGCGTGTAGAAGCCTTGGCCCGATGCCACGCCCAGCTTTCCGTCCCTGACCATCTTCTCCAGGAACTCCGGCGGCCGGTCGCGCGGATCGCCAGACGCCTCGTAGTAGATGCGCTCGACCGACAGGATCGTATGCAGGCCGATGTCGTCCATCAGGCCGCAGGGTCCCATTTTCGTGCCGAAGCAAAGCATCCAGGCGCGGTCGATCGACTCCGGCGTCGCATAGCCCTCGGCGATCTGGCGCAAAGCCTCCTGCTTGATCACCCGCCAAAGCCGGTTGAACGAGTAGCCGAGCTGTTCCCGATGGGTCTCGATCGGGATCATGCCGATATGGCGCGCCCAGGCCATGGCAAAGGCCTTGGTTTCCGGGGCGGCCGATGCCGAGGCCATCAATTCGGTCAGGCGTTCGCGGCGCGGGTCGGTGAAGTTCAGGTTGAAGAACCGCTCCGGCCGGCCGGATGCCGTCGCCAGCGGCGTGCAGGTGATCGACGATGCATTCGAGCCCTGATAGGCCTCCGCCGGCGCCTTGCGGCCCAGCTCGGCATGGACCGCCTGCTTGAGGGCGAGCTTCTCCGGCACGTTCTCGAACACGAGCTGCACGCCGTCCAGCGCGGCATCGAGCGACGGCGCGGCGTTCAGGTGCGTTGCCACGCGAGCCAGCTCCTCGCCGCTGCTCCAGCCGAGCGCCCGTTCGATCGACGCCGCGGCCTTCCCCGCCTCGCTGTCGAACAGCCGCGTCGCCAGTCCGGCGCGCGCGCAGGCCCAGGCGACCTTGGTGCCCATGACGCCCGCGCCGATGATCGCGACCGGCCGGGCCGGATCGAACGATGGGTACATGATGCGGCCCCCCTTTCATTGCGACGGAACTACCCGGCGAGCACCATTTTCCAGAACGCGTCCGCATCCAGGCTGGCGCCGCCGACGAGCAGCCCGTCGACGCCCGGCGTTGCCAACAGGGCCTTGGCATTGGCGGCATTGGCCGACCCGCCATAGAGCAGCCTTATGGGCGAGCCGAGCGTGGCGCGCAGGTGCTTGTGCGCCTCCTCGATATCGGCGGGAGTCGGGGTCAGGCCGGTGCCGATCGCCCACACGGGCTCGTAGGCCACCACGGCATTGGCGGCGGTCGCGGCGGGCGGCAGGGACCGCTCGACCTGGCCCCCGATCACCGACAGGTGCTGACCGGCGCGGCGTTGCTCCGCGCTCTCGCCGACGCAGATGATCGGCGTCAATCCGCTCCGCAACGCGGCCTCCGCCTTGGCGCGCACCTGCGCGTCGCCCTCGCCGTGGTTCGCGCGCCGCTCGGAATGGCCGACGATGACGTACCGGCAGCCCAGCTCGGCCAGCATCGGCGCGGCGAGGTCGCCGGTATGCGCGCCCTTCTCCGCCTGGTGGCAGTCCTGCGCGCCGAGCACGATGGGCGAACCCGCCAGCACCTTCCCCACCGCGGCGAGAAGGGTCGCGGGCGGGCACAGCGCGATGTCGGGCAGCGGGCGCTTGGTGCGCAGCGCGCGCGTCCGCAAGGCCTTGGCGCGGGCCAGCCCGTCGGCCATCAGCCCGTTCATCTTCCAGTTTCCGGCGATCAGTCGACGCAGTTCGGCCATGGGTACCTCCGCGGCGCTTCCCTATCAGGAAACGCCGTGAGGCGCGAGGAGCGGGCGGGCGCTAGGAGGCGGGAGAGCCGGCCGCCGATTGCAGGTAATTCTGCAAGCCCATCTTCTCGATCAATTCGAGCTGCGTCTCGAGGAAGTCGATGTGCTCCTCGGTCTCTGCCAGGATGTGGCGCAGCACGTCGCGCGAGACGTAGTCGCTGGCCTGCTCGCAGGCGCCGATCGCAAGAACCAGATCCGACCGGCTGCCGCGCTCGAGCTCGAGATTGCCCTTGAGACCCTCCGGCACACTCTCGCCGATCTTCAGCCGGCCCAGGTCCTGCAGGTTCGGCAGGCCTTCGAGCAGCAGTATCCGCTCGACCAGGCTGTCGGCATGCTTCATCTCGTCGATCGATTCTTCGTACTCGTGCTTGGCGAGTTTCTCGAAGCCCCAGTTTTTCCACATGCGGGCATGCAGGAAGTACTGGTTGATCGCGGTCAGTTCATTGAGCAGCACCTTGTTCAGGTGCTTGATCACGGCCTTGTCGCCCTTCATCGCCTCACCCCCTCGCGCGGGCCGAGGATCTTCACCCCGGCGATCCGTCCAACATCGCCTGGACGCGCCGCAAGCGCGAGCTTTATCGCCAAGCAGACGGAGGCCCCGGCCACCCCGAGCGAGATGGAAATGAGGAACAATGTCTGCATGGCTGATTCTCGCCGTTCCCGCTAGTCGGCCGCGTCGGCGAGCGGCGGCATGGGACGCCGGCGCGCGGTGCGGACCATGCGGCAGAGATCGGGCACGCATTTTCCGCAGCTCGGTTTTTCACCTACACGGCGGAACACGTCGGCCACCGAGCCGCAGCCCTGGTCGATGGCGTGGCTGATCTGATTGTCGGTGATGGCGTTGCAGATGCAGACATACATGGCGCGACGGCTACCAAAGAAAATGCGACTGACTTGCAGTTGCGTAACCTACAGGAAACAGAACCGGGTGGTCAATTGGAGCCTGCGGCCGGGATTGTCCGCCCTGGCGCGGAACGGCTGCCAGCACTGAATCCGCCGGAATTTCCGGTTGCTAGCCCTGGAGCCCGCCGCTATCATGCCGATAACGGGAGAAGTATCCACAAAACCTTTTATACCAATAACTTACCGCCCGTTCTTCAGGTCACATGCTGCAATCAATCCGCACGACGGCGACCTCCTGGGTCATCAAGGTCCTGTTTATCCTGCTCATCGCGAGCTTCGCGGTGTGGGGTATCGGCGATATCTTCCGCGGACCGGGGCAGCAGGCCATCGTCGCCAAGGTCGGCGACACGTCGATTTCCGTGGCCGACCTCAACACCGAGTTCCGTACGCAGCTCGACCGGCTGCGCCCCGTCTTCGGCGGCCAGCTCGATGCCGACAAGGCGCGCCAGCTCGGCCTGCTCGACCGCGCGCTGGACATGCTGGTCGGCGAAGCCCTGATGCAGCAGGAGATCAAGCGGCTGGGCATCGCCGTTTCGGAAGACTCGCTGCGCCAGCGCATTGCCCAGGTGCCGGGTTTCAAGAACGAGGGCGGGCTGTTCGATCCCAACCGCTTTCGTGCGGTGCTGCGCGCCAACGGCCGCAGCGAGGCAGAGTTCGTGTCGACCCTGCGGCGCGACATGGCGCGCGACCAGTTGGCTGCCACCCTCGCGGCGGGCATCCGCACGCCGGCGACCCTGTCGGACACGATCTATCGCTACCGCAACGAGAAGCGCGTCGCCGACTACGTGACCATCGAGGCAGCGAAGATGCCGGCGCCGAAGCCCGCCGACGAGGCGGAGCAGAAGGCCTATCTCGACCAGCACAAGGACCGCTTCTCGACGCCCGAATTCCGCGCGTTCGAGATGGTGCGCGTTGATCCTGCCAAGCTGGCCGCCGACTTCAAGGTCCCAGAAGAGCGGCTGAAGGAGGTCTATCAGCAGCGCATCAACGACTTCAAGCGGCCGGAACGGCGCACCGTGCTGCAGATGTCCTTCGCCGACGAGGCGACGGCGAAGCGCGCCGCCGACGAGCTGGCGCAGGGCAAGGACTTCCTGGCGGTGGCGAAGGACGTTGCCGGCCAGGACGAGGGGGTGGCGAAGCTGGGCGCGGTCGCGCGCGACGAACTCGCCAAGCTTCTGCCCGAACTCGCGGGGCCCACCTTCGACCTTCCCGCCGGCGGCACCACCGCGCCGATCAAGACCGCGCTGGGCTGGAACATCGTCAAGGTCGAGGCGATCGAGCCGGCGAAGACCGACAGCCTGGACGAGGCGCGCCCGCGCCTGCTAGCCGACCTCGCGCGCGACGCATCGCCCGACGCGGTGACGCGCCTGGCCAACAAGTTCGACGACGAGCGCGCGGGCGGCGGCACGATGGAAGATGCGGCCAAGCGCGCCGGGCTGGAGGCGATCAAGATCCCGGCGATGGACCGCGAGGGGCATGGACCCGACGGGAAGCCGGTCGCCGGACTGCCGGCCGGTGGCGTGGTCGAGCGCGCCGTGTTCGAAACCGCGGCCAACGGCGACAGTCCCATGCTGGAGACGAGCGACGGCGGCGCCGTGTTCCTGCGCGTGACGTCCGTCACGCCGCCGGCCGTGAAGCCGTACGAGCAGGTGCGCGACCAGCTTCTCCAGGCGATCGAGTCCGAGCGGCGCATGACGGCCGCGCGCGAGGCGGCCGAGGCGTTGCAGGCGAAGCTGAAGGCCGGGGAAACGTTCGCCGCCGCGGCGGGAGACGGCGCCGAGATCAAGTCTACCCAGCCTTTCACGCGCGAGGATCGCGCCGCCTTCGGCCGGCCCGCCGCGTCGCTGGTAGCCGACCTCTTCAAGCTGAAGGCGGGCGAGGCGACGGTCAGCCAGACCACGGGCGGCTACATCGTGGCGCAGCTGAAGACGGTCGTTCCTGCCGATCCGGCGGCCGATGCAGCCGGCACGACCCAGGTCGCGGATTCCCTGCGCCAGTCCATCGGCACCGACATCTACGCGCAGTTCAACAACGCGCTGCGCGACCGCTTCGGCGTGGACGTCAAGCAGCCGGTCATCGACCAGATGTTCAAGTAGCTCAACTCAGCGTCCGCATCAGCCATAGGGCGATGCCGGGAAACGCGATCAACAGGCCGATGCGGACGATGTCGGCGGCGACGAAGGGCAGCACGCCGCGATAGATCAGGTGGATCGGCACATCCTTGGCGATCGCCGAAACCACGAATACGTTGAGTCCGATCGGCGGCGCCACCAGGCCCACCCCTACCACCATCAGCACCAGGATGCCGAACCAGATGCCGACGTCCTCGACCGGCATGCCGAAGTCGAGTCCCTGCACGACGGGAAAGAAGACAGGGAGCGTCAACAGGATCATCGCCAGTTCGTCCATCACCGCGCCGAGCATGATGTAGAACAGCATCAGAAGCGCCATGATCGCGTAGGGCGGCAGGCCGGAATTGCCGACCATCTCCGCCGCCATCGCCGGCAGGCGGCTGAGCGCCAGGAAGGCGTCGAACACCTCGGCGCCCAGCAGGATGATGAAGATCATCGCCGAGGTCTGGGCCGTGCGCTTCATCGCCAGCGCCACCTGGCGCAGCCCCAGGCGGCGCTGCAGCAGCCCGATCACCAGCATCGCGACCGTCCCCACGGCGGCCGCCTCGGTGGGCGTGAAGACGCCGCCGTAGATGCCGCCGATCACCAGGCCAAGCACCAGGATCGCGGGCCAGGTGAGCAGCAGGTAGCGCACCCGCTCGCCGGTCGTGGTGCGGTCCTGGATCGGCGCGATGTTCGGGCTGCGCCGAGCGACGAACAGGATGACCAGGGCATAGAATCCCACCGCCAGCAGCCCCGGGATCATCGCCGCCATGAACAGCTTGGCGATGTTCTGCTCGGTCGCGATGGCGTAAACGACCAGCACGATCGAGGGCGGGATCAGAAGGTCGACGACGCCGCCGATCGCGATCATCGCGGTGGAGAAGCCCGGGTCGTAGCCATAGCGGCGCAGCTCGGGCAGCGCCGCGCGGCCGAACGTCGCGGTGGTCGCGACGGACGAGCCGCTGATCGCGCCGAAGACGGTGCAGGCACCCAGCACCGCCAGCGCCAGACCCCCGCGTATGTGCCCCACCAGCCCGCGGGCGGCATTGAACAGGTCGCGCGCCATCCCGGACTGCTCGGCGAAGGAGCCCATCAGGATGAACAGCGGGATGACCGAGAGGGTGTAGTTGGCGAACTGGTGGTACGGATTGGTCTTCATGTAGGCGAGGAAAGGCGACCAGCCCGAGAGCTGGATGTAGCCCAGGCCGCCGACGACCAGCATCGACAGGCCGACCGGCATCCGGACCGCGATCAGGACCAGCATGGCGCCAAACCCGATCGCGGCGACCGCGAAGCCGCTCATGCGGCAAACTCCCGCACCCGCTGGACCGCGGTCGCCAGCGCGGCGCAGGTCAGCAGCGCCGACAGCAGCATGCAGACCGCGATTGCCGGCCAGACCAGCACCTGGGTCATCATCGTGGTTTCGCCGCTGCGGATGTAGTCGAGCGTGCCGTTGAACAGGCAGAGGGTCAGCAGCGCCATCATGCCCGCGTAGACGATGTCCCAGAACGCGTCGATCAGGGCGTTGGTGCGTGCCGACAGCCGGTTGGTGAAGGTGTCCACGACGATGTTGCCGCGCAGGATCTGGCAGTACGGCAGCGCGCAATAGACCGCGATCGCCGTTCCCATCTTCACGTATTCGAAGTCGCCGTTGATCGGCGTGCCGAACAGCCAGCGGCCCAGGACGCTGGCGACGACCAGTACGGCGATGGCGAGGGACAGAAGCCCGCCCAGCACGGCGACCACGCCCGATATCCGCTCGATCGGCGTCACCGGCGGCGTCGGCCGGCACCCGTCCCGCGCTTCGCTCATCGCCCCCCCTCGGCTATTCTGCCCGGTTCTTGTTAAGGGCCGCAGCCGTTGCGCCGACGCCTGGCCATACTTCGCGACCAGGGCATGTGTGAGATCGAGCAGCCTTCCGCCGTCGGCGGCAGCTTATGCCAGGGGTGGGGCCGGTACAATTATCGAGTTGCAGGGCGCGGGACCGCCGACGCCCGAGCCGGGACGCGTGGTTCCGCCGCGTGCCTCGACGACTTCGCGCGTCGCGTCGCGAACCGGGGAACGCATTTGCCGCCGGTCCATTGACCATTGGGAAGTACGGCGGAGAGCGACCATGCTTCGCTTCCTTGGCTTTGTCCTTTCGCTGTGGCTGATCACCGGCGGACCGTTCTCCCCGACGGCCAGCGGAAAAGCGCCATCCGGGCTTCCGTCGCATCCCTCGGCAGGGAAGAACCCCTCATAGGCAGATAGGTCCCCGGTCCGGTCCCCAGCGCCGCCTGGCGCCGCGGATCGTCAATCGCACCGGGGCCGGCTGCGGTTCCTTCGCGCTGGACATCGCACGCCAATCCGGGATACCAAGCCTTCCCCCGGGACGGAGCGGTCCCGGCCGCGCGGGCGTCCAAACCCGCGCGCGACATAGCCCAAAGGACCCGCCGCCATGCATCCTTCCTTCGACGACTTCGCCGCCGTCTACAAATCCAAGCGGTCGCAGGTCGTCTGGACGCGGCTGGTCAGCGATCTCGAAACCCCCGTCTCCGCCATGCTGAAGCTCGCCGAAGGGCGGGCCAACAGCTTCCTGTTCGAGTCGGTCGAGGGCGGCGCCGTGCGCGGGCGCTACTCGATGATCGGGCTGCGGCCCGACCTGATCTGGCGCTGCCGCGGCGACCGCGCCGAAGTCAACCGCCGCGCGCTGGCGGGCGACGACGCCGGCTTCGAGCCGCACGGCGAAGGTGCCCTCGACTCCCTGCGCGCGATCATCGCCGAGTCCCGCATCGACATCCCCAAGGGCCTGCCGCCGATGGCCTCGGGCCTGTTCGGCTACATGGGCTACGACATGGTGCGGCTGATGGAGCGCCTGCCCGACAAGAATCCGGACATGCTGGGCGTCCCGGACGGCATGTTCTTCCGGCCCACGGTGGTGGCGATCTTCGACACGATCGAGGATTCGGTGACGGTGGTGACGCCGGTGTTCTTCGATCCCGAGATCGGCGTGCGCGCCGTCTTTGACCGGGCCTGCGAGCGGCTGAACGAGGTGGTACTGGACTTCGGCCGCTCCCTGCCCCACCGGCGCG
>JADZDN010000375.1 GCA_020851015.1 Alphaproteobacteria bacterium | reverse complement strand
CGTAGACCGTGCCGGCGGGATGCAGCGCCAGCGCGTTGTAGCCCTTGGCGCCGTCGCCGGCGGGCAGCACGTCGGGCTCCGCGCCCGACCACCACACGCCATACATCTTTTCGCGCGGGTAGTTGACGGCGGCGGCTTCCTTGATCGAGGTGGAGTTCATGACGCCCCAGCCCCACAGGAAGACGTAGTCCGGGCGGCCCTGGCGGATCTGCAGCCACACCGCCTTCTGCTCGACGCCGGGATGGGTGACCGGGATCGGCTCGAAGGTGAAGCCCAGCTTCTTGGCGTAGTCCTGCAGGACCGGGATCGGCTCCTTGCCGTAGGGCGAGTCGTGGTAGACCAGCGCGATCTTCTTGCCCTTCAGCGAGCCCTTCTTGGCGACGTGCTGGACCAGGATGTCCGCCGCGCTCCAGTAGGTGCCGAGCAGCGGGAAGTTCCAGGCGAACACGCTGCCGTCGGCCGACTCCGAGCGGCCGTAGCCCATGGTCAGCAGCGGGATCTTGTCGCCCGGCGCCTTCTCGGTCAGCGCGAAGGTGATGCCCGTGCTGAGCGGCGAGAAGGCGGCAGCGCCCGTCGGGCCCTTGGCCTTCAGCCGCTCGTAGCATTCGACGCCGCGATCCGTCGCGTAGCCGGTCTCGCATTCCTCGATCACCAGGCGCACGCCGTTAACGCCGCCGTCGCGGGCGTTCAGCATCTCCATGTAGTCCGCGCGCCCGTTGGCGAAGGGAATGCCGTTCGGCGCATAGGCGCCGGTGCGGTAGACCAGGCCCGGCACGAACTGCTCGTTCTGCGCCCAGGCGGCGACGGGAATCGTCATCGGCAGGGCCAGCGCGACCGCCGCCAAAGCCGAAGCCTTGCTGAGTCTCATCTCAAGTTCCTCCCTGGTTTGACGACAAACCGGCTGGCCAGATCGTCCCGCCGGCCTTGGACGAAGATGTACCACGCGGCCGCGTCGCCTCCAAGCCGCGGCTTCCGTTCCGCAATCAATGCGGAAACGGCCACAGGCGCAGCTTCTGCTTGCCGACCGCCCACAGCCGCGCCAGGCCGTGCGGCTCGGCGATCAGGAAGAAGACGATCAACGCGCCGAAGATCATGACCTCGAGATGCGCGGCGGTCGCGGTCGACAGCGGCACGCCCAAAATCGCCGGAATCTGGTTCAAGGCGATCGGCACCATGGTGATGAAGGCCGCGCCCAGGAAGCAGCCGAGGATCGAGCCCAGCCCGCCGATGATGATCATGAACAAGAGGTTGAACGAGCGGTTGATGTCGAAGGCCAGCGGCTCCCAGGCGCCGAGGTGCAGGAAGGCCCAGAGCGCGCCCGCGATGCCGATGATGAACGAGCTGACCGCGAAGGCCGACAATTTGGCGAACATCGGGCGGATGCCGATGATCTCCGCCGCGATGTCCATGTCGCGGATCGCCATCCAGCTTCGCCCGATCCGCCCGCGCACCAGGTTCTTGGCCACCAGGGCCACGATGGTGACCAGGAACAGCGCCAGCAGGTAGCGCTCGGACGGCGAGCCGAAATAGTAGCCGAAGATGCGGATCGGCGGCGCGGCGACCGACCCCGACGGCGTGTAGTTGGTGAACCACTGCACGCGGCTGAACAGCCAGTCGAGGAAGAACTGCGCGGCCAGCGTGGCGACGGCAAGGTAGAAGCCCTTGATGCGCAGGCTGGGGATGCCGAACAGGATGCCGACCAGCGCCGTGATGCCGCCCGCCAGCAGGAAGACGACGATGAGATTGAGGTCGGGCACGCGCAGCGCGAAGTTGTAGGCGGCATAGGCGCCCACCGCCATGAACCCGCCCGTGCCCAGCGAGATCTGGCCGCAATAGCCGACCAGGATGTTGAGCCCGATCGCCGCCATCGACAGAATCAGGAACGGGATCAGGATCGCGATCACCAGGTATTCCGAGGCGAACAGCGGCACGCCCACATAGGCCGCCAGCAGGATCAGCAGCAGCGCCCAGCGGTCCTGCAGGATCGGGAAGACCGCCTGGTCGGCGCGGTAGCTGGTCTTGAACTGGCCTGCCTCGCGATAGATCATCGCTCAGATCCTCTCGATGATCCGCTCGCCGAACAGGCCTTGCGGCCGGAACAGCAGCACGAACAGCGCCAGCATGTAGGCGAACCAGTTCTCGATGCCGCCGCCGATGAAGGGGCTCAGATAGACCTCGGCCAATTTCTCGCCGGTGCCGATCATCAGCCCGCCGATGATGGCGCCCGGCACCGAGGTGAGCCCGCCCAGTATCAGGACCGGCAGCGCCTTCAAGGCCACCTGCGCGATCGAGAACTGCACGCCCAGCTTCGAGCCCCAGACGATGCCGGCGGCCAGCGCAACGAAGCCCGCCACGGCCCACACGATGATCCAGATCTGGTTCAGCGGGATGCCGACGGACTGCGCCGCCTGGTGGTCGTCGGCGACCGCGCGCAGCGCGCGGCCGATGCGCGTCTTCTGGAAGAACACCGCCAGCACGACCACCAGCACGCCCGCCATCACCGCGGCGAAGATGTCGAGCTGGTTGACCAGGATGCCGCCCTCGAACACCGATTCCAGCAGGAACATCGGGTCCTTCGGGATCCCGAGGTCCAGCGTGTAGATCTCGCTGCCCCAGATGGTCTGGGCGAAGCCGTCGATGAAGAAGGCGATGCCGATCGTCGACATGAACAGGATGATCG
>JADZDN010000374.1 GCA_020851015.1 Alphaproteobacteria bacterium | reverse complement strand
GGCGGCAATCCGCTGGCGATGGCGGCGGCCAACGCGGTGCTCGACGTCCTGCTGGCGCCGGGATTCCTGGACGGCGTCACGGCGCGCGCCAAGGTCTTCCGCCAGCGGCTGGAAGCGATCGCCAGGCGCCATCCCCAGGCCATCGCGGAAGTGCGCGGCATGGGCCTGTTGCTGGGGCTGCGCTGCGTCGAACCGAACACCCAGATGGTCGACGCGCTGCGCGCCGAGGGCATGCTGGCCGTGGGCGCGGGCGACAACGTGGTGCGCATCCTGCCGCCGCTGACCGCGACCGAAGCGGAGCTGGAGCAGGGCGCGGAGATCATCGAGCGCGTCGCCGCCAGGCTGGCGTCGGCCAAGCCGGAAAAGGCCGGCGTGGCGTGATGCCGCCGCGGAATCCGCCCAAGCATTTCCTCGACCTGGACCAGTTCGATACCACCACGTTGCGCGAGGTGCTCGACATCGGGCGCAACTACAAGGACCAAAAGACCGCCGCCGCCGATCAGCGGCCGCTCGCCGGCAAGATGCTGGCGATGCTGTTCGACAAGCCGTCGACGCGCACGCGCGTGTCGTTCGAGGTCGGCATGAAGCAGCTTGGCGGCGACGTGGTGATCCTGTCGCAGCGCGACACCCAGGTCGGACGCGGCGAGACCATCGCCGACACGGCGCGCGTGCTGTCGCGCTATGTCGACGCCATCATGATGCGCACGACCTCGCGCGAGAACCTGGCCGAGATGGCGGCCTATGCCACCGTGCCGGTGATCAACGGCCTGACCGACGAAAGCCATCCCTGCCAGTTGATGGCCGACGTGATGACGTTCGAGGAGCATCGCGGCCCGATCCGGGGCAAGGTCGTGGCGTGGTCGGGCGACGGCAACAACATGGCCGCGTCCTGGGTGCATGCCGCCGTGCGCTTCGGGTTCGAGCTCAGGCTCGCCTGCCCGAAGGAGCTGCGCCCGCCCCAGGAGCTGCTGGACTGGGCGCGCGCCCAGGGCGGCAAGGTCAGCCTCACCGACGACGCCTACGCCGCCGCGACGGGCGCGGACTGCGTGGTGACCGACGCCTGGCTGTCGATGGGCGACGAGGAGAAGGGCGAGGTCAACCGCCACAACCTGCTGGCGCCGTTCCGCGTCGACGAGCGGCTGATGGCCGCGGCCAAGCCGGATGCCATTTTCATGCACTGCCTGCCGGCCCATCGCGGCGAAGAAGTGACCGGTCCGGTGATCGACGGGCCGCATTCGGTGGTGTGGGACGAGGCCGAGAACCGCCTGCACGCGCAAAAGGGCATCCTCGCCTGGTGCCTGGGATGACCGGACCGGGTCCAGGCGCTACCGCCGATGGCGGCGCCGACGACCTGGTGCTGCCGTTCCAGATCGACGCGTTCGGCCTGCGGGGCCGGCTGGTGCGGCTGGGCGCGACGCTCGATACGATCTTGACCCGGCACGACTATCCCGAGCCGGTGGCGCGGATCTTGGGCGAGGCGCTGGTGCTGGCCGCCGCACTTGCCGCGACGCTCAAGTACGACGGCGTCTTCACGCTGCAGACCAAGGGCGATGGGCCGGTTTCGATGATGGTGGCCGATGTCACGACTACGGGCGCCATGCGCGGCTATGCCCAGGTCGATCGCGCCAAGCTGGAAACCGCGCTGGCCCGTCCCGGCCCCGGCCCGGCGGGCGGCGCGCTGAGCGATCCGGTGCCGCGGCTGCTCGGTGCGGGCTACCTCGCCTTCACCGTCGACCAGGGTGCGGACACCGAACGATACCAGGGCATCGTCGAGCTGGCCGGCGCGACCCTCAGCGACTGCATCCACCACTACTTCCGGCAGTCCGAGCAGTTCCAGGCGGCGATCAACCTGGCGGTGGGCAAGGTCGCGGCCGTGCCCGGCGGCCGCGCGACGTGGCGCGGCGGCGCGCTGATGATCCAGCGCCTGCCCGACCCCCAGGGCGCGGATGCGGAGGACAAGGAAGAAGGCTGGCGGTCGGCCATGGCGCTGATGGCCAGCGGCTCGCGCCATGAATTGCTGGACCCCGCCCTGCCGCCCAGCCAGCTTCTGTTTCGCCTGTTCCACGAGGGCGGCGTGCGCGTCTATCGCGCCAAGCATGTCGGCGATGCGTGCCGCTGCTCGCGCCAGCGCGTGGTCGGCATGCTGCGCGGCCTGCCGCGCGCGGACCTGGACGATCTGAAGGTCGAGGGGGCGTTCGTTGTCACTTGCGAATTCTGCAATCGCCGCTATACGGTCGCCGACGAGGAGCTGGACGCCGCCGAGGATGCGCGTCCTTCCTGACGAAACCCCTATCGATCGCCGGCTTGATCCGATGAAATCCATTGCGCACCCGATATCCCGCCGGTTCCTGCTGCGCGCCGCCGCGGCGGCGGCGGCGGGCCACCGGTTCGGCGCGGCCCATGCCGAGACGAAGATCTTTCCCGAGATCACCTTCATCAGCCAGCCGAAGCTGACGCTCGACGTGCAGCGGGTCGAGGTCGCGCGGGACTATGTGCCGCCGGGTACGAAGCCCAATGTCGAGCACCTGTTCCCCGTCACGCCGTCCGATGCGGTGGCGCGCTGGGCCGGCGACCGGCTGGCGGCCGCGGGGCGCGGGCGTCTGCTGCGCGTGGTGGTGAAGGACGCCTCGGTGGTCGAGGTGCCGCTGGAGAAGACCGGCGGCATCAAGGGTTGGTTCACGACCGACCAGTCCGAACGCTACGACGCCACGCTGGAAGTGGTCGTCGAGGTGCGCAGCGACGTCGGCCGCGAGGCCTTCGCCACCGCGCGCGTCAAGCGCTCGCAGACGATCGAGGAGGGCGCCTCGCCCGACAAGCGGCGCGAGGTCTGGTACGCCATGACCGAGAAGCTGATGGCGGACCTGGACAAGGAGCTGGAACGCTCGATGCGCCAGTACCTGGCGGTCTATCTGCGCTGACGCCCCGCCTCAGACGTTCGACAGGCGCGACGAGCCCGGCTCGCCGATCATCGCCAGGAACTCGCGCCGCGTCGACTGGTTGTCGCGGAATTCGCCCAGCATGCGGCTGGTCACCATCGTCGAGCCCGGCTTGTGCACGCCGCGCGTCGTCATGCACTGGTGCGCGCCCTCGATCACCACCGCGACGCCCAGCGGCTGCAGCACGTCCTGGATCGCGTTGGCGATCTGCGCGGTCATCTTCTCCTGGATCTGCAGGCGGCGGGCATAGGCCTCGACCAGCCGCGCCAACTTGCTGATGCCGACCACGCGCCGGCGCGGCAGGTAGGCGACGTGCGCCTTGCCGAGGATCGGGACCATGTGGTGCTCGCAGTGCGATTCGAAGCGGATGTCCTTCAGCACCACCATCTCGTCGTAGCCGTCGGTCTCCTCGAAGGTCCGGCGCAGCACGTCGGCCGGATCGACCGCGTAGCCGGAGAAGAACTCCTCGTAGGAGCGCACCACGCGCGCGGGCGTGTCGGTCAATCCCTCGCGCGTCGGGTCGTCGCCGGCCCAGCGGATCAGCACGCGCACCGCGTCCTCGGCCGCCGCGCGGCTCGGGCGCTCGGAGATCGGCGCCAGGGGGCGCAATCTCCCAGGCCGGGCGGCGCTGCCGCCCTGATCGTTCGCCATGATCGTCATTCCCTTCCAATGCGCGCCGTCTCTACGGTCGGCGTCGCGTGCCGTCAGTTCAGGCGCATCGCCTGGTGCGGGCTGTCGAGCGAGAAGGCGGGGATCAGCACGCTGAAGCGTTCGCCGTCCTCGCGCTCCATCTGGTAGGTGCCCTTCATGATGCCCGAGGGCGTCGGCAGCGGCGTGCCGCTGGTGTACTCGAACGACTGGCCCGGTTTCAGCACCGGCTGTTCGCCGACCACGCCGGCGCCGCGCACCTCCTGGATGCGGCCCATCGCGTCGGTGATGACCCAGTGGCGGTTGCGCAGCTGCACCGTCGCCGCTCCGCGATTCTCGATCCGCACGCGATAGGCCCAAACATAGTGATTGTCGGTGGGCGACGACTGGTCCTCCAGGAAGATCGGCTGCACGGTCACGCTGATGTCGTGGGTGACGGCGCTGTAGCCGCCCGCGCCGTCGCCCTTGCGCCCGGCGCCGCCTTCGATGACGCGGGCCTGGAAGCCCGGGGGAGGCTTGGTGGTTCGGCTCGACGATGACATTGCTGGCGTCCTTCCTGTCCAGGCCGGCCGTGTGCCGGTCGTCGCCCGTCGCGGGCTGTTGCATCGCCGACGGAGATTCGCACGCGGCCCGCACGCCCCGCCGCGGTTCTTCGCTTCGACAGCTTCATAAACGATATGTGGGCGCGGGCGGTCTTGTCTATACGCCGGCAGGCGTAGATGCCATGCGCGGCCAGGCTTTGGCGCCGCCAAGACCCTAACGTTTTCAAGGTTACCGCTGGCGGCAGCGCGGACAAATCGGACCCCAAAAACAAACCCGCCCGCGTCTTGCGACGCGGGCGGGTTCGGTTTCGAGCGAAACCGGTGTCGAGTTACCGGATGGTGATCTCGACGCGGCGGTTACGCGCTTCCTTCACGCCGTCGGCCGTC
>JADZDN010000373.1 GCA_020851015.1 Alphaproteobacteria bacterium | reverse complement strand
TAGGCCGACACGCCGGCGGCGAAGAACATGTAGCCGAGCTGGCTGCAGGTGGAATAGGCGATCACCCGCTTGATGTCGTTCTGGCACAGGCCGACGGTCGCCGCGAAGAACGCCGTGGCCGCCCCCACCACGCACACGACGTTGAGCGCCACCGGCGCGTACTCGAACATCGGCGACAGGCGGCAGACCATGAAGACGCCGGCCGTCACCATCGTCGCGGCATGGATCAGCGCCGAGACCGGCGTCGGGCCTTCCATCGCGTCGGGCAGCCAGGTGTGCAGGCCGAGCTGCGCCGACTTGCCCATCGCACCGACGAACAGCAGCAGGCACAGCACCGTCATGGCGTGGAAGTCCCAGGCCAGGAAGTGCAGCCGGGCCTCCGCCTTGCCCGGCACGGCCTGGAACACGTCGGCGAAGCTGACGGACTGGAACAGAAGGAACGTGCCGAAGATGCCCAGCGCGAAGCCGACGTCGCCCACGCGGTTGACCAGGAACGCCTTGATCGCCGCGTCGTTGGCCGAGGGCTTGTGGTACCAGAACCCGATCAGCAGGTACGAGCACAGGCCCACGCCTTCCCAGCCGAAGAACATCTGCACGAAGTTGTCGGCCGTCACCAGCATCAGCATGGCGAAGGTGAACAGGCTGAGATAGGCCATGAACCGCGGGATATGCGGGTCGTGGCTCATGTAGCCGATCGAATAGACATGGACCAGCGCCGACACGACCGAGACGACGAAGATCATGACGGCGCTGAGCGCGTCGAACTTGAGCGCCCAGGACAGCTCGAGGTCGCCCGACGCGATCCAGGTGACGAGCTGCACGTCGCGCGCATGGCCCAGCAGGGCCACGTCGTAGAGGATGAAGGGCGAGATCAGGGCCGACACGATCAGCGCGCCGCAGGTCACGTATTGCGCGCCGCGGTCGCCGATCAGGCGCCCGAACAGCCCGGCGATGAAGGCCGCGATCAGCGGCAGGAAAATGCACAGGACGAACATCGCCGCCGCCTACCCCTTCATCAGGTTGATGTCGTCGACCTCGATCGTCCCGCGGTTGCGGAAATAGACGACCAGGATGGCAAGCCCGATAGCCGCCTCGGCCGCCGCGACGGTCAGCACGAACATGGCGAAGACCTGGCCGACCAGGTCGCCCAGGAAGGACGAGAACGCCACCAAATTGATGTTGACGGCCAGCAGCATCAGCTCGACCGACATCAGGATGATGATGACGTTCTTGCGGTTGAGGAAGATGCCGAAGATCCCCGTGGTGAACAGGATCGCGGCGACCGTGAGGTAATGGCCGAGGCCGATGGTCACGACATCACTCCCCCGCCCCGCCCGTGGCGCCGCCGCTGGCCGGCAGCTTGCGGATCTCGACGACCTCCTCGCGCCGGCGCGCGATCTGCACGCCGACGCGCTGGCGCCGCACGCCCGCGCGCTCGCGCAAGGTCAGCACGATCGCGCCGACCATCGCCACGAGAAGGATCACGCCCGAGGTCTGGAACAGCAGGATGTGGTCGGTGTAGAGCACCTTGCCCAACGCCGCCGCGTTGCTGAGCTCCTCCGGCGCCTTGATCGGCGAGTCGGCGACCGCCTTGGCCTTGGGCGAGAAGGACCAGCTTCCGACCACCAGCAGCAGCTCGGCCAGCAGCACCAGCCCGATCGCCGCGCCGACCGGCAGGTAGCGCATGAAGCCCTCGCGCAGCGCGACGAAGTTGATGTCGAGCATCATGACGACGAACAGGAACAGCACCGCGACCGCGCCGACATAGACGATCACCAGCGTCATCGCCAGGAACTCGGCGCCCAACAGCACGAACAGCCCGGCCGCGTTGAAGAAGGCGAGGATCAGGAACAGCACGGAATGCACCGGGTTGCGCGAGGCGACGACCATCACGCCCGACGCCACGGTGACGGCGGCGAACATGTAGAAGGCGAGTGCCTGGATGATCATGGGCCCACTCCGGCGACCGGGGCCTCATCCTTCGACAAGCTCGGGATGAGGCCGAAGCCCCCTCCCCCCATCCCCCTCCCGCAAGGGGAGGTGGGACAAAAAAACGAGTCCCCTCCCCCCTTGCTGGGGAGGGTTAGGGTGGGGGGGATCTTGCGCGCCACGGGCAGCCTCACCGGTACGGCGCGTCGGCCGAGAGGTTGGCGGCGATCTCGGCTTCCCAGCGGTCGCCGTTCGCGAGCAGCTTGTCCTTGTTGTAGAACAGCTCCTCGCGCGTCTCGGTCGCGAACTCGAAGTTCGGCCCCTCGACGATCGCGTCCACCGGGCAGGCCTCCTGGCAGAAGCCGCAGTAGATGCATTTGGTCATGTCGATGTCGTAGCGCGTGGTGCGCCGGCTGCCGTCCTCGCGCGGCTCGGCCTCGATGGTGATGGCCTGGGCCGGGCAGATCGCCTCGCACAGCTTGCAGGCGATGCAGCGCTCCTCGCCGTTGGGATAGCGGCGCAGCGCGTGCTCGCCGCGGAAGCGCGGGCTCAACGGCCCTTTCTCGAACGGGTAGTTGATCGTCACGCGCGGCTTGAACATGTAGCTGAAGGTCAGCCCCAGCCCCTTGGCGAGTTCCGCCAGGAGGAAGCTGCGCGCGGCGCGGTCGAGCAATGCCATCTGCGTTCCTCCCTCTAGACCAGGCCGCCGTAGACCAGCACGCCGGCGACCAGCGCGACATAGGCCAGCGAGAACGGCAGGAACACCTTCCAGCCGAGTCGCATGAGCTGGTCGTAGCGGTAGCGCGGCAGGGTGGCGCGCGCCCACAGGAAGAAGAACAGGCCGATGCAGATCTTGCCGAAAAACCAGATCGGCCCGGGAATCCAATTCAGCCACCAGACGTCGAACGGCGGCAGCCAGCCGCCCAGGAACAGGATGGCGGTCATCGCGCTGATCAGGATCATGTTGGCGTATTCGCCGAGGTAGAACAGCGCGAAGGTCATCGACGAGTATTCGACGAAGTAGCCGGCCACCAGCTCGGACTCGCCCTCCACCAGATCGAACGGCGTGCGGTTGGTCTCCGCCAGGCCCGAGATGAAAAACAGGATGAACATCGGGAACAGCGGGATGAAGAACCACAGATGCCGCTGCGCCTCGACGATCTTGGAGATGTTCATCGAGCCGGCGCAGAGCAGCACGGTCACGATCACGAAGCCGATCGAGACCTCGTAGGACACCATCTGCGCCGCCGAGCGCAGCGCGCCGAGGAAGGCGTATTTCGAGTTGCTGGCCCAGCCCGCCACGACGATCCCGTAGACGCCGAGGGAGGAGATCGCGAACAGGTAGAGGATGCCCACGTTGATGTCGGCGATCACCATGCCCTGGCCGAACGGGATCACCGCCCAGGCGATCAGGCTGAGGATGAAGGTCAGCATCGGCGCGGCGACGAACAGAATCCGGTTCGCGCCCGAGGGAATCACCGTTTCCTTGGTCAGGAGCTTC
>JADZDN010000372.1 GCA_020851015.1 Alphaproteobacteria bacterium | reverse complement strand
GTCGCCAGCGAGCAGGCGAACAGCAGCATCACCGCCACCGGCAGGATCATCATCTGCCGCTTGACGAAGTGATAGGGCTCGGCGCCGATGCGGGCGGCGACGCCGGGGCTGGCCGCCATCGCCAGGATGATGCCGCAGAAGATCAGCGCGCCCAGCGCCACCAGGGTCCAGCGGTCGACCGTCCACCACCAGCGGCCGAGGACGGAGGTGTCGGTGCGGGCGATCGCGCTCATTGCATCGCCCTCCGCTGCCCGGCCAGGTCGGCGACCAGCGCGCGGAAGGCCTCGCCGCGCGCCTCGAAATTGGCGAACTGGTCGAAGGAGGCGCAGGCCGGCGACAGCAGCACGACCGGGTCGCGGGCGCGGTCGGCCAGCGCGGCGGCGAAGGCGCGCCGGGTCGCGTTCGCGAGCTCGCCGCACTGCTCGAGCGCGACCAGCCCCTCCAGCTCGCGCGCGAAGCGCGGCGCCGCCTCGCCGATCAGGAAGGCGCGGCGGACATGGGCGAGGTGCGGATGGATCGCGCCGAGCGGGCCTTCCTTGGGCTTGCCGCCGGCGATCCAGTAGATCGCGTCGTAGCAGGCCAGCGCCTTGGCGGCGGCATCCGCGTTGGTCGCCTTGCTGTCGTTGACGAAGCGCACGCCCTCGACCGTGCCCACCAGCTCCTGGCGGTGGGCCAGGCCGGGATAGGAGCGGATGCCGGCGGCGATCGCCTGGGGCGCGATGCCGGCGGCGCGCGCGGCCGCATAGGCGGCGGCCGCGTTCTGCCAGTTGTGCCGGCCGGGCAGGGTGGGGACCTCGCGCAGGTCGAGCGCCGGCCGTGCCGCGCCCTCGAGGTCGTCGATCAGCACGCCCTCGGGCGCGTAGACCCCGCCCTTGACGACAATCTCGCTGGAGATCGGCAGGACGGCGGGGCCGCGGCGGCGCTTCATCTCGTCGTGGATGCGCCGGCAATGGTCGTCGTCCACCCCGATCACCGCAGCGTCGGCCGCATCCTGGCCGCGGAAGATGCGGCGCTTGGCGGCGACGTAGCCGTCCATCCCGCCGTGGCGGTCGAGGTGGTCGGGCGTGATGTTGAGCAGCACCGCGACGTCGAAGCTCGTCCGGTCGACCAGCTCGAGCTGGTAGGACGACATTTCGAGCACGTAGCTGCCATCGGCATCGAGCGCGCGCAGCGACAGGGCCGCGGCGCCGATATTGCCGCCGACCTCGACGTCGCGGCCGGCCTGGCGGAAGACATGGCCGATCAGCGCGGTGGTGGTCGACTTGCCGTTGGTGCCGGTGATGCCGACATAGGCCGCGTCGGGCCGGGCGCGGTAGAGCAGCTCGATGTCGCCGATGATCGGCACGCCCGCCGCGCGCGCTTGCGCGGCCACGGCGTGGGGCTTTGGATCGGTGTGCGGGATGCCGGGGCTCAAGACCAGGGTGGCGAGCCGGCTCCAGTCGCAGTTCCGCAGGTCGACGACCGGGATGCCGGCCGCCTTGGCCTCCTCGCGCCTGGCCGCGTCGTCATCCCAGGCCGAGACCCGGGCGCCGCTCGCCATCAGCGCCCTGGCCGTCGGCAGGCCCGACTTGCCGAGGCCCATGACGGCGACCGCCTGACCGGCCATGTGGGGGCACCCGATCATCGCGCTCACCGGAGCTTCAATGTCGAGAGGCCGGCGAGGGCCAGGATCACCGAGATGATCCAGAAGCGGATGACGATCTGCTGCTCGTGCCAGCCCTTCTTCTGGAAGTGGTGGTGGATCGGCGCCATCAGGAAGATGCGCTTGCCGGTGCGCTTGAACCAGAACACCTGGATCATCACGGAGAGGGCTTCCACGACAAAAAGCCCGCCGATGATCGCCAGCACCAGCTCGTGCTTGGTGGCAACCGCGACCGCGCCCAGCGCGCCGCCCATCGCCAGCGAGCCGGTGTCGCCCATGAAGACCTGCGCGGGATGCGCGTTGTACCAGAGGAAGCCGAGGCCGGCGCCGACCAGCGTCGCGCAGAACACCGCCAGCTCGCCGACGCCCGGCACGTGGTGGATCTGCAGGTAGTTGGCGAAGACCGTGTTGCCGGCGAGATAGGCGATCAGGCTGAAGCAGCCCGCCGCGATCATCACCGGCCCGATCGCCAGCCCGTCCAGCCCGTCGGTCAGGTTGACGGCGTTCGACGCGCCCACCATCACGAACACGGCGAACGGCACGAACAGGTAGCTGAGCGGGATCAGCGCGTTCTTGAACACCGGCACGGTCAGCGCGGTGCCCAGCGGCGCGCGGGTCAGGTAGACGAACCACAGCGCGGCCACCAGCCCGATCGCCATCAGCGCGATCAGCTTGATGCGGCCGGGCAGGCCCTTGGGATTGCGGCGCGACAGCTTGAGGAAGTCGTCGACGAAACCGACCGCCCCGAAGCCCAGCGTCACCATCAGCGCGACCCAGACATAGCCGTTGGTCAGGTCGGCCCACAGAAGCGTGCTGACCACGATCGCCAGCAGCATCATGAAGCCGCCCATCGTGGGCGTGCCCTTCTTCAGCAGGTGCGATTCCGGGATGTCGTCGCGGATCGGCTGGCCGCCGGGCTGCAGGCTGCGCAGCCAGGCGATGATGC
>JADZDN010000371.1 GCA_020851015.1 Alphaproteobacteria bacterium | reverse complement strand
GCGTCGGGGCAGAAGAACGGGTTGCGGTGCACCTCGTCCCAGTCCCAGCGCAGCGGGTCGACGCGGTGCGGGCCGATCTGCACCAGCGCGCCGCGGATCTCGACCCCGCCCGGCACCAGATGGTCCAGCACCTTGCGCGCGACCGCGCCGCCGGCGACGCGGGTCGCCGTCTCGCGGGCCGAGGACCGCCCGCCGCCGCGATAGTCGCGGATGCCGTACTTGGTCCAGTAGGTGTAGTCGGCGTGGCCGGGGCGGAACTTGTCCTTGATGTCGGAATAGTCCTTGCTGCGCGCGTCCACGTTGTCGATCTGCAGCGCGATCGGCGTGCCGGTGGTCCTGCCCTCGAAGGTGCCGCTCATGATGTGCACCCGGTCGGGCTCCTGGCGCTGGGTGGTGAAGCGCGACTGGCCGGGACGCCGGCGGTCGAGCCAGGGCTGGATATCGGCCTCGCTCAAGGGGATCAGCGGCGGCGCGCCGTCCACCACGCCGCCGATCGCCGGCCCGTGGCTTTCGCCCCAGGTGGTCAGGCGGAACAGGTGACCGAACGTGTTGCCGGACATGGCCCCTCAGCGCTTCCGGCTCAGTCGCCGTCGACGGACTTGAAGCCCTTCAGCATCTCCGCGACCTTCGGCGCCGCGTCGACCGCCAGCATGCCGACGACGTGATAGCCGCTGTCGACGTGCAGCACCTCGCCGGTGACGCCCGAGCCGAGGTCGCTCAGCAGGTAGAGCGCCGAGCCGCCGACCTCGTCGATCGACACGTTGCGGCGCAGCGGCGCGTTCAGCTCGTTCCACTTCAGGATATAGCGGAAGTCGCCGATGCCGGCCGACGCCAGCGTGCGGATCGGCCCGGCGGAAATGCAGTTCACGCGGATGCGGTGCTTGCCCAGGTCGGCCGCCAGGTATTTCACGCTGGCCTCCAGCGCCGCCTTGGCCACGCCCATCACGTTGTAGTGCGGCATCACCCGCTCGGCGCCGGCGTAGCTGAGGGTCAGCATGCTGCCGCCGTCGGTCATCAGCGGCGCCGCGCGCTGGGCCAGCGCGGTGAAGGAGTAGCAGGACACGTCCAGCGTCATCGTGAAGTTGGCGCGCGAGGTGCGCACGTAGTCGCCCTTCAGCTCCTCGCGGTCGGAGAAGGCGACGGCATGGACCAGGAAGTCGAGCCCGCCCCATTGCTTGCCGATGGCGTCGAAAACCGCGTCCATGCTGGCGTCGCTGGTGACGTCGCAATCCATGATGACGGACGCGCCAAGCTGCTCGGCCAGGGGCTGCACGCGCTTGCCCATCGCCTCGCCCTGGAAGGTGATCGCCAGCTCCGCGCCCTGCGCGCGCACGGCCGAGGCGATGCCCCAGGCCAGCGACCGGTCGTTAGCGACGCCCAGGATCAATCCGCGCTTGCCTTGCATCAGCGGCTTGGCCGCAAGCGGCTTGGCGTCGCTCATCACGGAACCTCGTTCCTCGCTCAAGTCTTCGGTGGGGCGCTGGCGGGCGGGGTGAATGCGCCGGCATCCTACACGAACCGCCGCACCGGTCAAAGCCGCGCGCCCGTCGGCGAAACGACTGTTCCGGCAAGGAGTTTTCGCCTGCGACCGCGTGCGCTATAGTCCATCGTCATGCGGGGAAACAGCCGATTCGGCGCGGCGCTCGCCTTCGCGCGCCTTGGCGCGGCGATAGCGCGCTTGCGCGACCGCGACTGGGCGGCGACCGGCCGGCGCGTGCTGGCGATGCTCCGCGACGCCGCGGGGCTGGCCGTCTACACGGCCGGGCGCTTCTATCGCGACCGCTGTCCCCAGGTCGCCGCCTCGCTGACCTACACCACGCTGCTGTCGATGGTGCCGTTGCTCACCATCGCGTTCGCGATCCTGGCCGCCTTCCCGGTGTTCGAGGGCATCCGCGAGCAGGCCCAGCAGATGCTGTTCGAGAACCTGGTGCCGGCGATCGGCGACACCGTGTCGCAGACCCTCGGCGGGTTCACCAAGAACATGGGCAAGACGACCGCCTTCGGCATCGTGTTCGTGGCGATCACGTCGATCCTGACGCTCAACACGATCGAGACCGTGTTCAACACGATCTGGCGCGCCGGCGAGCCGCGCAGCATGGTCATGCGGGTCTTGAGCTACTGGGCGATGCTGACGATCGGCCCGCTGCTGTTCGGCGCCAGCCTGTCGCTGTCGAGCTTTCTGTTCACGCTGCAGCACACGCTCAGCCTGCAGTTCCTGGGCCGCGCGCTGATCCAGCTTGCCACGCTCTTGCCCTTCCTGCTGTCGGTGTGCGGGTTCATCCTCCTGTTCCAGGTGGTTCCGAACTTCCCCGTGCACCGGCGCAACGCGGTCGTCGGCGGCATCGTGACGGCGGTGGCGTTCGAGCTGCTGAAGCGCGGCTTCGGCCTCTACATCGCCAAGTTCGCCAGCTACCAGGTGGTCTATGGCGCGCTGGCGGCGGTGCCGATCTTCATGCTTTGGGTCTATCTGTGCTGGATGGTCGTATTGTTCGGCGCCGAGCTCACCGCCTCGCTGCCGGAATGGCGCGCGGGGCGCGGCTTCGGCAAGTCGATCGTGACACCAGGACGGCGGCTCGGCGTGGCGCTGGCGCTGCTGGCCGCGATCTTCAAGAAGACCCGCAGCGGCGAGATGTTCCGCGACCGGCACCTTCTGGCCAAGGTGCCATCGGGCTCGGACCTCTTGGGCGACGTGCTGGCGCGGCTGGTGAAGGCCGGCTTCGTCGCGCGCGGCGAGAAGGGGCAGTGGCTGCTGGCGCGCGACCTCGAGACCACGACCTTGCACGAGCTGTTCGTCTGCCTGGACCTGACCTTGGGGCCGACCGACATGCGCGGCGACGACCGCCAGCCCTGGCACGACCGGCTCGACGCGCTGCTCGGCGCGGCCGACCGCACCAACCGCGAACGCTTCTCGGTCAACCTGAAGCAGCTTCTCTCGCACGAACTCAGCGAAGCCGAGACCGGCAGCCTCGCCGCCCGGCCGCAGGCGGCCCAGTAGCGATCAGCGGGAGGCGCCGCGCTTCGCGTCCGCCAGGACCGATTCCGCGCAGCGCTGCGCGATCACCATGGTCGGCGCCGCCGTGTTGCCCGAGGTGATCAGCGGCATGGCCGAGGCGTCGGCCACGCGCAGGCCGCGGATTCCGCGCAGTCGCAGCTTGGCGTCCAGCACCGCCATGCGGTCGCCGTCGATGCCCATCTTGGCGGTGCCGATCGGGTGGAAGATGGTGGCGCCCAGGTCGCCGGCGGCCACCTCCAGGTCCTTGTCCGCCTTCAGATGCGCGCCCGGCCGAAACTCCTGCGGGCGATAGGCGGCGAGCGCCGGCGCCTGCAGGATGCGCCGCGTCAGGCGGATCGAATCCACCGCCACCCGCCGGTCCTCGATCGTCGACAGGTAGTTGGGGTCGATCGCCGGCGCCTTGGCGGGATCGGGTTCGCTGAGATGCACGCTGCCCCGGCTGGTCGGGCGCAGGTTGCAGATGCTGGCGGTGAAGGCCGGGAAGTCGTGCAGCGGGTCGCCGAACTTTTCCAGCGACAGCGGCTGGATGTGGTACTCGACGTTCGCCGTGGCGTATTCGGGCGAAGAGCGGGTGAAGGCGCCGAGCTGCGAGGGCGCCATGGTCAGCGGGCCGGCGCGCATCACGGCGTATTGCAGCGCCATGCCGGCCTTCTTCCACAGGTTCCGGTAGTCCGCGTTGAGCGTGCGCACGCCATCCACCTTGTAGATCATCCGTAGCTGCAAGTGATCCTGCAGATTCTCGCCGACGCCGGGCGTGTCCTGCAGCACCTCGATCCCGAGCTTCCGCAGCCGCTCGCCCTGCCCGATGCCCGACAGCTCGAGCAGCTGCGGCGAGTTGATCGAGCCTGCGGTCAGCACGACCTCGCCCTTGGCGCCGGCCCGGAATCGCTGGCCGCCGCGCGCGAACTCGATGCCGGTCACGCGCTTGCCGTCGAAGGTCAGCCGCTCGGCCAGCGCATTGGTTTCCAGCCGCAGGTTGGGGCGGCTCAAGACGGGCTTGAGAAACCCGCGCGCCGCGCTCCAGCGCCGGCCGCGGCGCTGGTTGACGTGGAAATAGGCGCAGCCCTCGTTGTCGCCGCCGTTGAAGTCGTCGACCTTGGGAATGCCGCATTGCGCCGCGGCTTCGCGGAAGGCGTCGGTCAAATCCCAGCGCACGCGCGGCAGCTCCACGCGCCACTCCCCGCCGCGGCCATGGTGCGGACCTTCCAGCGTCGCATGGTCCTCCATGCCCAGGAACACGGGCAGCACGTCGTCCCAGCCCCAGCCCTCGAGGCCAAGCTGGCGCCAGCCGTCATAGTCGGCGGCCTGGCCGCGCATGTAGACCATGGCGTTGATGGCCGAGCAGCCGCCCACAACCTTGCCGCGGGCGTAGTGCAGCGCGCGGCCGTTCAAGCCCGGCTGCGGCTCGGTCTTGTACATCCAGTCCGAGCGCGGATTGCCGATCGCGTACAGATAGCCGATCGGGATGTGGTACCAGATCCAGTTGTCCTTGCCGCCCGCCTCGAGCAGCAACACGCGGTGCCTAGGGTCGGCCGACAGGCGGTTGGCCAGGACGCATCCGGCCGAGCCCGCGCCGACGACGATGAAGTCGTAGTCCCCGATATCCTGCGGATCCGTCACGTCAACTCCATCCCCGCCACTGCGCGCGGCGCAAGTGTAGCCCTAGTGCGCCGCGCCGGCACCATCGGGGACGCTGGCGCTTGACAGGCGGGCAAATTCATTTAAATATGTATTCAAATGATCACACGTCTTGTGCGCAAACCGCCAGCCCCGGTGCCGCCGCTCTCCGACGACGAGGCGGCGCGGCTGGCCGACATGTTCCGGCTGCTCGGCGATCCGTCGCGGCTGCGCATCCTGCTGGCCTGCCTGGCGGAGCCCACCAATGTCGGGGCGATCGCCGGGCGGGCCGGATTGTCGGTCTCGCTGGTCAGCCATCACCTGCGGCTGCTGCGCGCCGCGCGGCTGGTGCGGGCGACGCGCCAGGGCAAGCAGGTCTTCTACGAAGGCGCCGACGCGCATGTCCGCGGCGTGATCCAGGACATGGTGACGCATCTGGGCGAGCCGGACGGCGAGGACGAGGAGCACGGGGCATGAGCGGCTGCTGCGACCATGATCACGGCCATGATCACGGCCACGGGCACGACCACGACGCGATGACGACCGACGCCTCGTTCCGCCGCGTGCTGTGGATCTCGCTTGCGGTCAACGCCGCGATGTTCGTGACCGAGGCGGCGTCGAGCTTCGCCGCCGGTTCCACCGCGCTGCTGGCCGACTCGCTCGATTTCTTCGCCGATTCGACCAACTACGCGATCTCGCTCTACGCGCTGGCGCTGGGCGCGCGCGCCCGCTCGCGCGCGGCGCTGGTCAAGGGCCTGTCGATGGGCGCGATCGGCCTGTGGGTCATGGGCGCGGCCGCGCACAAGGTCGCGACCGGCGCGGTGCCCGATCCGTTCATCATGGGGCCGGTCGGGCTGCTGGCGCTGCTCGCCAACGTGTTCGTCGCCGTTCTCGTGTACAGCCACCGCAAGGGCGACGCCAACCGCGAGTCGGTCTGGCTGTGCAGCCGCAACGACGCGATCGGCAATATCGTGGTCATGCTGGCCGCCAGCGGCGTCTTCGCCACCGCCAGCTACTGGCCGGACGTGGTGGTCGCCGTCGTGATGGCGGGACTCAGCCTCGCCGCCGCCTGGCGGGTGGTGCGCCGAGCGCTGCGCGAGCTGGGCGCGCCGTCCCGGGCGATGGCGTCGCGCGCGGCCGAGCCCGGCGCGGCGGAGTAGCTCAGCCCTCCCAGCCCTCGCCGCTGCGCACCTTGTCGCGGCGGCCCTTGGCCCAGCCCTCGACGAAGCGGGTCAGCTCGGCGTCCGGCGGGTCCGGCAGCACGACCTTCAAGGTCACGTACTGGTCGCCGCGTTCGCCCTTCTTGCCATGCGCGACGCCGCGGCCCTTGAGGCGCAGCTTGGTGCCGCTATTGGCGCCCTTGGGCAGCTTCACCGAGACGCGCCCGTCGATCGTCGGCACCTCGATCGAGCCGCCCAGCAGCGCTTCCTGCAGCGCGACCGGCGCCTCGACATGGATGTCGGCGCCCTCGCGGCGGAACAGGTGGTGCGGCGTCACGGTGATCTCGATGAAGGCGTTCCCGGCCGGGCCGCCGCCCATCCCCGGCGAGCCCTGCTGCTTCAGCCGCAGCACGTTGCCGCTCTCGGTGCCCGGCGGGATGTTGACGTCCAGCGTGCGCCCGTCGGCCAGCTTGATGCGCCGCGTGCCGCCGCGCGCCGCCTCCAGGAAGTCGACGGTCAGCGCATAGGTGACGTCGGCCCCGCGCGACCGGAACGTGCCGCCGCCGCCGGCGCCGGGGCGCCGCCGCCGGCCGAACAGCTCGTCGAAGATGTCGGACGGATCGAAGCCCGCCCCCGCCGTGCCGTCCCAGGCCCCGCCGCCCGGGCCGCCGCCCATGCCGCCACCCATGCCGCCGCCGGGCCCGCCGCCGCGGCGCGCCCAGGCATCGCGGAACGCGGCATCGGCGCGCGGATTGCCGCCGGCGTCGATCTCGCCGCGGTCGAACTTGGCGCGCTTGTCCGCGTCGCCCAGGAGGTCGTAGGCGGCCGAGACCTCCTTGAACCGCTTCTCGATCTCCGGCTTGCCGGGATTGAGGTCGGGGTGCAGCGATTTCGCCAGCTTGCGGTAGGCCTTCTTGATCTCGTCGGCCGAGGCTTCGCGCTTCACGCCCAGGACATCGTAGGGATCGCGCATCCGTTCTCGCTCAGCTGAGGAACTTCCATTTGCCGTTCCGGCCGCGGCAGGCAATGCCGCCCTTGGCCTCGGCCGCGCCCTTGACGTCCTTGCTGCCGCGCTGGCGGATCTGGATCGTCTGGTCGAACTCGCGGCAATAGGTGCCGTCCTTGTCCTGGTAGGTCTTGGTCGGCTTGATGGTGCCGGTGGTCCCCGTCTCGGGGTTGGTCCAGGGGCGCGGCGATCCGTCGCCGGCATATTCCAGCGCGAGCTGCGCCGAGCGTTCCGCATAGACGTCGTCCGACTTGTCCAGCGTCTTCCCGGCACCGAGCTGCTTGCGGTAGACGTCGAGCATCGAGAGGCCGGCCGAGTCGGGGTCCGCCTTGGCCTCGGCGGGGGGCGGGGCGCTGGCGATGGTCGTGGGCGGCGGCGTGTCGGCGCTTCCGAAGCCCATGCAGCCCGCGAGCGACAGCAGCATCGCGGTCGCGGCGAATCGGGTCGTCCGGCGGAGGCTGCGATCCGTCAAGGTCACGACGTCCGGCATTCCCTGGTGACAGGCACGGCACGCCCTATATCATACTTGCCTGCCGCAATCGCAAGTGCGACGCCGATCCCACCCGCTGAGCCAGGAACCGCGATGACGCCCGACGATCCCATTCCCGCTGCCGCGACCGCCGAACCGCCGAGCGAGGCGGAGGACCCGATCCTGCAGTTCAACGCCTGGCTGGCCGAGGCGACCCAGAGCGAGCCGAACGACGCCAACGCCATGGCGCTGGCGACGGCCGACGCGTCGGGGGCGCCGTCGGTGCGCATGGTCCTGCTGAAAGGGGTCGAATCCGACGGCTTCGTCTTCTACACCAACACCGAAAGCCGCAAGGGCGGCGAGCTTGCCGCCAATCCGCGCGTCGCGCTGATGTTCCACTGGAAGTCGCTGCGCCGCGTGGTGCGCATCGAGGGGCCGGTCGAGCGGGTGAGCGACGCCGACGCCGACGCCTATTTCCGCTCGCGCCCGCGCGACAGCCGGATCGGCGCCTGGGCTTCGACCCAGTCGCGGCCGATGGAGGGCCGCTTCGACCTCGAGAAGCGCGTCGCGCTCTATGCCGCCAAGTTCGCGGTCGGCGAGGTGCCGCGCCCGGCGCACTGGACCGGGTTCCGCGTCCGGCCCCAGCGCATCGAGTTCTGGCGCGACCGGCCGTTCCGGCTGCACGAGCGGATCGTCTACCGCCGCCACGCGGACGGCCGGCCGGGCTGGTGGACCGAGCGCCTGTTCCCGTGACCCACTCCGCCGCCAGCGCCACCGATTCGCAGCGCCGCGCGGTCGACAACGGCCGGCTGATGCGCCTGGCGACCCATGCCTCGGTGGCGGCGGCCGGCGTGCTGATCGCGGTGAAGCTGGCGGTGTGGATCGCGACCGGCTCGGTCAGCATCATGGCCAGCCTGCTCGATTCGCTGCTCGACGCCGGCGCGTCGATGGTGAACCTGTTTGCCGTGCGCCACTCGCTGACCCCGCCCGACCGCGAGCATCGCTTCGGCCACGGCAAGGCCGAGCCGCTGGCGGGGCTGGCGCAGTCCGCCTTCATCGCCGGCTCGGCGGTGCTGCTGCTGGTCCAGGCGGCCGAGCGCCTCACCGAGCCGCGGGTGATCCCGCATGCGGGGGTCGGCATCGCGGTGATGGGCTTCTCGATGCTGGTGACGATCGCCCTGGTCATATTCCAGCGCCGCGTGATTGCCCGCACCAACTCGACCGCGATCCGCGCCGATTCGCTGCACTATGCCGGCGATATCATGGTCAATGGCGGGGTCATCGTGGCGCTGCTGCTGGCCAAGGCGCTCGACGCCCCGATCTTCGATCCGCTGTTCGGGGCGCTGATCGCGTTCTACATCCTCTACAGCGCCTGGCAGATCGTGCGCCTGTCGCTCGACATGCTGATGGACCGCGAATTGCCCGAGGCGGACCGCCGGCGCATCCGCGACCTGTGCCTGCAGCACACCGAGGTCCGCCGCGTGCACGACTTGCGCACCCGCGTGGCGGGACCGGACATCTTCATCCAGGCCCATATCGAGATGGACGGCGCGATGACGCTGCTCGACGCGCACGCGGTCTCGGATGACCTCGAGAAGAAGTTGAAGGCGGCTTTCCCGGACGCCGAGGTGATGATCCATCAGGACCCGGCCGGTATCGCCGAGAACCGTCCGCATTTCGCCTGACCGGCCCGTGACGACCGCCCCGGCCCCCGCGGACCAGTCGGCCCAGATCGCGCTGCTGATGGATCCCGCCACGCATGGCGGGCACGCGCCGCGGCGCATCGACACGCATGGCGCGATCGTGATCCTGGCCGGCGACCGCGTGCTGAAGATGAAGCGCGCCGTGCGCTTCCCCTTCCTCGACTACACGACGGCCGAGCGCCGCCGCGCCGCCTGCGCCAACGAGCTGTCGATCAACCGGCGCACGGCGCCCGACCTCTATCTCGGCATCCGTCCGATCCTGGCCGGGCCGGGCGAACGGGCGCGGCTTGGGCCGCGGGGCGCGGGAGCGCCGCAGGAGGGCGCCATCGACTGGGTGGTCGAGATGCGCCGGTTCGACGACGATGCGCTGCTCGACCAGCGTGCGCGGGATGGGCGGCTCGACGAGGCGACGGTTCTTGCGCTGGCCGATTCGATAGCGGCCTTCCACCGCGCAGCGCGGCGCACGCCCGAGCATGGCGGCCGCGCCGCCATGGCGCGGATCGTCGAGGGCATCGCCGCCGGCTTGGCGGACGATGCGGCGCTGGCGGCGGACAAGGTGGCGCGGTTCCGCGCTGCCGCGGCGGCCCGCCTCGCGCATGACGGCGCCCTGCTCGATCAGCGGCGCGACGCCGGCTATGCGCGGCACGGGCATGGCGACCTGCATCTCGGCAATGTCTGCCTGTGGCAGGGCCGACCGACGCTGTTCGACGCGATCGAGTTCGACGACCGCATCGCCAGCGGCGACGTCCTCTACGACCTTGCGTTCCTCCTGATGGACCTGGCGCATCGCGGGCTCGACCGGCTCGCCAACGCGGCCTTCAACCGCTACCTGGCCCGCGCGGTCGGCGACGACGGGATCGATGCCTTGGCCGGGCTCGGCGCCCTGCCGCTGTTCCTGGCCTGCCGCGCGGGCATCCGCGCCCAGGTCAGCCTGGCCGCGGCGCGCGCGCAGCCCGATGCGGTCCAAGCCGAGGCGCGGCGGGCGGCGGCGCGCGCCTATCTCGACCTCGCGCTGGACTGCCTGGACCCGCCGCCGCCGCGCCTGGTCGCGGTCGGCGGCATTTCCGGCACCGGGAAGTCGACCCTGGCCCATGCGATCGCGCCGGCGATAGGCGCCCGGCCGGGCGCCGTCGTCCTGCGCAGCGACGTGTTCCGCAAGGTGCTGGCGGGGTGCGACCTGTTCCGGCGCCTGCCGCAATCGGCTTACGCGGCCGCGATGACCGAGCAGGTATTCGACGCCCTGGCCCGGGCGGCGGCGATCGTCCTCGACGCCGGCCATGCAGCCGTCGCCGACGCGGTTTACCTGGTGCCTGCCCAGCGCGAGCGGATCGCGGCCGTCGCGCATCGCCGCGGCGTCGCCTTCGCCGGGCTTTGGCTGGAGGCGCCGCGATCCGAGCTGGAACGCCGGGTGGGCGACCGGCAACACGATGTGTCCGACGCCGGCGCGGCGGTCGTGCGCTGGCAGTCCGGGCTGGATCCGGGCCGGCTGGACTGGACCCGCGTCGATGCCGGCCAGCCGCCCCACGCGGTGGCGTCGGCGGCCCGGGCGGCGCTCTTGCTCGCGGAGGGTTGACCGGGGCGGCGGGAGCGCCGATCTTTGAATTCGGGCCGCCACGCCGATGCGGCGGCCGCGGAGAAAAAACGTCCGGGAACAGGGGCAACGGGAGTCAAACATGCCGATCAAGTCGATCTTGGCGGTTCTTTCCGGCGGAACGGCCGACCGCGTATCGCTGGGCATGGCCCTGGCGGTCGGCAAGGGGTTCAACGCCCATATCGACGCGCTGCACGCGCGCGGCGATCCGCGCGACGCCATCCCGGTGATCGGCGAGGGGATGTCAGGGCCGCTGGTCGAGGAAATCCTGCAGGTGGCGGAGCGCGATGCGACGTCGCGATCGCAACGCGCGCGCGAGGCGTTCGACACCTGGCGCAAGGAGAACAACCTGCCGGTCGCCGAGACGCCGCCGCCGCCGGCCACGGTGTCCTGCGCGTGGCGCGAGGAGCAGGGCAGCGAGGAGGATGTCGTGACGCGCCGCGGGCGCGTGTCCGACGTGATCGTCATCGCCCGGCCGGCCAATGCCAAGGACCTCGTCACCGAGACGGTGGTCGAGGCGGTGCTGTTCGATACCGGCCGTCCGGTGATCGTGGCGCCGCCCCAGCCGCCGGCCACGATGGGCGAGCGGGTGGCGATCTTCTGGAACGGCAGCATCCAGGTGGCGCGCGCGATCGGCTTCGCCATGCCGCTGCTGCGCCGGGCCCAGCAGGTCCAGATCCTGACCGCGGACGAGAGCAAGCACGCCGAGGCCAGCAGCGACGCGGGCCTGGTGCGGCATCTGGGCTGGCACGGCGTCAAGGCGACCGTGCACCGTTTCCATCCGGGGCCGCGCGCCGTCGGCGACGGGCTCTTGAACCAGGCCTATGCCGGCAATGCCGACATGCTGGTCATGGGCGCGTTCACCCAAAGCCGACTGCGCCAGATGATCCTGGGCGGCGTCACGCGGCGGGTCCTGGCGGAAACCAAGGTTCCGGTCCTGATGGCGCATTGACCGGTCCCTGGACCGGGGCGGCAATCGGGTATTGATCTGGCTCAAGGGCCGGGCTTGCCGCATGGCTATGATTGTCCATCTTGCAATGGCAGGAAGGTGCGCCAGGTCATGCCCACGAATATGAAACCCGTGCCGGATCGCGCCGAGGTGGCGATCGAGTTTCCGGACAAGGCCTATATGGGCACGTTCAGCCGCAGCGCGCGCTACGAGGTGAAGGCCGACCCGGCCGGCGTGACGCTGAAGCTCGAACGCCGCGACGACGCCAAGCGGCTGGTCGAGCTTCACCTTCACTATGACCTGTTCGCCGCCATGCTGGACGACCTGGCGACGCTGTTGCGCGCGCAGCAGCCCGACCCGTTCCACCGCGACCTCGTCATGTCCGCCGCCCAGCGCCTCGCGAAAGCGACGGCTGCCCCATGAAGGCGCCAAGCGGGTCGCGGCGCGGCGAACGGTTCGCGGTCGCGGCCGGCGTGCTCTTGTTGGCGGCATCGTCCGGCCCGCTTCAGGCCCAGCAGCTCGGCGACGCGGCCGCCGGCAAGCGCCTGGCGACCGAGTGGTGCAGCGCCTGCCATCTGGTGGCGCCCGACGTGCGCCGCGGCGCTACCGACCTGGCGCCGCCTTTCGTCGAACTCGCCAACGATCCCGGCACGACGGAATTCCGCTTGCGCGCGTTCCTGATGACGCCGCACAAGCGGATGCCGGACTTCAAGCTGTCGCGCGAGCAGAGCGACGACCTGATCGCTTACATCCTCAGCCTGCGCCGTCCTTGACCCTGTTGCGCGACGCACCGGCATCGGCCGGGCTTTGCGTCATCGGTCGACCTTAGGTGGAAGCCGCGGCGGCGGTTACAGCGGACATGTACACGGGCGGTAGAGCGCGGCGTAGCGCCCCGTTCCCGCCGTCGATCGCCGCATGTCCCTGAAGACGAAAACGCTACAGCGTTGAAGTAGCTGTGAAAACGAATGGTCGGAGTGAGAGGATTTGAACCTCCGGCCCCTAGCTCCCGAAGCTAGTGCTCTACCAGGCTGAGCTACACTCCGGCCGGCAAGGGGCGTCTTATAGCCGCATCATCCCGGCCCCGCAAGCAGCGCGCGCGGACCAGGACGGACCGGCTTCGCGCGAGCGGCCGACGCGTGGAGGCCGCCGAACGGCGCGTGCCGCCGGACGATCGCCGCGGGTCGCTTGCGCGTATTGACGCGCCGAATTGCGTGCCCGCACACTCCGCGCCCCTCTGGAAGGACGAGCGACGCGATGACCAAGACGCCCCTGCTGCTGGTTCCCGGCCATCTCTGCGACGCGGCGCTGTGGTCGCACCAGATCCGCTACCTGGCGGACATCGCCGATATGACGGTCGCCGATACCGACGGGGGCAGCACGATGGCGGCGATGGCCCGGGCCATCCTGGCCAAGGCGCCGCCCCGCTTCGCGCTGGCCGGGCTGTCGATGGGCGGCTATCTCGCGTTCGAGATCATGCGCCAGGCGCCGCAGCGCGTGGAGCGCCTGGCCCTGCTCGACACCATGGCGTCCGGCAACACCCCGGCCTCGACCGAGCGCCGCAAGCGGATGATGGACCTTTTGCGCGCCGACCGGTTCGACGCGATGCTCGAGGAGTTCAAGCCGCTGCTGATCCACCCGGCGCGGCTGGGCGACCTGGAGCTGATGGGCGACATCGACGCCATGACGCGGCGCATCGGCCCGCGCCTGGCGCTCGACCAGCAGCAGGCCATGCTCGACCGCGCCGACGCGCTGGGACTGCTGCCGCGCATCGCCTGTCCCACCCTCGTGCTGTGCGGCCGCCAGGACGCGCTGACGCCGCTGGTCGAACACGAGAAGATGGCCAAGGGCATACCCGGCGCCCGGCTGGTCATCATCGAGGATTGCGGCCACCTGGCCCCGATGGAGATGCCCGAGGCGGTGACGGCGGTGATGCGCTACTGGCTGCAGGGATAAGGCGCGGTCGGAAGGAGCGAACCCCTTCAGGCGATGATGTCCGGCAGCAGCATGCTCTCGATCTTCGCGATCAGGTCCTTCAGCACCAGCTTGCGCTTCTTCAGCCGCTGAATCTGGATCAGGTCGACCGGCCGCTGCTCGGCCAGGCGGTTGATCACGTCGTCGAGATCACGATGCTCGCTCTTGAGCTCGGCCAGCTTCTGCTGCAGGCGTTCCTGTTCGTCCATCGTCCGCTTGTCGTCGTTGCGCGCCGTGCCGGCGGGCGCGCATTCTATCCGAAGCGCGGGGGGACAAGGCAACGATTCGGTGGAGAACGACGCCAACCTGTCGGCATGGGACCTCGCCGTTTCGCTCTACGGCCGGCCCGGCGTGCGGGCGGCCTGCCTGTCGCTGCAGGACCGTCGCGGCGCCGACGTGGTGGCGCTGTTGGCGCTGCTGCACGCGACGGTCGCGGGTCGCGCGCCGCCATCGGAGCAGCAGTTGCGCGCGGCCTTGGCCGAGGTCGCTCCCTGGCGCGCGCAGGCCGTGCTGCCCCTCCGGGCGATTCGCCGCGCGCTCAAGGGCTGGCGCTTCTCGGGCGCTCCTGCCGCCAGCGCGGAGGCCGAGACCGCGCGCCAGGTCGTCGCCGCGGCCGAGCTGGCGGCCGAGCGGACCGAGCTGGACGTCCTGTCGGCCGCCCTGTCCGAAGCCGGCCGGCCGCCGGGCGCGGCAGACGCAGCCGATGCTGCCGCGGCCCTGGCCTGCTATTGGCGGGTCGCGGGCCTCCAAGCGGATGCCGAGGATTGCGCGCATCTGGCGATCCTCCTGGCGGCGGTTTTTCCGATGACGGCAGGCGCTGCCAAGCGCGTTGTCGACCGCGCCTTCGGGGCCTGACGGGGCGCAGCGGGCCGCTCCTACAGGGCCTTGAAAATCCTTCTGGTATCCCAGATGGAATGGTTGCAAGCGATTCGCGTTTGGCAATTGCGGGACATGGGCGTAGCATTCTTGCGCGCGACATAACCGACCACGGAGGTTGTGCGATGGTGTCTCTGGAGCAGATCGAAGCGCTGAAGGCCAAGCATGCAAGGCTTGACAAGGCGATCGACGACGAAACCCACCGACCGCTCCCCGATACCCAGCAAATCCATACCCTCAAGCGCGAAAAACTGAAGATCAAGGACGAGATAGCCCGCCTCAGCCACAGCTAGGCGACCGCGCCAGCCGCGTTTCGACGCGGCAAGGGGGCTGGCGCAGCGCTGGCAGGGCCCGGCATGTGCGCGGCTGGGCCGCTAGAGCGCGCGTGCCTTGTCGCGCAACGCGAATTTCTGGATCTTGCCGGTCGACGTCTTCGGCAGCGGGCCGAACACCACGCTGCGCGGCACCTTGTAGTGCGCCATGTTCGCGCGGCAGAACGCGATGATCTCCGCCTCGCTCGCCGTCGCGCCCTCCTTGAGGGTCACGAACGCGCACGGCGTCTCGCCCCATTTCTCGTCGGGCCGCGCGACCACCGCGGCTTCCAGCACGGCGGGATGGCGGTACAGCACGCCCTCGACCTCGATGGTCGAGATGTTCTCGCCGCCCGAGATGATGATGTCCTTCGAGCGGTCCTTGAGCTCGATGTAGCCGTCGGGATGGGCGACGCCGAGGTCGCCGGTGTGGAACCAGCCGCCTTGCAGCGCTTCGGTGGTGGCGCGCGGATTCTTCAGGTAGCCCTTCATCACGATGTTGCCGCGCATGAACACCTCGCCGATCGTCGCGCCGTCGGCGGGCACGGGCGCCAGCGTCTTGGGATCGGCCACCATCAGCCCGTCCAGCACCGCGTAGCGCACGCCCTGGCGCGCCTTGATCGCGGCGCGCTCGGCCGGCGGGCGCGCATCCCAATCGACATGCCATTCGCACACCACCGCCGGCCCATAGACCTCGGTCAGCCCGTAGACATGGGTGACGTGGAAGCCCATCGCCTCGATCTTCTCCAGCACGGCGGCCGGCGGCGCCGAGGCCGCGGTCATCACCTCGACGATGCGGCCGAGCGCGCGCCGCGCCGCGTCGGGCGCGTTGACCAGCATGTTCAGCACAACAGGCGCGCCGCAGAAATGCGTGACGCCATGGGTGGCGATGGCGTCGAAGATCGTGGCCGCCTCGATCCGGCGCAGGCAGACATGCGTGCCGGCCAGCGCGGTGATGGTCCAGGGGAAGCACCAGCCGTTGCAGTGGAACATCGGCAGGGTCCACAGATAGACCGGGTGCCGGGGCAGCGACCAGGTCAGCACGTTGCCCAGCGCGTTCAGGTAGGCGCCGCGGTGGTGATAGACGACGCCCTTGGGATTGCCCGTGGTGCCCGAGGTGTAGTTGAGGGCGATGGCCTGCCATTCGTCGTCCGGGCCCTGCCAGGCGGCCGACGGATCGCCTTCGGCCAGCAGCGCCTCGTAGGTGATCGTGCCCGCCGGCTGGGCGCGCGGACCTTGCGGGTCGGCGATGTCCACGACCAGCGGCCGCGCCTTGACCTGGCTCAAGGCCGCCCGCACCGTCGCCGCATACTCTGCGTCCACGATCAGGATTTTGACCTCGGCATGCTCCAGGATGAAGGCGATGGTGGCGGCGTCGAGCCGCGTGTTGATGGCGTTCAGCACCGCGCCCGCCATCGGTACGCCGAAATGCGCCTCGAACAGCGGCGGGATGTTCGGCGCCATCACGCCGACCGTGTCGCCGCGCTTGATGCCCCGCCGTGCCAGCGCCGAGGCCAGCGCCCGGCACCGCCGCTCCGCCGTCGCCCAGTCGTAGGAAAGATCGCCGTGGATCATGGCCGTTCGCGTCGGATGCACCGCGGCGGCGCGCGCAAGGAAGCCCAGCGGCGTCAGCGCGGCGAAATTGGCAGGGGTCCGGTCGAGATCGGTGTCGTAGGGCGATCGATGTTCGGTCATGGCCTCGGTTCGCGGGTCGGCGATGGCTAAATTGCAAATCGCGGGTGCTGCCGGCAGACTGCGGCGCTGGCCACCGCGGCGTATCGCAGCCGGGGATGCGACCGCCGCGCAAGGATAAAGGAGGGGAAACCGGCATGACCAGTCGATATGACGCCGAATACGGCGCGTGGCGGCGCGATCCCGAGGCGTTCTGGGCGCGCGCGGCCGAGGACATCCACTGGGACAAGCGCTGGGACAAGGTGCTGGAGGCGGGCAAGCCGCCCTTCTATCGCTGGTTCGTCGGCGCCAAGGTCAATACCTGCTTCAATGCCCTGGACCGGCACGTCGACGCGGGACACGGCGACCGCCTGGCGCTGATCTACGACAGCCCGGTCACCGGCCAGAAGAAGACCTATACCTACCGCGCGTTCCGCGACGAGGTGGCGAAGCTCGCCGGCGCGATCGCGGCCGAGGGCGTCAAGCCGGGCGACCGCGTCATCATCTACATGCCGATGGTGCCCGAGGCGGTGATGGCCATGCTGGCCTGTGCGCGCCTCGGCGCCGTGCATTCCGTCGTGTTCGGCGGCTTCGCCGCCAACGAGCTCGCCACGCGCATCGACGACGCCAAGCCGGTGATGGTCTTGAGCGCGTCCTGCGGCATCGAGCCGGGCCGCATCGTCGCCTACAAACCCCTGCTCGACGGCGCGATCGAGCTTGCCAGGCACAAGCCCAAGGCCTGCCTCATCCTGCAGCGCGACCAGCAGCGTTGCGAGCTGGTGAAGGGACGCGACCGCGACTGGCGCGAGGCGGTGGCCAAGGCCGCGCCCGCGGGCTGCGTCAGCGTCGCGGCGACGGACCCGCTTTACGTCCTCTACACCTCGGGTACGACCGGCGCGCCCAAGGGCATCGTGCGCGACAACGGCGGGCACCTGGTCGCGCTCCACTGGTCGATGAAGAACATCTACGGCATGCAGCCGGGCGAGGTGTACTGGGCGGCCTCGGATGTCGGCTGGGTGGTCGGGCATTCCTATATCGTCTATGCGCCCCTGATCTACGGCTGCACCACCATCCTCTACGAAGGCAAGCCGGTCGGCACGCCGGACGCGGGCGCATTCTGGCGCGTGATCGCGGAATACAAGTGCGCCGCGATGTTCACCGCGCCCACGGCGTTCCGCGCCATCAAGCGCGACGATCCCAAGGGCACGCTGATCGGCAAGTACGACCTGCGGCATTTCCGCACGCTGTTCCTGGCGGGCGAGCGCTGCGATCCCGACACGCTCTACTGGGCGCAGGAGCATCTGAAGGTGCCGGTGATCGACCACTGGTGGCAGACCGAGACGGGATGGTCGATCGCCGCCAACTGCATGGGCCTGGGCATGCTGCCGGTGAAGCCGGGCTCGCCGACCCGCGCGGTGCCGGGCTACGACCTGCAGGTGCTCGATGGCGCGGGCAAGCAGGTGAAGCCCGGCGGTATCGGCGCGATCGTCGCCAAACTGCCGCTGCCGCCCGGCAGCTTCCCCACCTTGTGGAACGCCGAGCAGCGCTATGTCGACAGCTACATGAAGGAGTATCCCGGCTATTACAAGACCGGCGACGCGGGCTTCATCGACCAGGACGGCTATGTCTTCGTCATGGCGCGCACCGACGACGTGATCAACGTCGCCGGCCATCGCCTGTCCACCGGCGCGATCGAGGAGGTGCTGGCGTCGCATCCCGACGTGGCGGAATGCGCGGTGATCGGCGCGGCCGATTCGATGAAGGGCCAGGTGCCGCTGGGTTTCCTGGTCTTGAAGGCGGGCGTGCATCGCGCCGACGCCGACATCGTGGCCGAGACCGTGAAGATGGTGCGCGATCGCATCGGGCCGGTGGCCTTCTTCAAGGTGGCGACGGTGGTCAAGCGCCTGCCGAAGACCCGCTCGGGCAAGATCCTGCGCGGCACGATGCAGAAGATCGCCGACAGCGAGGCCTACAAGGCCCCCGCCACGATCGACGATCCGGGCGTGCTGCCGGAGATCACGGAAGCCCTGCGCGCCGTGGGCTATGCCAGGGGGAAGATGGCGTGAGGCGCCGGTTGACCCTCCCCCTACCCCCTCCCTGAGGGAGGGGGAATACAATAACGAAGCGGACCGCTCTTGCCCCTCCCCCTCAGGGGGAGGGTAGGGAGGGGGTCAACGGCAACGCGAGAGAAGGAAAGAAGATGAGGCTGAAGGACAAGGTCGCGATCGTGACAGGCGCAGCGGGCGGCATCGGCAAGGCGGTGGCCGAGCGATTCGTCAAGGAGGGCGCCAAGGTCGTGATCTGCGACATCGACGACAAGGCCGGCGAAGCGACCGCCAAGGGGATCGGCGCGCGCTATGTCCATGCCGACACCGGCAGCAAGAAGGACGCCGACGCGCTGGTCGCGGCCGCGGTCAAGGCGCATGGGCGGCTGGACGTCCTGGTCAACAACGCCGGCATCGTGCATGCCTGCGACTTTCTCGAGCTCGGCGAGGAGGATTTCGACCGCGTGCTGCGCGTGAACCTGAAGGGCTATTTCCTGTGCGGCCAGGCCGCGGCGAAGCAGATGGTCAAGCAAGGGGGCGGCGGCAACATCATCCACATGTCCTCGGTCAACGCGGTGATGGCGATTCCCAACATCACCTCCTATGTCGTCAGCAAGGGCGGCGTGAACCAGCTCACGCGGACCATGTCGCTGGCGCTGGTCGACCACGGCATCCGCGTCAACGCGATCGGCCCGGGCAGCATCGCGACCGAGCTTCTGAAGAAGGTGATGGTCGACGAGGCGGCGCGCGCCAAGATCATGTCGCGCACGCCGATGGGC
>JADZDN010000370.1 GCA_020851015.1 Alphaproteobacteria bacterium | reverse complement strand
GGGGCGTCGAGAATGTCGACGCTGTAGGCGGTGACGGAGCCGTTATCCCATGCCGTCCAGTTCGTGCCGTCGAGTGTGTATTCGACAGTCACTGTATCGCCGGCGGCGGGGCGCACGTACACGGTCAGAGTCGCCGTGTTCGCCGCCAGATCCACCTTGACGGGTGTTGAGTTGGTCAGCACCCCGGAAGTTGCGGCCAGGCTATTTCCGAACATCAGCGGTCCTCGGCGACAAGTGGGTTTGGGTGAACGGAGTGGTCATACCGTGCTTCGACCTCCTCGGCCGTGGGCCACGGATCCCGCTCGACGTACGACACGGAGAGCCGGCCCCCCTCGGCCTGGTCAATGCGCACCGAGCGGGTGTCGTGGCCGTAGAATTTCTCCGGCTCACAGGCATCCAGTAGCGATGTCTCGTGAGGCATCGAGAGCTGGACGCCGCGCGCCGCGGCATGGCCCAGCCAGAACTCGCAGCAGGCGCGGCCTTTCTCGGCTTGGTAGACGTTGGCGTAGGTGAAGTCGAGCCCGAAAAGCGACAGCTTCCTGACCTTTAGGTGAACGGCCAACGCGATCGCATACGCCGAGGTCGAGTTGAAGTAGGCGTATCCGAGATCGTTGATGACGTCCTCGAGCGGGTATTCCTGCAGGCAGGGGTAATCCGGGTGCGCCCGGCTCGTGTAGACCAGGCCGTCGTAGCCCTTCATCCAGCGCAGCATCGCCGCGATCGCGCCGGTGGGCTTCAGCGCGGCGCGCGCCTCCTGGATGCGGACGTCGTCCATGTGGAAGACGCGGTCGCAGGGGAAGATGTCCCCGGCCTGGTTGATGCCCCAGACCTCGTCGCAGAACGCGTGGATGCCGCCCATGGGCCCAACCGTCGAGATGAACTGCTTGGCGGTCGGGCCCAGGCCCAGGAGGGCGACGTGCATCAGGTCTGCGGGATCGGTGCCAGAGCCGGATGGAACAGCACCGCCGAGACGCTGCCGACCGAACTGGCGCTCGCCTTCAGCTTCACCTTCGCGTATCGCTTGGTGCCCTTGTAGCCGATCTTCTTCACCACCGCGCTGGTACTGCCGGCGACCCGGGCCACCGCGGCGATCGATGCCAGTGCTTCGGTGCCGACCAGGTCGGCGTCGGCCACGCTGGTGAAGGTGGAGGCGGTTGAGGAGTCCGATTCCATGACCGTCGCGGCCACCGTGGTCGTGGACGCGGCGATCGTGCCGTAGTTGATCAGGAACTCCACGCCGCCATAGCCACGGGTGTCGATCGCGTCGCCGATCTTCGACGTGGTGGCCAGGTTCTGGGCGGCCAAGACGACGATGGCCGCCACGTTTTCGTGCAGATGTTGCATGAGCTTCTCCGTTGTTCCCGATCAGGTCGAGAACTTGATGAACTTGATCGCGTCGAAGTCGCGCACCGCGCCACCGACCCGGCGGCGGATGTACAGCCCGACTTTCGGCTTCATGGTGTACGGGTCGCGCAGCATCGAAATGCCCAGGCGGTCGACGATCAGGTAGCCGCGACGGAAGTCGCCGAGGGCGATTGCCAGGTTGCCGGTGGTCGCGAACGCCGGCATACCCTCGTCCAGCACGACCGAGTAGCCCAGCAGACGCGACGGCACTCCGGCCTGCAGCGACGGCTCCCAGAGGTAGCGGTCAGTGCTGGCTTCCTTGAGCTTGCGCACGGCCGCCAGCGTTGCCCGGTTCATCACCCACTGGCTGTTTTGCAGGTAACCGGGCTTGAAGGCGGCGATCAGGTCCATCAGGGGATCGGCCTTCGTGGTGTGGAAGGCGCCGTTCGCACCCGACACGACGTGTTGCAGCTGCCCCCAGCTTCGGGACCCGTCGGCGGTGGCCGACGTCGTGTAGGAGGCAAAGCCACGCGGTTTGACGACGCCGTCGCCTGAGATGAAGGCGGCGTTCTCGGCTTCGGCAAAGGCGGTCGCCACCTTGTCGATCAGCCAAGCTTCCACGTCCACCGCAGCGTCCTCCAGCAGCTGCTGAGTGAGCGCGGGGAACGAGTAGATCTCGTGCACCTCGATGCGGTCCTTGCCGACGGTCGGCGTACCGGTCTCCGGCCGCGCCGTCGTCTCACCGACCCAGGAGGCCGCCGCGTCGCCACGATCCACCAGCCCCTCGATCGCATTGGTGCTGATCGAGATCGATCCGGAGATGCCGCGGATCGCACTCATCTCTCGAACCTTGGTGACGATCGAGGCAGTGGCGGGCGAGGTCACGAGGTAGCCGCCCTCGCTGTCGATGCCGGCCTGCATGGCGCGCCGGTCCAGCTCCGACAACATGTCGATGTTGCCGTTGGCGCGGATGTACGCAAGCGACGCCCCCCGGTATGCCAGGTATCCCTCGGCGTCGATCTGCCCGCCCCGGCGAATGCCGATCTGGTTGAACGACTTGACCTCGGCCTCCAGCGGGTTGGCCGCGCCGTTGCCGAGTGCGCCCGGCCGGGCCAGCTTCGTCTGGACGGCTTCGAGGGCGGCCTTCAGATCCTCGAGCTTGTCCAGCTCCTTGTTGATCTTGGCCAGCTTGGTCTCGATGTCAGTCACCGATTCGCCCTTGGCCAGCTTGGCCAGGCGCTCTTCGTTGGCCGTCTTGAACTCGGCGAAACCCTGCCCGATCTGCTCGATCGTGGTGGCGAGTTTGGCCAGGTCCGGAGCCTCGCGCTTTTCGTAGGCAACGCCCGCCGACTTCGCCTTGAATGCGGCGAAGTCCTTGTACGAACGAAACATGGTGTTTTCCTATGAGGTAATGGTTCGCAGCAGCCGCTCGGCTGCCGAGTGCGCTTGCCCGATCGATTGCGCGGCCTCCCGCCGCTCCTCGCCCAGACGCATGACGCGCGACACGAAGGCCGTCGCGTCCGACTTGCTGAACCCTGCGTCGCGCAGGATCCGTTCAGCATCCTTCGGGGCGGTGAATTCCTCCGCCCCCTTCACGTTCGTGACCCGTGCCTTGCCGTTGGCCGGGAAGGTGACCAGTGACACCTCCCACAGGTCGATCTCCGTCAGCGTCCGGATGTCGGCATCGCGGTCGTAGGTCCATTGCTTGGACATGAAGCCGATCGAAAGGCCGTAGATCGCCTTCTTCTTCAGCAGCGAATGCGCCTCGCGCCCGCGGCTGGTGTCCAGATCGAGCTGTCCGTGGACCAGCAGACCCTTCTCGTCTTCGGCCATGATTGACCAAGCGCCGATGGGCTCGTCCGCCTTGTGCTGCCAGAGCATGGCGGGCATGGTGCCGGCGGCCTTGTGTGCGGCCAGCGTGGCCTTGAAGGCGCCTGGCGCAACGATGTCGGAGTAGGCATCCTTGTGCCCGAAGACCGAGCCATAGCCCTCCACGGAGCCATCGTCCTTCGCCTTGACCTCGAGCGCGAACGCCAGCGTCTGGCGCTGCTCGAGGTCACTGCTGCGCGTCGTCAGCAGGTGGATCATCGTCGGGTTCCTCGGTGTCGCCGTCGGCTGCGGAATCGCCGCCGACCATGTTCATCGGGGTGAGGGGCTCATCGAGCCCCTCGAGCGGATCCTTGCCCTCCTCATCGCGCAGCTCGTTGCGGGTGTAGATGCCCATCTCGGCCATCGTCCGCGCCCACGCGGCGCGGTCCTTCATCGACCCGGCCAGCAGATACCGGGTATCGAACTCGGCCCACAGCGGCCCCGATCCGTCCAGCAACATCTCGTCGATCCGCTGCGTCCAAGCTTGGTGCCAGGGGGCCAATGTGTGTTTCACGTGTGCCGCGAAGAACGCCTCGGAACTGGCGAACGTCGCTGTCTTGTCCGCATGACCCACCATGATCGGGAAGACGCCGTAGGCTCGGCAGATCTCCTCGACCTGTAGCCGCCGCGTCTCAACGTGCTGGGCATCCACGCCGCTCAGGCTCGTCTGGAGCCATTTGGCGCTGCGGTCCAGCACCAGCGGCTCGCCCGCGCGGTCTCCGCCGATCGCGTACCGTTTCAGTGCGGCCTGGATACGGGCATGCTGTTCGCTGGAGAGGTTGCCCTCGACGGTATAGGTGCCGGTCGTGCGCACTCCGCTCTCGTGCAGCTTCACCTGCGTCCGCTCGGTGGCGATCGCAAGCCCAATCGCTTGGCGCGCCAGGTGCACGGCGTTCATCCCACTGAGCCAGTCCCACTGCAGAGCGGGGAGGTGGAATACGTCCGCCGGCACGAACTCGCCGATCATGCCGAAATCGTCCCAGCAACGATATCGAACCTCGTATCGCGATACCCGGCGAACGTCCCAGCGCCCCGGCAGGATCGGAATGAGCTCGCGCACTCGGCGGTTCTCGCCACGGACCTTCAGGCTCAACCCTGAGCCGGTCAGGGCTGCGTGCAGCGTCATCATTCGGCGCCACTCGAACGACGTCTGCCACTCGTTCGGCCGTCGATTCAGCAGGCGGTATTCCGGGATGTTGACCGCCAGTTCACGCGGTTTGGCGTTCGCCTCCCGGTACAAGTTCAGCGCCGGCGTCGCGCAGCCGTCTGCGATGACCTTCACGCAGGCCAGGACGGTGGGCACCTGCAGTGCCGATTCGCTCGAAACGCTGACACCGGCGATCGTCGTCTGATAGCCGCCCAGCATCTCGGCCAGATCAGCAACCGTCACCTGCGACTTGCGGCCGAAGAACGCACCGACCCGATCACGCAGCCGCATCTTCCCACCAGGAGCCAACGGCTGCGGGGTTGAGCGACAGCAACGTCACCGCGTTGAACGCCGCCATCAGCGGGTCGATCTTCGCGAAGCCGGCCGCCTGCTTTGTGATCGACACCGCGTTCCCTTTCGGCTCCACCTTCGCGTTGCCCACGCACCATGCCATCAGCGGCGCCCCCGCATGCCACAGGGCGCCCTCGGCGAGCCGCCGTTCCGCTGTCTTGATCGCGCCATTGAGCTTCCACCCCTGTGAGATGCCGACTATGTGCTCCTCGGGGATGCCGGCGGCCACCAGACCGTCCAGGATTCCGCCGATGCCATGTGCGTCGACCCCGATCTTGTCGAGCAACCCGGATTCCCAGATTTGCGCCACGATCGCCACCACCTGGTCGACGTCGTCGCCCACCCGATCCACCAACACCAGGTCGCCGTCGGCCGCGAAGTCGTGAAACCGCGCGGCCTCCGACTTGCGTCGCTCGAGCACCGACGGATGCGCCCAGGCGCGCGCCCACAGCAGCCAGTTGCCGGTATCGCGCTCGCGTCCAACCACAGCCAGTCCCAGCAGATCGTCAAGCCCGCCACCGTCGATGCCGACGTCGATCACCTCGCAGCGACTCATGACATCGGCCAGCGTCAACCGCGTGCCCTGCTGCTCCC
>JADZDN010000369.1 GCA_020851015.1 Alphaproteobacteria bacterium | reverse complement strand
GCCTGTTCAAGGGCACGCCGGTGCTCGACCTCGACTACGCCGAGGACAGCAACGCCGACGCCGACGCCAATTTCGTGCTCACCGGCAAGGGCGGCATCGTCGAGGTCCAGGGCACGGCCGAGAAGACTCCGTTCACCGACCAGCAGTTCGACGCGCTGATGGCCTTGGCCCGCAAGGGCATCAACGAGCTGTTGGACGCGCAGCGCAAGGCGACCGGCCAGGGCTGAGCGTCGTGGCATGGTGACAATGGCGGGGCGCCTGGTCATCGCCACCCACAACAAGGGCAAGCTTGTCGAGATGGCCGAGCTGCTGGCGCCCTATGGCTTCGACTGCGTGGCGGCCGGCGCGCTGGGCCTGCCCGAGCCCGCGGAGACCGCGTCGAGCTTCGTCGGCAATGCCGAGCTGAAGGCGCGCGCCGCCGCCCAGGGCAGCGGCCTGCCGGCGCTGGCCGACGATTCCGGCATCGTCGTCGCGGCGCTGGGCGGCAAGCCCGGCATCCATTCCGCGCGCTGGGCCGAGACCAAAGGCCCGGACGGCGAGCCGGCGCGCGATTTTCGCTTCGCCATGGAGCGGGTGAACCGAGAGCTGGGTGCGACCGCCGACCGCCGCGCGCATTTCGTCAGCGTGCTGTGCTTTGCGCGGCCGGACGGCGCCGCGCGCTGCTTCGAGGGGCGGGTCGACGGAACGCTGGTCTGGCCGCCGCGCGGCGCACACGGCTTCGGCTATGACCCGATGTTCCTGCCTGACGGCCATGCCGAAACCTTCGGCGAGATGGATCCGCTCCGGAAGCACGCGATCAGCCACCGCGCCGACGCGTTCCGCAAGCTGGTGGCGGGCATGGGCTGGACGGCGCTTCCCGGTCGGGAAGCGAAGCTGACGGTGCTGGCGCGCGAGCCGCGCTAGGCAGGCCTAGGCGGCGGAGACGTCGCGCAGCGCGGCGCTAGCGGCGCGGCGGTCGCGATGGGTCACCATCCTGGTGTGCAGCTCGCGGATCGCATTGCTGCCCGTGCGCAGGAACAGGAAGGGCAGGACACCATGCACCAGGCAGGCGAGCCCGCCCAGGATCATCTTGAGCCCGAAGCCCGAGGCCATTGCCAGATGCTCGGTGTAGCTCTCGCCGACGGAGGCGGGGTGATCGGTGAACAGGCTGCGTGGCGACATGGCGCGCTCCCCTTTGCTGCTTGGTCCGTCGGACGGTCGGAATAGTCAGCAGGAACAACAGCTTGCCAGACCAGCAGGGATTTGGGTTGCAATTTTGACCTGAAAACCGCGCAGTATTAGAATGATATTCCTTATTCAACGCGAATTGAGAAATTATATGCTTCTAGATGACCTAGACCGCAAAATCCTCTCCATTCTGCAGGTCGATGCCACGCTGCCGGTGGCGACGGTCGCGGAAAGGGTCGGCCTATCGCCGACTCCCTGTTGGCGGCGCATCCAGAAGCTGGAGGAGGCGGGGATCATCCAGGCGCGCGTCGCCGTGCTCGATCCGCAAAAGCTCAATGTCGGCGTTACCGTCTTCGTGTCGGTGCGCACCAACCAGCACGATCTGGCCTGGCTGGAGAAATTCGCCAACGCGGTGCGCGACTTCCCGGAGGTTGTGGAGTTCTACCGGATGAGCGGCGACGTGGACTATCTGCTGCGCATCGTCGTGCCGGACATCGCGGCCTACGACGCGGTCTACAAGCGCCTGATCGCGCGCGTGGCGCTGTCGGACGTCAGCTCGGCCTTCGCCATGGAGTCGATCAAGTACACGACGGCCCTGCCGCTCACCTACGCGCGGTGACGCGGCTTGGCGGCGGCGCCGTCACCAAGTATGATAAAGTATGAAATCGTAACAAGGAACCCGCCATGGCCGAGATCGAACGCATGACCATCGCGCTGACCGCCGAAATGGCGAAGCTGGTGCGCGCCGCCGTCGAGGCCGGCGAATACGCCTCCTCCAGCGAGATCATCCGCGAGGCATTGCGCGACTGGAGCGATAAGCGCTTCCTGCGCCGGCGCGACTTGGAGGAATTGCGGGTATCGATCCGCCAGGGCATCAAGGATATCAAAGACGGTAAGGGTATTCCCGTGGAGGAGGCCTTCAGTATCCTGCGCGCCCGGCGCGGACGCGCGCGACGCAGGGCCTGATGCCCACGATCCTTGCTCCGGCGGCATTGGCGGACCTGGAGGGAATCGACGACTACATCGCCGCCGACAATCCGCGGCGGGCGGCGAGCTTCATCGACGAACTGGAAATTGCCTGCCGCCAAATCGCCGAGCAACCCAAGGCCTATCCGCGCCGGCCTGCCTTGGGACCCGGCGCCCGTGTCCGATTTTATCGTGACTATGCGATCATCTATCGGATCGAGCGGAATGCGGTCCACATCCTGCGCGTCGTGCAAGGGTCGCGCGACCTGGAGGCACTCATGGCCGGAGACCTGAATCGGGACTGAGCGCGACGCCGTGACAACATCAAACAGCCTCGCCCTCTACGTGCACTGGCCGTTCTGCCGGTCGAAATGCCCGTACTGCGATTTCAACAGCCATGTGCGCGAGGCGGTCGACCAGCGGCGCTGGCGCGCGGCGCTGCTCGCCGAGCTCGACCATTGGGCCGATCGCATGCCGGGACGCACCGTCACCAGCCTGTTCTTCGGCGGTGGCACGCCGTCGCTGATGGAGCCCGAGACGGTGGCCGCGATGATCGCGCGGGTCGGCGCTCGGTGGGCGATGGCCGCCGACGTCGAGATCACGCTGGAGGCCAACCCGACTTCGGTCGAGGCCGCGCGCTTCGCCGCCCTGGCCGATGCCGGCGTCAATCGCGTGTCGCTGGGCGTGCAGGCGCTCGACGACGCGGCGCTGCGGTTTCTCGGCCGCCGGCATTCGCCGCGCGAGGCCCTCGACGCGGTCGCCCTGGCGCCCCGGCATTTCGCGCGCTCGTCCTTCGATCTGATCTACGCGCGGCCGGGGCAGACCGTGGCGCAGTGGCGCGACGAGCTTGCCATGGCGCTTGGCCATGCCGGCGAGCATCTCTCGGTCTACCAGCTCACCATCGAGCGGCAGACGGCGTTCGAGGGCGCCTATCGCCGCGGCGAATTCGCCTTGCCGGACGAAGACACGGCGGTCGCGCTGTTCGCGACGACCCAGGAGCTGATGGAGCGCGCCGGCCGCCCGCTCTACGAGGTCTCCAACCATGCGCGTCCCGGCGCGGAATGCCGCCACAACCTGGCCTACTGGCGCTACGGCGACTATGTCGGCATCGGCCCCGGCGCGCATGGCAGGCCGCGGATCGAGGGCGTGAAGTTCGCGGCGCGCCAGCATCGCGCGCCGGAAATCTGGCTCGAACAGGTCGAGCGCCGGGGCCACGCGACGGCTGCCTGCGATCCCGTGCCGCCGGCCGAGCAGGCCGAGGAGGCGCTGATGATGGGGATGCGCCTGGCCGAGGGCATCGATGCCCGGCGCTTTCGCGCCGCCACGGGGGTCGCGCTGGACGCCGCGCTTGATGCCCGGGGGCTCGCGGCGATGATCGAGGGCGGCTTCGTCGAACGAACCCCAACGGGAATCCGCGCGACGCGCGAAGGCCTGCTGCGGCTCGATGCCGTGCTGGCACGGCTGGCGGCGTGACGCCCTGCTAGGCCTGGGGGCTCAGTTCGTCCCGGCGAAGCTGTCGGGCGGCGGGTCGATGACCTTGACGCCGCGCGGCTGGACCTCCAGCACCGCCAGGCCGCGTTCGATCAGCCCGTCGCCGCGCAGCCGGAAGATTCCGTCCACCCCGGCATAGCCCGAGGGCTGGCGGATCGCGTCGGCGGTGAACCCCGCGCCGCGCGCGACCACGGCGCCAAGCGCGGTCGCGTCGTAGGCGAGCGAAGCCAGGCGCAGCGGCTTGCGCTTGAAAGTCGCCTCGAAGCGCTTATCGAACTCGCTGCGCGCGTCGGGCGGGGCGGCGGCGAACCAGGCACCTTGCAGCGCCGGCTCGTTGCCGAGACCGGGTTCGTCCCAGGTTCCGGTGCCCAGCACCTTGATGCGCGCCGGATCGATGTCGTAGTAGGGCAGCAGCGGCGCCAGCGCGCGCAGCCGCGCTCCCGATTCCGCCACCAGCACGGCGTCGAACCCCATCTCGGCCGAGATCTGATCCTGCAACTGGCGCAGCGCCGCCTTCGAGGCGGGATCGTTCTTGCCCTGCAACTGCTGGATCGCCGCGCGGCGCCGCCCGTCGTAATGCGCCAGCGCGCGCACGGGCGGATTCAGATCGTCGCTGCTGGGATCGTAGAGCTGCACGTCGACCAGCTCCCCGCCATAGGCCTCGATCGCCGCGCGCAGGCCGTTGACGACCGCCGCGCCATAGTCGTTGTTCGGGCCGATCAGGGCGAAACGCTCAATCTGCTTCGAGCGGGCGAAGGCGACGACGCGGATCACCTGGGCTTCGGGCAGGAAGCCCATGATGTTCAGGTTGCCCCCCGCCACGCTGCGGTCGTTGGAAAAAGCCAGGACGCCGATGCCCGCCTGGGCGGCGATGGGCGACACTTCGCGCGCCTCGGCGGCGAACAGCGGGCCGAGGATCAGCCGCGCGCCGTCGGCCACCGCGCGCGTTGCCGCGGCCGCCGCGCCGTCGGGCGTGCCGGCGGTGTCGTAGGGGCGCAGCACCACGTCCTCGCCCGCCATCTCGAAGATCGCGAGCATCGCGGCGTCCTGCATCGCGTGGCCCAGCGATGCCGCCTGGCCGCTCAGCGGCAGCAGCAGCGCCACCGTCTTCTGCCCGGGCAGCGGCGCGACCAACGGCGCGGCCGCCGGCGCCCCCATCTGGCCGGGCGGCAGGGCGGCCAAGACCGGCGATTCCGCCGGTTTTCCCAGCAGGGTCGCGAGCGCCTGGTCCGATATCGGCCCGCGCGGCCCTTGCGCCGGCGGCGGCAACGCGGAAGGATCGACCGTCACGCTGGGCCCGCCCGGGACGGGCAGGGGCTGGACCGCAATCGCGGCGCTCGCGGGTGGCGCGGCCTGGGGAGCAGCCTCGGTCGCGGCGACCGGCGGCGGCGCCTCCTTGGTACCCGGGCGCGGCAGGCCGGCGTCGAGGTACCGGAGGAAGGACTCCGTCGCCGGCACTTGCGCGCCGGGCCAGCGGGTCACTAACGTCATGTCTTTGCAGCCGCCGACGACAAGGATTGTGGCGAGCAGCGATGGCAGCAGAAGCGGGCGAAACATCCGGCGAGCCTAGCGGCGCGCCCGGGGCAAGTAAACCGGCGCGCGCCTATCCGGCGCCGGCGGGCTTGAGCGTGGTGGCGACGCCGATCGGCAATGCCGGCGACATCACGCTGCGCGCGCTCGACACGCTCGGGCGGGTCGCCGCGGTGGTGTGCGAGGACACGCGGGTGACGTCGAAACTGTTCGCGATCCACGGCATCCGCGCCACGCTGGTCGCCTATCACGACCACAACGCCGAGCGGGTCCGCCCGCAGCTGATCGCGCGGCTCAAGGCCGGCGACGCGCTGGCCCTGGTGTCGGATGCCGGCACGCCGCTGGTCTCCGATCCCGGCTACAAGCTGGTTGGGGCCTGTCTCGATGCCGGCATTCCGGTCACCGCGCTGCCCGGTCCGTCGGCCATGCTGGCGGCCCTGGTGCTCGCCGGATTGCCGACCGACCGGTTCTTCTTCGCCGGCTTCCTGCCGCCCAAGCAGGGGGCGCGGCGCACCGAGATCGAGCGCCTGGCGCCGATCCCCGGCTCGCTGGTGATCTACGAATCGCCGCAGCGCCTGGCCGCCTGCCTGGGCGATCTTGCCGCGGTGCTGGGCGACCGTCCGGCCGCGGTCACGCGCGAGCTGACCAAGCGCTACGAGGAGGTGCGCCGCGGCGGGCTTGCCGCGCTGGCACGCGCCTACGCCGATGCCGAGCCGCCGAAGGGCGAGATCGTGGTCGTGGTGGGGCCGCCGCCGGACGCGCCTCGGGTCGCGAACGACGCCGATATCGACGCGCTGCTGCGCAAGGCGCTGGCGAGCGCCAGCCTGCGCGACGCGGTCGACGCGGTCGCGACGGCTACCGGCATGAAGCGCCGTGCCGTCTACCAGCGCGCGCTGGCCCTGGGCCCGTCGCCTTGACGGGACGCCGCCACGCCGCCGACCGGCGCGGCCATCGCGCCGAAAGCCTGTGCTGCTGGTGCCTCAGGCTGAAAGGCTACCGCGTGCTCGAGCGGCGCACGCGCACGCCGATGGGCGAGATCGACATACTGGCGCGCCGCGGCGACGTGCTGGCGATCGTCGAGGTCAAGGCGCGTCCGACCCACGGCCAGGCCGGCGACGCGGTGTCGCCGCGCCAGCGCCACCGCCTCGGCCGCGCCGCGTGCTGGGTGCTGGCGGCGCGGCCGGAGCTTGCGCGGCTGAACGTCCGGTTCGACGCCATGCTGGTCGCACCCTGGCGATTGCCCTGGCATCTGCCGGGCGCCTGGACCGAGGACGGCTGACCGCGATGGCCGCGCGCGCAGGTAGCGCCATCGCGTGTGCCGGCGCCATCGCCGCGGCGCTGGCGGTCGGCGCCTGCAGCCCCGCCGGCATGGCGGTGGGCGCCGCCTCCACGGCGGGCGTCGCCGCCGTGCAGGAGCGCGGATTTCTGCGCACGCTCGACGATGCGGCGGTCAAGGCGCGGATCGGCGAAGCCTATCTGAACGCCAGCGAGACGATCCTGCTGCAGGTGACGGTCAGGGTGCATGAAGGCCGCGTGCTGCTGGTCGGCGCCTTGCCCGACGCGGCGTTGCGCGTTCGCGCGGTCGAACTGGCGCGCGCGCAGCCCGGCGTGCGCGCGGTGATCGACGAATTGCAGGATGGCGACGACGGAATCGGCGGCTATGCCCGGGATTCCTGGATCACCGCCCAGGTTAATACAAAGCTGACCTTCAATGTCGGCATACTCTCGGTCAACTACCAGGTCGACACGGTGGGCGGCGTGGTCTATCTGTTTGGCATTGCGCAGGATCGGGCCGAGCATGACCGGGCGGTGGCCGATGCCCGCGCGGTACGCGATGTCAGGCGCGTCGTCAGCCATGTCATGCTGAAGAGCGACCCAAGCCGCCGAAGCGCAAGCGGAGACGACGGATAGCGATGCAATGAAGCCGGCGAACGACCAGCAGGCTCCCGCGCAAAGCGAACCCGGCGAAACGCCCGAGGCGGCGTTGCGCCGCTACGGCGCGATGGCCGAGCAGCCGTTCGACATCGCCGACGCGGCGCTGGCGCTGGCCCGCGTCGACGATCCGGCCTCGGGAGTGAAGCCCTACCGCGACCACCTGGCCGAGCTGGCGCGCGACGCGGCGTCGATCGCCGCCGACCGCACGCTGCCGATCGACGGCATGGTGGCGGCGCTGAACGGGATGATCCTGACCCGCCACGGCTACGACGGGGACGCGCAGACCTACAACGACCTGCGCAACGCCAACCTGATGCGCGTGATCGACCGCCGCCGCGGCCTGCCGGTGGCGCTGGGCATCCTCTACATGCACGCCGCGCGCGCGGCGGGATGGACGATCCAGGGCCTGAACTTCCCGGCGCATTTCCTGGTGCGGCTCGACAACGGTCCGGAGCGCGCGGTGATCGATCCCTTCAACCGCGGCCGGGTGCGCGACGCCGCCGGCTTGCGCGTGCTGTTGAAGCAGATGGCGGGCGACAAGGTCGAACTGACGCCCGACCATTATCGCCCGGTGTCCGATCGCCAGGTGCTGCTGCGCCTGCACAACAACGTCAAGGCGCGCCTGTTGCGGCTGCAGCGCGTGGCCGACGCGGCGCGCGCGGTCGACGCCATGCTGTGGCTGGCGCCCGAGGATGCCGGGCTGTGGCGCGAGGCCGGGCTGATGCACGGTCACCAGAACAACCTGCGCCGCGCCCAGGCGGCGCTCGAAAAGGCGCTGGCGCTGGGGCTGCCCGAACGCCAGCGGCGCGAAGCCGAGGACGCGCTGAGCCGCCTTCGCGCCCGGATGAACTGATCCGCCCTTTCCCCGCGCGGGTGATGCAGCCGTCACCGTTCGCCGCTATAGTCCCCGCCGCCCGAATTGCGCGCCAGGGGGACCCTAGATGAGCCTTGCCGTCGGCATCCAGATGGACCCGATCGAGTCGATCCACATCGACGCCGACTCGACCTTCGTGCTCGCGCTGGAGGCGCAGGCGCGCGGCCACGGCCTCTACCACTACCATCCGCGGAACTTGAGCCTGCGCCACGGCCGTCTCTACGCGACGGCCCGGCGGCTCGAGGTGCGGCGCAAGAAAGGCGACCACGCCACGCTGGGGGCGCCGCAGGCGCTCGACCTCGCCACCCTCGACATCGTGCTGATGCGCCAGGACCCGCCCTTCGACATGGCCTACATCACGGCCACGCATCTGCTCGAGCACATCCACCCGCAGACCCTGGTCGTGAACGATCCCGCCCATGTGCGCAACGCGCCGGAGAAGCTGTTCGTCACGCATTTCCCCGAGCTGATGCCGCCGACCCTGATCACCGCCGACCGCGCCGAGGTGCTGGAGTTCCGGCGCGAGCACAAGGACATCATCGTCAAGCCGCTGTTCGGCAATGGCGGCGCCGGCGTGTTCCACATCCTGCCCGGCGACGAGAGCATCAACGCGCTGCTGGAGCTGTTCACCCAGCTCTACCGCGAGCCGATCATCGTGCAGCGCTACGTGCCGGAAGTGCGCAAGGGCGACAAGCGCATCATCCTGGTCGACGGACGCGCGACGGGCGCGGTCAACCGCGTCCCGGCGGCGGGCGAGGCGCGGTCCAACCTGCATGTCGGCGGCAAGGCGGTGAAGGCCGAGCTGACGTCGCGCGACCGCGAGATCTGCGAGGCGATCGGCCCGACCCTGAAAGAGCGCGGCCTGGTCTTCGTCGGCATCGACGTGATCGGCAGCTACCTGACCGAGATCAACGTCACCTCGCCCACCGGCATCCAGGAGATCAACCGGCTGGACGGCGTCAAGCTCGAGGCCCAGCTGTGGGACGCGATCGAAGAGCGCTTCCGGGCCCGCCATAAGACCCGCCCGATGTGAGCGGGTCGCTGGGCGCGAACAGCCCGGCCGGCCGGAACAGCAGCACCAGCACCAGCACCGCGAACACCG